>JANLIB010000260.1 GCA_024653675.1 Gallionella sp. | reverse complement strand
AAGAAATTTTAACGCTTACATATCAAACATATGCGGCGCGCTAAAATTTCTTTCGCGCCTTGTCTCGCTTAGGATTTTGAATTAATAGAGGCGCCCTTATCCGGTTCCATAGCCTTTTGTCGGCAAAACCATGCCTTTCATTCCAAATAGACAGAAACCAGACGAGCGGATTTCTGGTGACATGGTCTTTCTGGTAGATTGACCGGCAATTGAGAGTTTTTTGGGAGCAGCGAAATGAACAGCCATACTGGAAAAACCGGGATCAATAATTTATTCCATGCCTTGAGTGTGACGCAGCGGATAGCGCTGATATTTGCATTGCCGCTGCTGGCCGCATCCCATTTTGCTTTGGCGCAAACAACTGCGCCCGGCGCATCAGGCTTCGACCACATTAAAACCGGTTTTTACCTTTCAGGCGCGCACGTTCAGGCAAAGTGTGAATCCTGCCATATCCATGGCATATTCAAGGGAACGCCACGGGATTGCGCAGGCTGCCACTTGGCGGGCAACCGTATGGGAGCAACGGCAAAACCCGGACGGCATGTCCCCTCCGTCTCCCCATGCGACAGTTGCCATCGCACCGCGGGCTGGACACCGGCGTCATTCAGCCATGCCGGAGTGGCGCCGGGCGCCTGCGCGACTTGCCACAATGGCAGCACCGCGGCCAGCAAGCCGGGAAGCCATGTACTGACCACGGCATCCTGCGATAGCTGCCACCGCACTCTGGCATGGATTCCGGCGGGCTACAACCACAGGGGAGTCACACCGGGCACCTGCGCAACCTGCCATAACGGCACCACGGCAACGGGCAAGCCGGGCGGCCATATCACAACCGCCGACTCATGCGACAACTGTCACCGCACTACGGCATGGATTCCGGCAGGCTACAACCATACGGGAGTAGTGCCGGGCACCTGCGCCACCTGCCACAACGGCGCCACTGCAATCGGCAAACCATCCAATCACATTCCCGAGTCGCAATTGCTCAATGGTTTGTCCATGTCCTGCGATTCGTGCCATACCAGCATGACATCCTTTACGGCTATTAATATGAATCACAACAACAGCCAGGGCAACGGCTCCGGATGGTGCAAGTCCTGTCATGCCACCGGCACCAGTTACCTGGGCAATATGGAAAAGAAATCCCTGACGCACGAATCGACAGGGAAGACCGACTGCTCCGAGTCCGGATGTCACAGGCCTTTGGGGACCAATGGCGCCGCCTACACGAAATGGGATTGATTGATTAATCCTGCGTATATTGCACGGTCGCTGCCTGCGGGCGGCACCCGGCGTTTACCGGAAAATTCATTACCATTCTGTCAGCAGGAGAATTCAAGTTGAAAGCCAGCGTCGTTTTGCCAGCCATGCGAAATCCTGTTCTCCCATTCACCCGCCTGCTTCGCCCGCTCACTTTGCTGGCGGTTGCCCTGTTGCTGGCCGGGTTTGCCATCAGGCCGGCTCATGCCCACTCGATTGATCGCATCGAGATCAACCAGGCGGGAGACGAGGCGGAGATCCAGGTCATATTCGATGTCAGGATTCAATATCTGCGCGAGGCGTCGCTTAAAAATGGCGAGGTGCATATTTTTCTCAACCTGCTGGAAGCCGATCCGGAGGGCGCCCGCCTGGTTCCGGAAGCCAGGGATTCCCCTCCGTCGGATATCGCCCCGCATTTTACGATTGCCTATCCCGATCTTGATTCATCGCTCACCATCAAGTTCGACAAGGCGGTGAACTATCGTGTGCGCCCCGGCAAAGACGGGCGCAGCATCAGCATCTTTATCCCGGTAATCAAACCGGAAGGGGTGTCCCAACAGGTTGAAGGGGAAGCGGAGCAATTGATGGACAGCGCTCGTGATGCGCTTGGGCGTGGCCAGCTTGACACGGCGATCGAGACATTGAACCGGCTGCTCAATCTTCCGCCCAACCAGCAGACCATGGCTGCACAGGAACTGATAGGCGAAGCGCGGGAAAAGAACGGCGAGTTCGCCAAGGCGCGTGTGGAGTACGAGTTATATCTGAAGCTTTACCCGGACGCTGCGGGTGCGCAGCGGGTGAAAGACAGGCTGGCGCAGCTTCCCGCGGAGGCGCGGGCGAAGGCAGCGCCTCGGGCAGCCGAAAAGAAGGGCGCCGGGGAAAAGATGATGGTCTTCGGCAGCCTGTCACAGAATTACTATAACGGCATGTCGCAAACGGAGGTCACTACCGCAGACGGCCTGAGCGTCACAACCGAGACTTTGAACAGCACCGACCAGTCGATGCTGATGACCTCATTGGATATGACTGCGCGGAAACGCACCGAGACCACCGATACGCGCATTGTGTTCCGGGATGATCACAGGGCGAATTTCCTGCCGAAAACAAAGAATGAGAACCGGCTGAATTCTTTTTATGTCGAGCAGAGCGGGCGCGATCACAGTTACCTGTACCGACTGGGGCGGCAGAGGGGAGTGGCGGGCGGGGTGCCGGGGCGCTTTGACGGCGCATGGCTGGGCTATAGCCCGAATTCCGCATGGCGCGTCAATGGCGTGATCGGCACACCGGTGGAATTTTACGGCGGCGATATTGAAAAAAAGAATTTTGCCGGTTTGAGCGTCGATCTTACCCGGCTGCCGGAGCAGTGGAGCGGCAGCGCTTATTACATCGAACAGCGCGTGGCGAAAATCACGGATCGCCGGGCGATCGGAATGGAAACGCATTATTTCGATGCGCAGCGTAATTACCTGGGGCTGCTTGAATACGACAGTCTGTTCAAGGCGGTCAATATCGCGATGTTCCAGGGCAACTGGACGACAGACGCGGGCGGCAACTACCTCATGCTGGCAGACCATAGAAAATCGCCGCCGTTGCAGATCACCAATGCGTTGCCGGGACAGGTCACTCAATCCATCGCGGCGCTGACTCAGTCGGGAGTGACGGCGGAAAGCCTGCGCGTGGACGCCAAGGCGATAACCCAGACATCCAACTTGTTCATGGCCGGGATGACACATCCCCTTTCTTCGCGCTGGAGGTTGGGTGGAGATTTTCGCATCAGCAATATTTCCGGAACCGGGGCATCGGGCGTACTGCCTGCCTCTGCCGGAACAGGGAACACCTATATTTATTCCGCGCAGGCGATAGGCAACAGCTTGCTGTCCGAAAGCGATCTGGGCGTGGCGAGCGCCAGCTATATAGATGCCCGGAGCTATAAAGGGCAGTCCCTGGCTTATACTCAGGTGGAAACCTTCCGGCAACGCTGGCGGCTGGATGTTTCGCTCCAGCTATACAACCAGAAAGACAGCTTTGGCGTGCATCAGACGCGTATCACTCCCAGCTTCAAATTGAGCTACCACTTGAGTGACTCGGTCAGTCTCGACGGTGAAGGAGGGATCGAAGATACCCGTACCGCCAGCGCGACTACCAATGAGAAAATAAGACGCAAATATGTTTACCTCGGCTACCGCTGGGATTTTCGATAGAAGCAAGGGAAACGCTGAATAAGTCCTCCGTTCGTGGTGAGCTTGTCGAACCATGAATGGAGGGTTATTAACAATCAATGTGTTAGCTTGACAGCCCTTCGACAAGCTCAGGGCGAACGGACTTGTTCAGCGCTTCCCTAGCGCTTTCTGTCGTAAATTACAAAGTGATAGTGATACGCGTTTTTCTCGTCCGGCGCGTGGCTCACGCGCCCGGTTTCCCGCCATGACTTGCTGTCGATTTCAGTAAAGTATGCATCGCCTGGAATGTCGGCGTCGATTTCGGTCAGATAGATGCGGTCGGCAAGATTGATAGCCTGGCGGTAAAGCTCCGCGCCGCCGATCACAAAGATTTCCTCGTCGTTACCGCAAGACGATATTGCAGCTTCGAGCGAGTTTGCCACGACTATGCCCGGCGCAGCGTAGCCGGCGTTGCGGGTGACCACCACCGAAGTGCGCCCCGGCAGCGGCTTGCCGATGGATTCATAGGTCTTGCGCCCCATCACGATATGGTGCCCCATGGTGAGCGCCTTGAAATGTTTCAGGTCGGCGGGCAGGTGCCACGGCAACGTGTTGCCGGCGCCGATCACGCGGTTTTTGGCCATCGCAACAATCAGTGAGACGCGCGGCTTCATACCGGTGCCGGGATAAGAGTTTTTCATACCGCGACGGGTGCTTTAATGGCGGGATGCGGATCGTAATTCTCCAGCGTGAAATCCTCGAACCTGAAAGCGAAAATATCTTTTACCGCCGGATTGATCTTCATCGTCGGCAACGGACGCGGTTCGCGCGACAGTTGCAACTGCGTCTGTTCCATGTGGTTGGAATACAGATGCGCATCGCCAAAGGTGTGCACGAAGTCGCCCGGCTGAAGATCGCACACCTGCGCGACCATCAGCGTCAGCAGCGCGTAGGAAGCGATGTTGAACGGCACGCCGAGAAAGATGTCCGCGCTGCGCTGATAAAGCTGGCAGGATAATTTGCCATCCGCCACGTAAAACTGGAAGAACGCATGGCAGGGCGCGAGCGCCATCTTGTCGAGGTCGCCGACGTTCCATGCCGACACGATCAGGCGGCGCGAGTCCGGGTTTTTCCTGATCTGCGCGATCACTTCGCTGATCTGGTCGATCACGCGGCCGTCTGGCGCGGCCCAGGAGCGCCATTGCTTGCCATATACCGGCCCCAGGTTGCCGTGCTCGTCCGCCCACTCGTCCCAGATTTTGACGCCGTTGTCTTTGAGATATTTGATATTGGTGTCGCCCTGCAGGAACCACAGCAGCTCGTGCACGATGGATTTCATGTGGCACTTCTTGGTGGTGACCAGCGGAAAACCCTGCGCAAGGTCGAATCGCATCTGGTAGCCGAACACGCTGACTGTGCCGGTTCCGGTGCGGTCAGCTTTTTTGGTACCGTGCTCCAGCACGTGTTCCATCAGATCGAGATAGGTACGCATAGAATATTTAGAATCGATCATCCGCAGATTACACAGATTCACGCAGAATAATAATTACAACTGGGCAGATTCCCGATGTTGATTTTGTTTTCCAAAATCTGCGCCAATCTGTGTAATCTGCGGACAAACGGTTTTTCCGAGATAATGATAAACACTTAATGAATTCGAGGACGCAATGCTAGCACAACTGACCGCTTCATCTGCTTTACCCAAGTCCCTGAACGCAGCCCACCTGTTGGTGCTGTTGCCCAAGGGCAAGACACTGCCACCCGGGGATAAATTGATGTCAGTGCCGCACCGCGAATTGCTGGCTGCCGTGCTCAAGCGGCGCGGCATCAAGGCCGGGGAATTCGCCGATAAGCCCATCGCCGCCAACGCAGCCGATGGCAGCCTGATCGCCTGGGCAATGCTGGATTTCAGCAAGACCAATTTCGCGGTACAGGCGCAAGCGCGCAAGGCCATGCAGTTGCTGCTGGATGAACATCCGTCCGGCGTCACCATCGTCGTGCAGGGTGATGCGGCACAACGCCGGCAGGCCGCCGAGGCGGCGGTGTATGCGGCGTGGGTGAACGGCGCGCCGCTGCCGCTGCACAAGAAAAAAGCCGACCAGCTCAAGCCGCTGCAAAAGATCGCGCTGTATGGTTATGTCGACAGTAAAGGATTCGCCGCGCTCAAGGCACAGGCCAAAGGTAATCTGCTGTGCCGCACGCTGACTGTGCTGCCGCCCAACGAACTCACCCCCGCGCTGTACCGCAAGCGCATCAAGGAACTCGCCAAACAACATGGCTGGCAGCACAGGGAGTTCGACCTGAAGGCGTTGCGCAAGATGGGCGCGGGCGCATTCATTGCGGTGGCGCAGGGCAGCCATGACGAGGATGCCGCGATCGTGCATCTGCGCTATCGCCATGCGAAGGCGAAACGGACCGTGGCGCTGGTCGGCAAGGGCATCTGCTTCGACACCGGCGGGCACAACCTGAAGCCCGCGCGCCACATGCACGGCATGCACGAGGACATGAACGGCTCGGCGGTTGCGCTCGGCATCCTGCTCGCCGCCACGCAACAAAAGCTTCCGGTCAACATCGATTGCTGGCTGGCCATCGCGCAGAACCACATCAGCCCGAAAGCCTACAAGCAGAACGACATCGTCAAGGCGCTGAACGGCACGACTATAGAAATCATGCATACCGATGCCGAAGGCCGCATGGTGCTGGCCGACACTCTCACGCTGGCCTCGCGCGAAAAACCAAATCTGCTAATCGACTTCGCCACGCTCACCGGCAGCATGGCCGTGGCGCTGGGCGCGCGCTACAGCGGCGTGCTGGGCAACCGCGATGCGTTGCTGCAACAAGCCGTGCAGGCCGGGCAACAAAGCGGTGAACGGCTGTGCGCCTTCCCGATGGACGACGATTACGAGCCCGCGCTGGATTCCAAAGTCGCCGACATCAAGCAATGCTCGCTGGATGGCGAAGCCGACCACATCCTCGCCGCGCGCTTCCTCAGACGCTTCCTGGAAAACGATGTGCCGTGGCTGCATGTGGACTTGTCCGCCAGCCGCTGCGAGGGCGGGCTGGGCAGTGTGGCAAGCGATGTGACGGGGTTCGGCGTGGGCTGGGGGTTGCGGATGTTGCAGGGTAAGTGAGTGTTGATGCTATAGAATGAAACAGTTCAAGGATATTGGCGGTCAGCCCACAGATCGATCACTTGAGCGTTCAGACAAAGGCCAAACGATACGCTAAACAAATCCGTTCGCCCTGAGCCTGTCGAATGTATTGTATTGCGAGCTTGCGGCGGAATGCCTGCATCCCCCCTTTCGTGTTTTTCGTGGATAGATTGTTTTTTCCAGGATTTAAGGTTCGGATTTCATGTTCTGCATTTCGCATTCCGGCGCCGGTTTGCCGAAGTGATAGCCTTGCCCGTAATCCACTCCCATTCCCCTCAGCAATGTCGTGATCTCGGCATTTTCCACCCATTCGGCAATGACTTTCATGCCATATACACGGGAAATCTCGACCATGGCCTGGACAAAAACTCTGTCGTTTGAGCTCTCCAGCAGATTCCGGATGAATGACCCGTCGATTTTCAGGTAGTCAATGTCCAGTTGCTTGATGTAGTAAAAGGACGAAAAGCCGACCCCGAAATCGTCCAGGGCAAAACGGCAGCCGAGTTGTTTGATGTCGCGCACAAACTGTTGCACCAGAAAAAAATTCTGGAAAGTTGCAGTTTCAGTGATTTCAAAAATTATCCGGGTTGGGTCGACGCCGGTTGCTTCAAGCTCATGCTTGATCAAAGCCAGCAATTCGGCATCGCCTACCGACTTGCCCGACAGATTGATGGATAAACCTGCCGGCTTGCCGTCATGAGCCAATTCGGCAAGCTTACGGATACAGGCAGAGACGACCATGCAGTCGATTTTGGTAGCCAGGCCAAATTTCTCCGCGACCTTGATGAATTCATCAGGGGGCAGAACATTCCCCGCTTCATCCCGCAGCCGGATCAGCGCTTCATAGTGGCCGGGGACGCCGGTGCGAAGATCCACGATTGGCTGGTAGTGCATGCTGAAGCGGCGAGCCTGGAATGCCTGCTTGAGGGTTTCAAGATTATCGAATAAGGTGCTGAAACCCTTGCGGTGAGTCTCATCCTCATCGTGGTAAAGATATATCTGATTGCGGCCTTTTTCCCTGGCCAGCGAAAGCGCGAGGTCTGCGTTGTTGATCAGCGACTCCACACCGGCGGGCGCAAATCCGATCGCTACGCCTATGGTGACAGTCAAGCTGTGTTCCCGGCCTCCCAGCGTGATTTTGGCCTGTTCGACATTGCCTGATATGAATTGTGCTTTGGCCTCCATAAAGTTGGGATCGATGCCGACCAACGCGACTGCAAAAATATCCCCTCCGTAACGTGCCACAATATCGGTAGGCCGCACCGATTGCCTGAGGATGGCGGCCACATGCTGCAGCACGCGGTCGCCTTTGGGGTGGCCATAGGTATTGTTGACATAACGCAGGCCATCCACACTGATGAAAAAAATGGCTGTCTGATGATCGCCCTTGCCCAGCGAACTGACATTCCTCTCAAGATTGCGCATGAACTCGTTTTTGTTGAGCAGGCCGGTGAGCGGGTCAGTCGAGATCAGCCTTTCATGTTCCTGTCTTGCATCCAGTTCCTTAAGATGGCGCAAGTTTGCTTCATGTAGCGCCTTGCGTACCGGTTCTTCCTTCAGAGGCTTGGTGAGGTAACCGTAAGCGCCTTGCTGAAGCGACGCTACCGCATGCTCGGCGTCATTCAACCCGGTCGCCATGATAAAAATAGGCGGCTTCACAAAATGCCGGGTTGCTTTCAAAAGATCCAGGCCGTTCATGCCCGGCATGGAGATATCGCAGATTACGACATGCGGCGAATGTTCACGAATCAGGTTCAGCGCTTCTTCGCCGCTGGCAGCAGTGAGCGGCGCAAAACCAAGCTTCTCCAGCAGGGTTTTCATGACCAGCAATTCGATCGGGCTATCATCGACTATTAATGTGTTATACATAACCTGATTGCCCTGTTGGCCAGCGTGCTCAGTGAATTTGTGTATTCCGCAGAAATCGCATCTAGGTTTTCGAAGTATACGACATTAGTGCCGTTATCAACCATCCCGGTCACCGCCGGTTTTGCCAGCCTTTCCAGACCGCTCAAAAGGCATGGCAACAATATCAATTACAGCGGTGTACGGGCTCAATTCTATGGTAGTCTTTATCGAGATACCCTTGTCTTCACGTTACAAAAAAGCCTTATCTTTCCTTCGATTATTTATTCAGGGAGAAATGACAATGTTGCGTATTTATATTTTGCTGGTTTTGCATGTTTTCTTGTTGGTTCCGTTGCGGGTTTGCGCAGACCAGGAGCAAGCTGTCCGCTTCGGGTCGGTGGCAGAAGATACTCCGGCGGTCATGCACCAGCGCCTGACGCCACTTACTGACTACCTGAAAGCGGCTATCGGGCGTCCCGTTGTCCTCATGCTTTCACCCGACATGCCCACGGTGATCAAGGCTTTATCCAACGGTGAAGTTGAACTGGCTTATTTAACCCCGGTAGCTTATCTCAACGCCCGCAAGACGGGGAATGCCACGCTTGTTGCGAAGGTCGTTACTGATAACCAGGCATATTTCCGCCTGGAAATTGTGGTGCGCGAGGATAGTTCCATCAAGACAGTTGCTGACCTGGCGGGTAAGAGTTTCGCATTCGGCGATCCGGCCGCATTGTTGCAGCGGGCAGTCGTGGCGAATGCCGGCATGCCGCTGGAAAGACTGGGAAATCGCGCCTATCTCGGTCACTACGATAACATCGCAAGAGGTGTGCTCAACAGGGATTATGATGCGGGGATAGTCACCGATACCAAATCACGCAAGTGGGACAAGAAGGGGCTTCGTGTGATTTACAGCTCGGAACAGCTTCCGCCATACAATATTGCCGCAAAAGACAAGATGGATCATGCGCTCTTTCTTAAATTGCAGAATGCGTTATTAAACCTCGATGGACACGTCCCGGAACAGCGCCGGGTGCTTGATGCCCTGGGAAGCGACTACAATGGTTTTGCGCAAACAAGCGACGCGGAATACGACATCATCCGCAAGTTGATCAAGCCATTCCAGCGCTAACGCCATCAGCGGCTTCTTTGTTCCTGCCCGGATTCTTGCGGATACACAAACGATTTAGCCATGGCATGACTCAATCCATGAAGAACCATCTGGAAAACAACGAATCTCCCGCCAGTGATACACGCCGCAGATTGCGCCGCCTGTGGCCGCGGCGATTGAGTATACAGCTTGTAATATTGTTTTCGCTGATGCTGGCCGGTTCCATGAGCGCATTTTCCTACCGTATGCTGGGGGAAGTGGTTGGAAATATCACTTCAACCATGAAAATGCAGGCCAGCGTGCTTGCTGAACACATCTCCGCAACCGGCGCCAACTTCCTGCTTCAGCGTGATTACACTTCAATAGAGCAGATGTTGTTGCGCTCAATAGAATTCCCGGGCGTTGCTGCCATTCAGATTTGCGATTCAACCGGGAAGCTCATCGGAGATGTGAGCCGCAATCCCGGCAAGCCGCCAGAGGCGCATTACGGGCAGCCGCCGCTGCAAACTCCTGCCGATCCCGCCGCTTCCATGCAGATCGACAATGCCCGAATGGTGGTCTGGCAACCGATGATATTGGGCAATTTGCTCGGGTGGGTGAAAATTACTTATAGCTTGCAGGATATTGCGGATGCGGAGAGGCATTTCTGGCTTACCAATGTATTTGCCGGCGCTGTCATTTTCCTGCTGGCGCTGACCGGGCTCAACATGCTCATGCGCCGACCATTGGCTTCGATCGCGCGATACACGGAATTTTCAGGAAAGCTGAATGAAATGCATGGCGAAAAAATTCCGGTCGATGCGCATTCCATCGAGTTTCAGCGGCTTGGAGAAGCGCTGAACAGCGCATCCGTGCGCCTTGCGGAGCAAGCCAGGGAAATCAAAATTGCCATGTCCCAGCTGGAAGCGCTGGCCGCTTTTCCCGAAGACAGCCAGGAAATTGTGCTGAGCATGGATGCAGACGCAAAGATACAGTACATAAACCCGCATGGAATGCAGGTGCTTGCCGCGCTGGGTCTTGGGCGGGAGGAAATGGGATCGTTGCTGCCCCGCAATTACCGGGAGATTGTTGCGCGTTGCCTGTCGGATGGCAATATAGCCCAGGCCGTTGAGTCTGAATTCAGACAGCGCACCTTGAGCTGGACTTTCGCACCTATCCGGAACCAGGGCATTGTTCACTGCAATGCGCAGGAAATAACCGAAAAAATCAAGGCGCAGGAATACGCTAAAAATGCGCTGATCGAGAAACAGGCGGCTGAAGCAGCCAGCCAGGCCAAGAGCCTGTTTCTCGCCAATATGAGCCATGAAATCCGCACTCCGTTGAACGGTGTAATGGGTTTCCTCAAGCTGCTATCGAAGACCGGGCTCACGGATACCCAGCGTGACTACCTGCACACTACAGAAGTATCGGCCAGGACCCTCTTGAACATTATCAATAACATCCTGGACTTTTCCAAAATCGAAGCCGGCAGGATTTCCATCGAACAGATTGAGATGGAATTCAAGGAATTGCTGGCAGAAATCATTTTGCTGCATTCGGCAAACGCCGAGATCAAAGGGCTCGATCTGGTAGTTGTATTCGACAGTGCGTTGCCGACCCGCCTGCTTGGGGATCCGGCGCGCATATCTCAGGTGCTGTCCAATCTGCTGGGGAATGCCATCAAGTTCACCCAGCACGGAGAAATACATATCCATGCCGACCTGAAGGAAGAAACCGATGTGGATGTGCTTGTCGAGGTTTCGGTCAAGGATAGCGGGATCGGCATCTCCGCAGAAGCGATGGCGCGACTGTTTCAGCCTTTCAGACAGGCCGATGCCTCGACTACGCGCAAGTATGGCGGGACCGGTCTGGGTCTCGCCATTTCGCAGACCCTGGTCAAATTGATGGGCGGCGAAATGTCGGTTGAGAGCCGTGCGGGACACGGCGCCCGGTTCGCCTTTGCGCTGCGTTTGCCGAAGACGGCGCCTGCCTGTGAACTGCATGGGCAAACCATTGCAGATACAGTGCCCGCAACATTGCTGTTGAATTCCGGAAAAACCGGCGAAAAACTTCGCGTTCTGGTCGTCGATGATAATGAGATCAACCGGAAGCTGGTCAGGATGCTGGTGGAACATCTGGGCGGGGAGGCCGATCTTGCAGAGAATGGCGTGCAGGCGGTGGATGCCTGCAATCAAAGAACCTACGATCTCATCCTGATGGACGCCAATATGCCGGTGATGGATGGCGTCGAAGCCACTATTCGCATCCGCGAGCTGGAAAATGGCAAGCGCCATACCCCGATTATCGCGCTTACCGCCAATGCCATGAGTGGCGACCGCGAGCGCTATCTGGCGGCCGGCATGGACGAGTACCTTGCTAAGCCCATCAACGAAAAGGCGTTTATCAACATTTTGCAAAAGCTGGGACTGGCAGTTGCGTCAGCTGCCGTTGATTCACCCCATGCGGCAGTTTCCGGGAGCGAAACAAAATGCTGTGCTGAAGACGCTTCCGGATTTGGCGTTCAGGCACCGCTACCCGTACTGGACCCGCAGATGGGTGTGGAACTGGCGTTCGGCAACCGGGAAATCTGGCGCGCGGTGCTCGGCATGCTGTTCGACAGATTGCCCGAATTCTCAGCCAGCCTGATTTCCGCAAAAAATGACCCTGAAGTTTTGCATCAAGCGGCACACAAGCTGGCGGGAGCATCGAGCTACTGCGGCACGCCGGCACTTAACCGCCAGGCGAGGAAAGTGGAGATTCTTGCCAAAAAAGGGGAGATGGATTCGGCGGCAAAGTCGGTGGATGCGCTTCTGGAGCAGATTGAACGGCTGCTGGCGCTCAAGGGAAATGAAGAGCTTATTGCCGGCAGCAACCCGATATACTGATTTGCCGAAAAATTGAATCCACACCTGCAAAACCGCCGGATGTTATCTCCTGCCTACCCGATAACCTCGAAGCCGGTGTAGCTGCCACTATCCGGCGCGATATCGACCATCTCAACCCGTGCTTGCTGAGGGCCGTGATGCGCCCAGCGCACGATGGCATCCACGGCGGAGGGCTCGCCCTGCACTGCGGCTTCCACCGTGCCGTCGTTACGGTTTCTCACCCATCCTGAGACATTCAGCTTTTGCGCCTCACTTTTCATCGAGTCGCGAAAGAACACGCCTTGCACACGGCCATGGATCACGAGGCGCAGCGTTTTCTTTGGCATGGCATGGGTAGTCATATTCAGTTCCTTTGTGTCAGGCTGTGATGACAGCGATCACCCAATAGCGCGCGAATTTTCCCAGCGCCAAGAACAGCGCGGCCTTCCACCAGTTGAGTTGCAGCCATCCTGCGGCGAGGCACAGTGCATCGCCGATCAGCGGCACCCAGGCGAACAGCAGTGCAGGTGTGCCATGGATGCGCAGTCTTTCCACATGCTTGAGGGCGCCTCTATTAATCCAAACTCCGTCGTGATACAGAGTTGCTCAAGAAATTTTAACCTAAAAAACGCAGTTGAACTTGCAGGGCACGCTCCTGCAGCTGGTTCACCCGGAAGGTAACGGTGTCCGGCACATAAATGCTCGTGCGGCCAATAACATCAATATAGAGGGGTGCCATTGGGCGCCAGGCGAATGCATTTGTTGAAGAGGTTTTTTGTCGGGCAAGATTTTTTTGCACGGTGCTTCAACGAAATGAAATACTGAAAATAGTGCTTGACACGTTTGGCAGGGCGCAGAAATGTTCTACGCCAGGCCGTCGTGCAACTTGTCGATCTGGCGCGGACCACTTTGCCCGATCTGCTCGTTCATGTAGAAGGGATTGGTTCGCGCGAAGTCATTGCGACCGATGCGACCTACCAGAGCGAGTCGGCGCATTATGAACCTCGCTACCCGAAACCTGACGGCGGCGATGACAATCAAAAGGGGCATATGCTGCTGTCCCATTTCGATGTGCGTCACGGTGTTGCGCTGGATGTCACAACGGAAACGCGATCTCTCGGTGAGATGCGCGTTCTCAAGCACGAAGAATCCGGCGGCTTAAACTGGTTGCGGACGAAGCGCGCAATCCATGTTGTTGATCGCGCTTTTATTGACGGCCGCTTTTGGGATCGGCGATTCTAGCTTTATGGCAGCACCGTCATTACACGCATGAAGCCGGTGCTCAGGTATTCCGTTGTCAAGGAAAATGACATCGCCCCCAACACCAGCAACGAAGGGGTTTTGTATGACCGCACCGTGACCTTGCAAAGCTCGCGGGGAACATGGCGCTTGATCGGCTTTCGCTCGCCGGAAGGTATCGATTACGAATACCTGACCAACGATCAAGAACTGCTACCGGGTGTTGTGGCGTTTCTTTATCATCGGCGTTGGGATAAAGAAAAATACTACGATTGTTTTAAAAATAATAATAAACAGGCAAAGATCACTCTGTTTGCAGCGAACATAGGGGCATCTGTTCAGATGCGGGAGATGATTGTCTTATGGGTTCGCTACCGTACAGACTGGCGATGATGTTACGTTCAGTATTCAGCGTCTGCAGGGATTACCTGTCAATTTAAACCCAAGGGATCTGACAATGAACAAGAATCAAATCAAGGGGATCGTAAAAGACATCGCTGGTAAAGTGCAGGAAAAGGCCGGAAAGCTGGTTGGCAATGAGAACCTGCAAGTCAGAGGGCTGGGCAAACAAATATCCGGGACAGTCGAGAAGATATATGGCGATGCAAAGGCGATCTTCAAGGGTGCAAGCAAGCATGGCTGAAGTGCTGACGAAACAGCATGAACATGGGCTGGCAGCCAAAAACAGGATCGCACGCTCATAGAAAAGTTCACTCGTCTTAATGCAGGCGTGTGCGCACCGCAGGCTTTTGCCTTAATTCGTGAATACAGGATGGAAAGTCATGGCTAAGCCGATTACTTTGCTGCTCATAATCCTGTTGGCGATCGCGTTCGCCGCTGGCTATCTTGTTCTCACCGATAAGATCATAGCCGGGGAAAGGCAAATCGCCGGTGGACAGAGTCAGCTTGATAAAGGACAGCTTGAGCTTGATGCAGGAAAAGTCCGTTTGGAGGCTGGCAAGCATGAATTAACAGCGGGCAAGAAGGAATATGCGCAGGCTTATGACAATAAATTCATGGTCTTTATGGATAAGCTGCTGAATCGGGGAAAAGGCTTTGAGAAGGGTAGAGAGCAGATCGCCGAAGGAGATAAGCAGGTTGCCAAAGGAGAGGACAAGGTCAACGCCGGGGAGGTGCGGCTTGATACCGGCAAGCTGGATATGCAGCAAGGGGAGGATCAATTAAAGCTGGGCAAGGTTGCGCGAGCGGCTTGTGCGCTCGGGGCAGTATTTTTTGGCATCCTGTCCATTGTGCTTGGGATACTTTGGCGGCCATCGCTGGCCAAATTCTTTAAATATGGCCATACTTGACCAGCTCATCCAGCAGACGGCTGAAGCCTGCAGTGGTGCGCGGGATCGCTTGATCCTGCACATGAAAAAATAATTTTAAGATTACGGTAAGTTATGACTAGTGCTGAACACGCCACGCCTCACCTGGCTAGGCGGCTGAAGATCGTCCTGATCGAGTCGCTGAGATCCTGGGTCAATCACAGGGGGGACAGCAAAGGCGCAGCCCTGGCCTTCTATACCCTGTTTTCCATGACGCCCATCCTGGTGCTGGCCATCGCAGTCGCCGGCTACTTTTTCGGCGCAGAGGCCGCTCAGGGTGAGATCGTTGGTCAAGTGCAAGGTCTGGTGGGGCCGAATGGCGCGCAAGCGATACAGGCGTTGCTGGCATCAGCGCGGGACCCCGCCTCCGGATTGATGGCGACACTGGTCGCGAGCGTCCTGCTGCTGGTGGGCGCCACCAGCGTGTTCGCCGAGCTGAAGGACAGCCTGGATGAGTTGTGGGGTATCGAAAAATCCAGTCAGTCGGCCTTCAGCGTGATCTTGAGAACCCGGCTCTTGTCCTTTGGAATGGTGCTGGTTCTGGCTTTCCTGCTGCTCGTCTCCCTCATTGTCAGCGCCGCACTGGCCGTGCTTGAACGCTATGCGGGCGGGGTGTTGGGCAGTTTTGCCGCAGTTCTCGCGACAGCCTCCTCACTCATTTCGTTCGGCGTGATCGCCTGCATGTTTGCAATCATCTACAAGGCCCTGCCGGAAGTGCCGTTGACGTGGCGCGATGTGTGGATCGGAGCCGCCTTCACCGCGGGTCTGTTCAGCCTGGGAAAATATGTGATCGGTCTGTATCTGGGCAACAGCGGTGTGGCATCGAGCTTTGGTGTCGCCGGATCGCTGATCGCGTTACTGCTATGGGTGTATTACTCGGCGCAGATATTCTTTCTGGGTGCGGAGTTCACGCGGCATTACGCACGGTGGTTCGGCAGCCTGCAACATGAGGGGTTGCGCATCGAGGAAATGGCGCGCCTCAACGCGCAACTGGGAACTGAGGGAGTAGAGACCAGGGGATCAGCTTGAGCCGTCAAGCAATGGCGAACGCGATCACCCAATAGCGCGCGAATTTTCCCAGCGCCATGAACAGCGCTGCCTTCCACCAGTTGAGCCGCAGCCAACCTGCGGCAAGACACAGTGCATCGCCGATCAGCGGCACCCAGGCGAGCAGTAGTGCAGGTGTGCCATGGATGCGCAGTTTTTCCACATGCTTGAGTTGTTGCGTCTGGATATGGGTCTGGGGCAGCAACCAGCCCATGCCGAAGGTCACCATCCCGCCCAGTGTGTTGCCGATAGTCGCTATGGGGAGCGCGACCCATAGCGTTTCCGGATAAGCCTTGAGCACGGCGAACAGCGCGGCTTCCGAGCCGCCGGGAAGCAACGTGGCAGCGAGGAAGCTGCTGATGAAGAGGGAGATGAGGCTGGCGGTGTCGGTCATAATTGATGATGTCGGATCGGGGCTGAGAATGCCGTCATTCCGGCCCTTCGACAGGCTCAGGATAAACTGACCTGCGGTCAGGCCGGAATCCAGTCATTGAAAATATTTCCCGCAACGAGAGGCAAAACCTAACCGCATTTTTGATGAAACCACTGGATTCCGGCAGCCCTCACCTCAATCCTCTGGGTGATACAACTAGCCATTCGACTAGGCTGCCAGAAACCGCAGCCAAGTCGCTGGTTATCCCGCTTGCGGGAGAGGAGGCGATTGTCCCTTCCCCCTTGCAGGGGGAAGGTTAGGATGGGGGTTTTCCCCGCCGGAATGACGATCTAGGGTTTCTTCTTCGGCGCCAGCAGGTCGGTGATCGTGCCTTCCGCCATTTCCGCCGCGAAGCCCAGCGTCTCCGACAGGGTCGGATGCGGGTGTATGGTCAGGCCGATGTCTTCCATGTCTGCGCCCATCTCCAGAGCCAGCACCGCTTCGGCGATCAGCTCGCCGGCATTCACACCGACGATGCCTGCGCCGAGAATGCGGCGTGTACCGGGATCGAGCAGCACTTTGGTGGCGCCTTCTTCGCGTCCTATGGACAACGCGCGTCCCGATGCAGCCCACGGAAAATTGGCTTTTTCGTACTCGATGCCCTGCGCCTTGGCTTGCGTTTCGGTCAGCCCCATCCATGCAATTTCGGGATCGGTGTACGCGACCGAAGGTATGGTCAGCGGCTCGAACGCGGCGGGATGTCCGGCGATGACTTCCGCCGCTACCTTGCCCTCGTGCACCGCCTTGTGCGCCAGCATCGGTTCGCCGGTGATGTCGCCGATCGCGTAGATGTGCAGCACGTTGGTGCGCATCTGCTGGTTTACCGGAATGAAGCCGCGCTCGTTGACTTGCACGCCGGCTGCTTCCGCGCCGATGTCGCGCCCGTTCGGACGGCGGCCTACCGCCATCAGCACGCGGTCATAAAGCTGCGGATCGGGCGCTTGCTCGCCTTCGAAGTGCACCTTCAGGCCATTCTTCAATGCTTCGATCTTCGTGACTTTGGTCTTCAGGTATATCGCCTCATAGCGTTTCTCGATGCGCTTGTGCAGCGGCCTCACCAGGTCGCGGTCCGCGCCGGTGATCAGGCCGTCGGCCAGTTCCACCACGCTGATCCTGCTGCCTAACGCATCATACACTGTGGCCATTTCAAGGCCGATGATGCCGCCGCCGATGATCAGCATGCGCTTGGGCACGTCCTGCAATTGCAACGCGCCGGTGGAGTCCATGATGCGCGGATCGTCATAAGGGAAGCCGGGGATGCGCGCCACGCTGGAGCCCGCCGCGATGATCGCGGTGTCGAAGCTGATGGTTTTGCTGCCTTCGGCGGTCTTGACAACGACGGTGTTCGGACCGGAGAACTTCGCGGAGCCGCGCACCACCTGCACCTTGCGCTGCTTGGCCAGCGCGGACAATCCGCCGGTGAGTTTGTTGATCACGCTTTCTTTCCAGGCGCGGATCTTGTCGATGTCAATCTTCGGCTTGCTGAAAGTCACGCCGTGATGCGCCGCTTCTTCGGCTTCGCTGATGACCTTTGCGACATGGAGCAAGGCCTTGGACGGGATGCAGCCGACATTCAGACACACGCCGCCGAGATTGGCGTGCTTTTCAACGAGCACCACCTGCTTGCCCAGATCAGCCGCACGGAACGCGGCAGTGTAGCCGCCGGGGCCGGCGCCGAGCACCAGCACTTCGGCATGGAGGTCGCCTTTGGTGAAGTGAATCCCCCCCAGCCCCCCTTTTGCCAAGGGGGGAGTTGGAAGTGCTTCCGCTGTGATGTTTCCCCCCTTTGGCAAAGGGGGGCTTGGGGGGATTTGCGCGCTGCTTTCCAGTATCAAGATAACGCTGCCTTGCGAAACCTTGTCGCCCATTTTTACCTTGAGCGCTTTCACCACGCCTGCGGCGGGGCTGGGCACTTCCATCGCGGCCTTGTCGGTTTCCAGCGTGATCAGCGATTGCTCGGCCTCGACTTTTTCACCGGCCTTTACGAAAACCTCGATGACCTCAACATCTTTGAAATCGCCGATATCCGGCACTTTCACTTCGATGGTCTGACTCATTTTTCTTCCTTGAAATGGATCGCGGGCATCTTGCCCGCATTGCGGACGGGACGTCCGCGCTCCCGCTTAACTTCTGATTTGCCCGCTGCCCAGCACGATAAATTTCTGCGAGGTCAGCCCTTCCAGCCCGACCGGTCCGCGCGCGTGCAGTTTGTCTGTGGAAATGCCGATCTCGGCGCCGAGGCCGTATTCAAATCCGTCTGCAAAGCGCGTCGAAGCGTTCACCATCACGCTGCTTGAATCCACCTCGCGCAAAAAGCGCATCGCCTTGGTGTAATTTTCCGTGACGATGCTGTCGGTGTGCTGCGAGCCGTAGGTGCCGATATGCTCAATGGCTTCATCCAGGCCGGCGACTACCCGCACCGCAAGTATCGGCGCGAGATACTCGGTATGCCAGTCTTCCTCGGTGGCGACCTTCATTTGCCCGATCAGCGCGCGTGCCGCATCGTCGCCGCGCAGCTCGACATTTTTTTCGAGATAAATTTTGCACAGCGGCGGCAGCACCTTCGCGGCCACGTCCCGTGCGACCAGCAGCGTCTCCATCGCGTTGCACACGCCGTAGCGATGCGTCTTGGCGTTGACGGCGATGCGTATCGCCTTGTCGAGATCGGCCTCGTCGTCGATATACACATGGCAGATGCCATCCAGATGCTTGATGACCGGAATGCGCGCCTCCTCGGAGATGCGCGCGATCAGGCTCTTGCCGCCGCGCGGCACGATCACGTCCACAAATTCTTTCATCGTAATCAGTTCGCCTACCGCAGCGCGATCCGCCGTGGCGACGACCTGCACCGCAGTTTCCGGCAGTCCGGCGGCGCGCAGTCCGTCATGCACGCACGCGGCGATGGCCTGATTGGAGTGTAGCGCTTCCGAGCCGCCGCGCAGTATCGCAGCGTTGCCGGATTTAAGGCACAGCCCGGCGGCATCCGCCGTCACATTGGGGCGCGATTCGTAAATGATGCCGACCACGCCGAGCGGCACGCGCATCCTGCCGACCTGGATGCCGGACGGGCGATAGCTCATGTCACTGATCGCGCCGATCAAGTCGGGCAGCGCGGCGATCTGGCGCAGGCCTTCGGCCATGCCGCGCACGGATTCTTCGGTGAGCGTCAGGCGATCCACCGATGCATCATCCAACCCGCCGGCGCGCGCCGCCGCGACATCCATGGCATTCGCAGCCAGAAGTTGCGCCGATTGGTTTTGCAGCGCGGCGGCGATTCCGGTCAGCGCGCGGTTCTTGGCGGCGGTGTCGGCCTGCGCCATCAGGCGCGAGGCTGCGCGTGCCGCCTGACCTACGCCCTTCATGTAATCCTTGATGTTCTGCATGATGTTCCAAGTGTTTTGAATCAGGGCGCATTTTATCACCTCGGTGTGTGATTGTAGGGACGTGATTTAACCAGCGACTTGGCTGGCGTTAACCAATGACTTATTGAGCTTTCCATAATTTGCGACAAATATATTACTGAACGGCGACATACGAACACTCCCTTCTCCCGCGGGCGGGAGAAGGGCTGGGGATGAGGGG
>JANLIB010000255.1 GCA_024653675.1 Gallionella sp. | reverse complement strand
GTGGAACCCGCCCTGCAATAAGACGTTTTGATCTTGCATCAAAAACCCTGATACCGGCCATAAAAAAAGCCGTGCAGTATAGCACTGCACGGCGTTATTCCATTTCCCAATCAATAGTGAATATCGCAGGGGCGCGATGAATCGCGCTCCTGCAAAAAGGTTCAGCTGCGGGACGCGCGCTTGCGTTCTATTTCCGTCAAAAAACGCTTGCGCATGCGGACGGAGAGCGGCGTGATTTCCACCAATTCATCATCGTCAATGAACTCGACCGCAGATTCCAGCGTCAGGCGCACCGGCGGGGTCAGGCGCACCGCTTCATCGGTTCCGGAAGCGCGCACGTTGGTCAACTGTTTGCCCTTGATCGGGTTGACCACCAGATCGTTGTCGCGGCTGTGGATGCCGATGATCATACCCTCGTACAGTTTGTCGCCGGGAGACACGAACATGCGGCCGCGATCTTCCAGTTTCCACAATGCATACGCCACTGCCTCGCCGTTTTCCGCTGAGATCAGCACGCCGTTGCGGCGGCCGGGCATCTCGGCCCTGACCGGCGCGTAATCATCGAACACGTGCGCCATGATGCCGGTGCCGCGCGTCATGGTCATGAATTCGGACTGGAAGCCGATCAGCCCGCGCGCGGGAATGCGGTATTCCAGACGCACCCTGCCATGTCCGTCCGGCTGCATGTCCTGCAAATCGCCGCGACGGCGGCCCAGCTCTTCCATCACCGCGCCCTGATTGGTATCTTCCACGTCCACAGTCAGCACCTCGAAAGGCTCGCACTTTTCGCCGTTGATCTCACGATACACCACGCGAGGTTTACCCACACCCATTTCAAAGCCTTCCCGGCGCATGTTTTCCAGCAGAATGGTCAGATGCAATTCGCCGCGTCCGGCCAACAGGAACACGTCGGTGTTGTCTGTTTCTTCGACACGCAGCGCCACATTCACCAACAACTCCTTGGTCAGGCGATCACGAATCTGGCGGCTGGTAATGAGCTTGCCTTCCTGGCCGCACAATGGCGAGGTATTCACCATCAAGTTCATGGTCAGTGTCGGCTCGTCGACCTTGGGCATCGGCAAGGCTTCCGGCTTATTCACGTCGGCCAGCGTCACGCCGATTCCGATCTCATCTATTCCGTTGATCAGCACGATGTCGCCCGCCAGCGCTTCATCCAAAGGCACGCGCTCGATACCGCGAAAGCCGAGCACCTGGTTGATGCGCGCGCGTTTCGGCGGTTTATCCCCGCTCATCACCATCACATCCTGGCCGGGCTTGACGCGGCCGCGGCGCACGCGACCCACGCCGATGCGCCCGACGAAGCTGGAATAATCCAGCGCGGAAATCTGCAATTGCAGCGGCGCGTCCACATCGGTATCCGGTGCCGGAACGTGCTTGAGCACCGCGTCGAACAGCGGGCGCATGTCTCCGCCAACTACTCCCTCACCCCCCGCCCCTCTCCCGCTTGCGGGAGAGGGGAGTTCTAAAGTGGCGTAACCGTTCAATGCCGATGCATACACCACCGGGAAATCCATTTGCTCTTCGGTCGCGCCCAGCTTGTCGAACAGGTCAAAAGTCTTGTTGATCACCCAGTCCGGGCGGGCACCGTCGCGATCCACCTTGTTGATCACCACGATGGGGCGCAAGCCCAATGCCAGCGCTTTCTTGGTGACGAAACGCGTTTGCGGCATCGGGCCTTCCACCGCATCCACCAGCAGCAACACACCGTCCACCATGCCCAGCACGCGCTCCACTTCGCCGCCGAAGTCGGCGTGACCGGGCGTATCCACGATGTTGATATGCACACCTTCGTAATCCACCGCGCAATTCTTCGCCAGAATGGTGATGCCGCGCTCTCTTTCCAGATCGTTGCTGTCCATCACGCGCTCGGCGATATGTTTATAGGAAGCAAAAGATCCGGCCTGGCTCAGCAGCTTGTCCACCAGAGTGGTCTTGCCGTGGTCAACGTGGGCGATGATGGCGATATTGCGAATTTCGCGGGACATGGAAACAACCTTGCTATAGAAAAGGGCGCGCATTCTAGCACAAGAGGCGGAGCCGCCCCGCGCAACTTGCAGATGGTGTGTGTGGGAGCACAATTTATTGCGCGATAGCCGAATTCCAATCGCCCGATGAATCGGGCTCCCACATCATCCTGCTATTCGTTATGTCATCAGCCACCCATCTCCAGCATCAGTTGATTGATGCGCTTGACGAAGGTTGCCGGGTCGTCGAGCTGGCCTCCTTCGGCCAGCAAGGCCTGGTCGAACAGCACCGCCGCCCAGTCATCAAAGCGCTTTTCCTCGGATTTCAGGCGCAGCACCACCGGATGGTGCGGATTGATCTCCAGAATCGGCTGCGAAACGGGAGCCTTCTGGCCAGAAGCCTTGAGCATCCGCGCCAGATTGCCGCTCAGATCATGCTCGCCGACCACCATGCAGGCCGGAGAATCGGTCAGTCGATGCGTGACGCGCACTTCCTTGACGCGCTCGCCGAGGCTGGTCTTGATTCTGCCGGTCAGATCCTTGAATTCGTCCGCCTCTTTTTCCTGCGCCTGCTTCTCGGCCTCATCTTCCAGCTTGCCGAGGTCGAGGCCGCCCTTCGCTACCGAGGCCAGCGGTTTGCCGTCGAATTCGGTGAGGTAGCTCAATGCCCATTCGTCCACGCGATCCGACATCAGCAGCACCTCGATGCCTTTCTTGCGGAACACTTCCAGGTGCGGGCTGTTCTTTGCGGCATTGAAACTGTCGGCAGCGATGTAATAAATCCTGTCCTGGCCCTCCTTCATGCGCCCGATGTAATCCGCCAGCGTAACGATTTCATCGGAAGTGCCGGCATGGGTCGAGGCGAAACGCAGCAGCCCGGCGATCTTGTCCTTGTTGCTGAAGTCCTCGCCTATGCCTTCCTTCAGCACGCGGCCAAATTCGCCCCAGAACTTCGTGTATTTCTCCGGCTCGTTCCTGGCCATGTCTTCCAGCAGGCCAAGCACTTTCTTGGTGCAGCCGGAGCGGATCGCTTCGATGTCCTTTGATTCCTGCAAAATCTCGCGCGACACGTTCAGCGGCAGGTCGCTGGAATCCACCACCCCGCGTATGAAGCGCAGGTAATGCGGCATCAGCTGCTCGGCGTCATCCATGATGAATACGCGGCGCACATACAGCTTGACGCCGTGCATCGCATCGCGGTCCCACAGGTCGAACGGCGCCCTGCCCGGGATATAAAGAAGCTGCGTGTATTCCTGTTTTCCTTCGACACGGGCGTGCGTCCAGGCCAGCGGATCATCGTAGTCGTGCCCGACATGCTTGTAGAATTCCCTGTACTGCTCGTCAGTAATGTCATTCTTGCTGCGCGCCCACAAGGCCGAGGCCTGGTTGATGGTCTCATCCTCGCCGGTGACTTGTTGCTGTCCATCCTTCCACTCTTCCTTCTTCATCAGGATGGGCTGGATAATATGGTTGGAATACTTGCGCACGATGCCGCGCAATTTGTAGCCATCCAGCAAGTCGTCCTGCCCTTCGCGCAGATGCAGCGTGATTTCTGTGCCGCGCGATTTCTTCTCCGCCATCTCGATGGAAAATTCACCGCCGCCATCGGACTCCCAGCGCACGCCCTGATCGGTATTTTCGCCGGCACGGCGCGTCAGCACTGTCACCCTGTCGGCGACAATGAACGCGGAATAGAATCCCACGCCGAACTGGCCGATCAGGTGCGCATCCTTTTGCTGGTCGCCTGACAGCCGCGAAAAGAACTCGCGCGTGCCCGACTTGGCGATGGTGCCAAGGTTGCTGATCACCTCGTCGCGGTTCATGCCGGTGCCGTTATCGCTCACCGTCAGCGTGCGCGCCGCCTTGTCGTAACCGATCCGGATGACCATGTCCGGATCGTCCTCGAACAATGCCGCGTTGTGCAGCCCCTCGAAGCGCAGTTTGTCGCATGCATCGGAGGCGTTGGAAACCAGTTCGCGCAGGAAAATCTCGCGGTTTGAATACAGCGAATGAATCATCAGTTGCAGCAGTTGTTTCACCTCGGCCTGGAAGCCCAGAGTCTCGCGGCTGGCGGTTGCGTTTTCGGTCATGTTTTCTCCGGTTTGTTGTCAGTTCGAGTTAATTGGGTCGGATATGCTATTTTTCAAGAGGGTGTGCCCGCGGCCTAAAAACCGCTGGCTTTTATTTTTTCTATCCGTATAATGCGCCGCTTGTCGCCACCGTGGTCTCCACTGTGGGGCGGCATTTGTTCATCGTTATCTGACCTATCTCTCGCGCGTATGCAAATCGCGCCTGTCTATAAAACTCAGCTGTCCTTCTGGGATCTCGGAGTTTCCGGTTAGCAACGATGTTTTATGCGCCGGTTATTCTGTCTGCCCGTTTCTGACGAGTAGTTCTAACTACCAGCGCTTACCCTGGGGACTTCCAGAAGTTCGTCATGCCGGATTCGATTCGGCATCCGGTTATTTTGCCGGATGCTGGCTTGTTTTTGGCACGCGAGATGGTTTCCCTTTGATTCTAAAATAAGGAAGCAAGATGTCATTTGAAAATTTGAATTTAAACGCCGCTATTCTCAAGGCAATCGCCGAAACCGGCTACACCGAGCCTACGCCGGTGCAGGCGCAGGCTATTCCCGTCATCATGGCCGGTCACGACCTGATGGCCTCATCGCAAACCGGCAGCGGCAAGACCGCCGCATTCATCCTGCCCGCGCTGAACCGTCTGGCAACGCCTTCTACCCTGCCCGGCAAAGGCCCGCGCGTGCTGGTGCTGACCCCGACCCGCGAACTGGCGCAGCAAGTATGTGATGCCGCGACCAAGTACGGCAAGAACATGCGCTTCAAGATCATCAGCATCCTGGGCGGCATGCCCTACCCGGTGCAGAACCGTATGCTGTCCGGACATGTGGATATTCTGGTCGCCACGCCGGGCCGTCTGATCGACCATCTGGAACGCGGACGCATCGACTTCTCGCGTCTGGAAGTGCTGATCCTCGACGAAGCGGATCGCATGCTGGACATGGGTTTTGTTGACGATGTGGAACGCATCGCCCAGGCCACACCCAAGACACGCCAGACCCTGTTGTTCTCCGCGACGCTGGATGGCGTAGTCGGCAATCTGGCCTCGCGTCTGCTCAAGGAACCAAAGCGTATTTCCGTTTCTGCGGCGAAGGACAAGCACGAAAACATCGAGCAACGCATGATGTTCGCCGACGATGTTGCGCACAAGAACAAGATGCTCAGTCATCTGCTGACCGATGTGGACATGAATCAGGCTTTGGTGTTCACCGCCACCAAACGCGATGCCGATTCGCTGGCCGACAGATTGTCCGCACAAGGCCTTTCAGTCGCGGCATTGCACGGCGACATGAACCAGCGCGAACGCAACCGCACGCTGCTCAACATGCGCAACGGCAGCGTGCGCGTCCTGGTCGCCACCGACGTGGCAGCGCGCGGTCTCGACGTGCGCGGCATTTCGCATGTGATCAACTTCGACCTGCCCAAGTTCGCCGAAGACTACGTGCATCGCATCGGCCGCACCGGCCGCGGAGGCTCATCCGGCATTGCCATCTCGTTCGCGTCGAACCGCGATGCGCAGATGCTGAAGCGCATCGAACGCTACACCGAACAAAGCATCAAGATGCACACCATCGAAGGACTGGAGCCCAAGTACAAACTGCGCACCGGCGGCCCTTCATCGGATCGTCCGCGCAACAACAGCGGCCCGCGCCGCAGCGGGGGCGGTTTTGGTAGCGGCAACAATGCCGGATTCGGGGGCAATCGCACCGGTGGTTACGCAGGCAACAAAACCGGAGGCGGTTTTGCCGGTAATACCGGAAATGGTTTTCACCACAGCGCGCCGGACAGCCGTCATAGCCATGTCGGGCGCAAAGAAGGTCATGGTCAATGGCACGGCCAAGCTAATGGCAACACGAGCCAGGGTAATACGCTGAGTCTTGGCGGCGGGCAAGCCCGCAACCAGGGATTCGGCGGACAAGCCAAACCGCGCAGTGCTGAGCGCAGCTTCGGCAACCAGAATCGTGGCGGCAACAGCGCGCCACGCCAAGGTGGCGACCGCCCCAGCTATGCACTCGGGCGCGGCAACAACGGCAACAGCCGCTAATAAGTTGGTTAGCTGATAAAGCCCCTGTCAGGAAACTGGCAGGGGCTTTTCTTTGGGTTTATCTATACATAGGCATGCAGATATTAAGTATCAACAATGTTGACACATGGTGCAAGGGGTATTAAACTGTCACAAGCTTATTGAGCTTTCCATAATTTACGACAAATATACTGCTGAACGGCGACATACGAATACTCCCTTCTCCCGCGGGCGGGAGAAGGGCAGGGGATGAGGGG
>JANLIB010000116.1 GCA_024653675.1 Gallionella sp. | reverse complement strand
GGGCGCCTCTATTAATTCAAAATCCTAAGCGAGACAAGGCGCGAAAGAAATTTTAGCGCGCCGCATATGTTTGATATGTAAGCGTTAAAATTCCTTGAGCAACGCAGTATCGCGACGGAGTTTGGATTAATAGAGGTGCCCTTAAGCAAATGCCTTGGCAAGACGTTCCAGAGCCTGTTCCAGATTGGCCATCGACGTTGCGAACGACAAACGAATATAACCTTCGCTGCCGAAGGCCGAGCCGGGCACCACCGCCACACCGCCGTTTTCCAGAAGATATTCCGATAGCGCCACGTCAGTGGCAGTTTTGATCGCGCCGCGCCGGTGCAGCCTGGCGATCACCGGGCGCACATCCGGGAATGCATAGAACGCTCCTCCAGCCATGATGCATTGCACCCCCGGAATCCTGTTCAATTCATTCACCACGAACACATGCCGCTCGCGGAACGCCTTAAGCATCGGCACGATGCAGCCCTGGTCGCCGTTCAGCGCGGCCTCTGCCGCCACTTGCGAGATCGAAGTCGGGTTGGAAGTGCTCTGCGATTGCACGTTCTCCATCGCGGTGATGATGTTTTCCGGCCCCGCCGCGTAACCGATGCGCCAGCCGGTCATCGCATAGGCTTTGGAAACACCGTTCAGCACCATCGTGCGCGGATACAGGTCGGGGCAGGCGTTCAGAATGTTGGCAAACTTCGCATCGGTCAGCGCGACATGTTCGTACATGTCGTCAGTCGCGATGAGAATATACGGATGGTTGCGCAACACTGCGCCCAATGCTTTCAAGTCGTCCAGCGTATACACCGCGCCGGACGGATTGCTCGGGCTGTTGATCACCACCATTTTTGTTTTCGGCGTGATCGCCTCTTGCAGTTGCGCCGGAGTCATCTTGAAGCCCTGCTCGATCCCCGCCTGCACGATCACCGGCTTGCCTTCCGCGATGAGCACAATGTCCGGGTACGACACCCAATACGGCGCGGGAATGATCACCTCATCACCGGGATTGATCACCGCCAGCGCCAGATTAAAAAAACTCTGCTTGCCGCCGCACGAAACCAGTATCTGTTTGGCCGTGTAATCCAGACCGTTGTCGCGCTTGAACTTGGCGATCACCGCCTGCTTGAGTGACGGTGTGCCGCCCACGGCAGTGTATTTGGTAAAGCCCTTGTTGATCGCGCCTATCGCCGCATCCTTGATATGCTGCGGCGTATCGAAATCCGGCTCGCCCGCGCCCAGCCCGATGATGTCTTTTCCTTCAGCTTTGAGTTTTGCGGCGCGCGCGGTGACGGCGAGGGTGGGGGATGGTTTGATGGCTTGTACGCGTTTGGATAGCTCCAAGATATTTCCTTATGGTTTGAGGTTTGGCGCGAATTATACCAGCGCCGGGGAAAGAGTGAACCGGGGCGTATGTAGCCTGAATGCAATCCGGGCTACGCTGATTTCTGTCTGCCCCTATTTTCGCAACGGCTTGATGACCAGTGCCGCGCCGAACAGACATTCCACCAAATAGAGCATGCTCGATATCCCATGCCACATTTTGTAGCTCGTAGCCATTGTGCTTTGCATCACGTCCGGTGAATGGGCTTGCAGTTTGATTTCCGCCATCAGGGGATAGATGCCGAACTGGAGCAGCAGCGTGATGACGAGCATCGCCGCAACCAGCCAGAACACCCAATCACGCATGGCGGCTTTGCCGGATATGGCCAGGCGATAGAGCAACAGGTACGCACCGCAAACGACCCCGGTATAACTGATAACCGCGAACATGTGTCCGGAAAGCATCCCGGCAAGCTGTTTGTCCGGTTGGGCACGGAAGAGGATAGTCACGGCATAGCCGATGGACCACAGTCCGCCGACCCAGGCGGTGATTGCCAAAGAGGCGGCGTGATGAGCAAGATTTTTCATGTATATGTTCAGGAAAATAAACGAGACCGGGCTAACCCGTCTTTTGCCGCGCCGGCAGTATCCTTCAGGCCTTACCATTTAGCAATTCAATCTTTGCCCGTACAATACACGGCTCACCATGAATATTAAAACCTTCCCCAACAGCCCCTACCGACTGAACCAGCCGTTCGGGCCGGCGGGCGGCCAGTCTGTGCCGCTTCTTGCAGATTGTAAATCGAATTGACAATTTGTAAATTTCTGGCAAAATCGCGGTCATGATAGATCGCACCGCCACAGCCACCCTGAAACAGCTTGCCACCTGGTACCCGGCCGTGGCGCTCACCGGCCCGCGCCAAGCGGGCAAGACTACGCTGGCGCAGGCTGTGTTCCCCGGGAAGCCCTACCGTTCCCTGGAAGATCCCGACCAGCGAGAATTTGCGCTGAGCGATCCGCGAGGATTCCTCGCGCAGTTTCCGGACGGGGCGATTCTGGATGAGGTGCAACGGTCGCCGGAATTGTTTTCCTACCTGCAAACTCGTCTGGATGCGGGTCGCCGCATGGGACTGTTCATTCTTACCGGTTCGCAGCAGTTCAGCCTGAATCAGAGTATTTCCCAGTCGCTGGCGGGCAGGGTGGGCTATCTGCATTTATTGCCGTTCACGCATGAAGAGATGCTTGCGGGGTTTGCGCCGAAAAACCTTGAAGCCATGCTGCTGCAAGGCTTCTATCCGCCGCTGTTCGACCGAGGCATTCCACCGCACATCTGGTATGCCGATTACGTCGCCACCTACATCGAGCGAGATTTGCGCCAGCTCATCAACGTGCGTGATCTCGCGACTTTCCAGCGCTTCCTGCGCATGTGCGCTGCGCGAACCGGGCAGATGCTCAACCTGTCCGCACTGGCGGCGGACTGCGGCATCACGCACAATACGGCGAAAAGCTGGGTTTCGATTCTGCAAGCGAGCTATCTGGTGGTGTTGCTGCCGCCTTGGCATCGCAACCTCGGCAAGCGGTTGGTCAAAACGCCCAAGTTATATTTTCTCGACACCGGGCTGGCGGCCTGGCTGGCCGGTGTGCGCAAGGCTGGCGATCTGGAGTTGGGCAGCATGCGCGGCGCGCTGTTTGAAACCTGGGTGGTGAGTGAATTTACAAAATACCTATGCAACCATGCATTGCCCAACCGGTTGTATTTCTGGCGCGACAGCGCGGGCAATGAAGTCGATTTGCTGGTGGAACACGGCCCGGAAACGGCATTCCCCATCGAATGCAAGGCAGGGCGGACGGTGGCGGCGGATTGGTTCAAGCCGCTGCAGGATTTTTGCAAGGCGGCGGGTACTTCCGGCTCCGCGCTGATTTACGGCGGACAGGAAAATCAGCCGCGCAGTCAGACGCCGGTGTTTGGCTGGGAATCCATGCAGGAGTTGGTTGAGATTGCTTTTCGACCTGAGCGCAAAGGAGTTACGAAATGAAAAAACGGGTCATTGACGGTATCGAAGTGCAGCGCAGTTCCGGCAACGTGTATGCCGATCTTGGCCTGCCCGACGCGGATAAACTCAAAATCAAAACGGGCCTGGTAATCGAGATCAGGAAGGCCATGCGCCGCCTCGGACTGACGCAACAGGAAGCGGCAAAACGCATGGGGATCACCCAGCCGAAAGTGTCCGACATGATGCGCGGCGATTTCTCCAACCTGTCCGAGCGCAAGCTGATGGACTGCCTGAACCGGCTCGGCTACGACATCGAAATCAAGGTGAAGCCAACCTCTGAACCTGTCGGGCATTTGATGCTGGCTGTCGCTTGAGCTGGCCGCAAACGGACAGTTTGAGGAGGTTGTAAAAGATGCCAAAAAAATATCGCAGCGATGCCCTCGCCGCCATCCATGAAACGATGGAGGCACTGCATGATGTGGGCGCTATCAACAAACAGACGATGCGCGAGTTTGACGAAACCTGCCTGACGCCCGTGCATACACTCAGCCCCGAGGAGATCAAAGCCCTGCGCCTGCGCGAGCACATCTCCCACCCGGTTTTTGCGCGTTACCTGAACGTCTCCAAAAATCTGGTTTCCGATTGGGAGCGCGGCGTCAAAAAACCGGGCGGTCCTGCCTTGCGCATGTTGGCGTTGATTCAGAAAAAAGGGCTTATGGCGATTGCCTGATAGTCGTTTGGCGGTAGCGCGGCGAAATGCTGGCGAAATTGCTTGTGGCAGATTTCTGAATAGGGTTGGCGAGGAGGTTGTAGAAAATGTATTGCGATGCTGACCCCGTTCGCTCTCGTTCGCTGTGTATTCGAATTACTTCACTGTATCGTGAATCGCTTCACAAATTTTTGTAATAAACTCTAAAGTAACAGCTACATCGTGCTCACTTATGGACCAGCGAACGGTTGGGCAACCCGGGGCAATATCCGCTTCATGTGCAATTTTATTTCGCCTGTCAACAATCAGTGTCAAATGGTCCTTAACATCTTTTTCCGACATGGAAAGCTTAATGCCAACTTTGCGCCACAGTGATACTTCTGAAAAAAGGCGTATAGCATCTGCAATTCTTTCGGGTCGTTGAAACGTTAAAAAACTGTGTCGTTCTCGAATCTCCGATTCAAACCAACTGCTGCTCACAATAGCCCCATTTCCAAGTACTAGGTTGATTGGAACTCTGAACTTTTGGAAAGCTGGCGTTGGCGCACGCTTGCCATCAAATATTTCAACCATACCTAAAGTTGTTGCCTCGTGGATATAGCAATCCAACGCACTAACGGCTAGAACAATTTGGGCTCGAAGAAGATCGGAGGTGTCGACCGCACCAGTCATAAGCGACAGCATCGCCTTGTGTAGCCCGCCCATATGCTGTACACGGCTGATATTTTCGCGAAAATCCTCGATAGCCTTGAGCATTATTTTGTCAACGCTATTACCTTATCTGCCCCTACAGAAAACAAATCTCTAAAGAGCTTCATTGATTTTTTCGTCCGTGCCAGAACAATGCCGGTCTGCTCAAGCTGCTTGTCTGTAAGGTCAAAAACCGGTGCTTTATGTTTCTGAGAAAGTGCGATAAGACCGTTAAAATCTGACATCTGTAATAATGGTTTCTGTGGAATGACCTTCGCGCCCTCATAGGTTTTGTTAGGTAACATCATGTCGCATCCATTGAGTGCAGGTATTAGTTTAGTTCGCACTCCTTCTTCAATGGCGTCAATCCATTTTTGAAATGCGGCTGAAGGGGTTGACCCTTCCCTGAGTCGATATTTCTGAACCACTGTACCCAAAAATTTAGGGGTGATCTTTGGATATGGATATGTGGCCTTTTGAAGTACTGAAAGTCCTTGAGCCTGACTTGACCAAGCTCTCCATTTTGGAAGCACCGAAGCTAGAGAATCGGTTGCCATGACTGAAAAATAGTCAGGTGCCATCGGCACCAAGAAGTAATTACTTGTCATCAAAAGATTCTGATTGATTGGTCCGAGACTAGGACTCATATCAACCAAAATACAATCAATTTTGTATTTTTTTGCGGTTATCTGAAACAAGTGATGCAAACAGCCGGGTAGGTTTTGGAGTGTTACTAAAGAACCCGATAGCTCTTGTGCTATACCAAGTGTTACCTCATATTCTGCTAGTCCTATATGCCCAGGGAGCAAGAGCATATTTGGTTGTCCTGGCACTTGCTCACACTCAACAGGTTCAATTGGCACGGGTCGTGACTCAAATGCTGGTGCTAAGCCATCACGGATATTTCGCACCCCACCTGCCTCATAAATACTTGCAAAATCATCTGCTCCTTGGAAGCCCAGAACCATGCCAGTGAGATTGCACTGTGGATCGCAATCGACTAGAAGCACTCGTTTTCCTTTTTCAGCTAACATCCAACCGAGATTAAATGCAGTTGTTGTCTTGCTTACCCCGCCCTTATGGTTGAATAACGAAATCTGAATTGCCATTTTTATGATGTCTCCTGAATTTGGAACAAAAAGAATTACTGAAATAAGGCCATGTTCAAATTTATGTTCTTCGGCTTGTGGCAGTGGCTGCATTCTCCCCCACACCTCCCCGTTTAGCAATCGCCCCATTCCCCGTACAATACGCACCTCACCATGAACATCATCACCTTCCCCAACAGCCCCTACCGCCTGCACCAGCCGTTCGAACCGGCGGGCGACCAGCCGGCTGCGATCGCGCAGCTGGTCGAGGGCATACGCGACGGCTTGTCATTCCAGACGCTGCTCGGCGTGACCGGCTCGGGCAAGACCTTCACGATGGCCAATGTCATCGCGCAGCTTGGGCGCCCGGCGATGGTCATGGCGCCGAACAAGACGCTGGCGGCGCAGTTGTACTCCGAGTTTCGCGAGTTTTTTCCCGATAACGCGGTCGAATATTTTGTTTCCTATTACGACTACTACCAGCCCGAGGCCTATGTGCCGTCGCGCGATGTGTTTATCGAGAAGGATTCCAGCATCAATGAGCAGATCGAGCAGATGCGCCTGTCCGCGACCAAGGCGCTGCTGGAGCGCGAAGACTGCGTGATCGTCGCGACGGTGTCGGCGATCTACGGCATCGGCGACCCGGTGGATTACCACGGCATGATTTTGCATTTACGCCATAACGAAAAGATGCACCATCGCGACGTGATCAAGCGCCTGATCGAGATGCAATACGAACGCAACGAGATCGACTTTTCGCGCGGCAAATTCCGCGTGCGTGGCGATGTGATCGACATCTTCCCGGCCGAGAGCAACGAGAATGCGCTGCGCGTCACGCTGTTCGACGACGAGGTGGAAACCCTGTCGCTGTTCGACCCGCTCACCGGGCACATCCTGCAGAAAGTGCCGCGCTACACCGTCTATCCGTCCAGCCATTACGTCACGCCGCGCAGCACGGTGCTGGCCGCGCTGGAAACAATCAAGGTCGAGCTGGCCGAGCGCATCGCGTTCTATCAACGCGAAAACAAACTGGTCGAGGCGCAGCGCATCGAGCAGCGCACCCGCCACGACCTGGAGATGCTCAACGAGATCGGCTTCTGCAAGGGCATCGAGAATTACTCGCGCCACCTGTCCGGACGCAAGCCGGGCGAGCCGCCGCCGACGCTGATCGATTACCTCCCGCCCAACGCGCTGATGTTCATCGACGAGAGCCACGTCACGATCCCGCAGATCGGCGGCATGTACAAGGGCGACCGCGCGCGCAAGGAAAACCTGGTCAACTACGGATTCCGCCTGCCTTCCGCGATGGACAACCGCCCGTTGCGCTTCGACGAATTCGAAAAAGTGATGCGCCAGAGCGTATTTATTTCCGCCACGCCATCTGTGTACGAAGCCGAACACACCGGCCAGGTGGTCGAGCAACTGGTGCGCCCGACCGGGCTGATTGATCCGCAGATCGAAGTGCGCCCCGCCATCCATCAGGTGGACGACCTGATGTCCGAAGTCAATCTGCGCGTGAAGCAGGGTGAGCGCGTGCTGGTCACTACGCTGACCAAGCGCATGGCTGAAGACCTCACCGATTATTTTTCCGAGCACGGCATCAAGGTGCGCTACCTGCACTCCGACATCGAAACCGTCGAGCGCGTCGAGATCATCCGCGATTTGCGCCTCGGCATGTTCGACGTGCTGGTCGGAATCAATCTGCTGCGCGAAGGGCTGGACATCCCCGAAGTGTCGCTGGTCGCGATCCTCGATGCCGACAAGGAAGGCTTCCTGCGCTCCGAGCGTTCGCTGATCCAGACCATCGGCCGCGCTGCGCGTCATATCAACGGCAAAGCGCTGCTGTATGCTGACCGTATCACCGGCTCGATGCGCCGCGCGATAGATGAGACCGAGCGCCGCCGCGTCAAGCAGGTTGCGTACAACTTTGCGCACGGCATTACCCCGCAGGGCGTGCAGAAGCGCATCAAGGACATCATCGAAGGCATGTACGAACCGGAAGCCGCGCGCAGCCAGCTCAAGGCTGCCCAGGAACAGGCGAAATATCTGGCGATGAGCGAAAAGGAAGTGTCAAAGGAGATCATCCGGCTGGAAAAGGAAATGCTGCAAGCCGCACGGAATCTGGAGTTCGAAAAAGCCACCGGGCTGCGCGACCAGTTGAAGAAACTGCGCGAGAGCGTGCTGATCTCGCCGCTGTGAAATTCCCTCAACTGATACCGCTTGTCTGTGGCAACCGCATCATCCTGGCCGGTTCGATCAACTCACAGGTGCAGCGCATGATGAAAGGTGTGTAACCGATGAAACTGAGAATCCGCGCAGAAGTTGCTGCCACTGTTGCCGCAGCCGCTGTGGTGGCGGGTTTTTTCTGGGGTTTCCTGGTTCCGGTGTGGGACATTGACTTTTGGTGGCACATTGCAACCGGGCGCTGGATTGTAGAGCATGGGCAGGTTCCGGCGACAGACCCTTTCGGCGTTTTTTCAAATTCCAACCCGGTTCGCAGTCAAACAATACTTCGCAATTATTGGGGCGCGCAGGTTGTCCTGTATGAGATATTCCTGAATTTTGGCATATGGGGTGTGGTTCTGTTGCGTGCCGCTTTGTTGGGGCTATGTTTGGCGGTGTTGTACTGGCGCAGCAGGTTCATGGGCGCCGGATCCACAGTCTCGCTGCTGTTGTTGTCGGTGGCAGGGTTCGGGATGCTTGGCCAAACCGCAGACCGGCCACAACTTCTATCCTTCGCCTTTGCAGCGCTACTTTTTCTGTTGCTTGATTGGCGTGAAAAAACGGGGGCACGCTGGCCAGCCATCCTGATACCCGTGCTCGGCGTGCTATGGGCAAACGGACACGGCGGCGTGACGCTCGGAAGCGCACTGTTGATGATTTATCTGGCAGCAGATATTGCCGCTCCGCTTTTTGGCAGGCAACGCGGAGCGCGCCCGGGTGAGTTGGCAATTTCCATAGCGGCATTCATTGGCGCAACCTTGTTGACACCCAACGGGATAACCACCTACCTCCTTGTTTATCAATTGCAGGGAAGCCCGCTTGAGAAGGCGACATCCGACTACATGAGCGCATTCAGGATTTATCAACTTGGTTATATCTTGCCGCAGTTCTGGATTGGGGTGTTCTATCTGCTGGCGCTGGCGGTATTACCGCGCCTGGCACGCAAAGACCTGCGCCAGGCTGCGCTTGTAATCTTCCTGGGCGCAATCAGTGCGGTGTCACACCGTTACTTTACATTTTTCCTGCTGGTTGCAGCTCCTTATATTGCACAATGTTTGACTGCCCCCGATAAATATTGGCAGCGTGCCAATGTCATCGCATCGACAGGTGTGGCTGGATTGACGCTGCTATTGCTGGCAAGTGTTTATGGCAAAGCTGGTCCGCAACAGGAAAAGGTAAACCAATCCAGATTCCCGGTGGGGGCGGTTGAATATTTACGTTCTGCCGGATCCGCCGGCAGGGTGTTCAATCATATCAATTGGGGAGGGTATCTGCTTTGGCAGCTTGACCCCACAATCAAGGTATTTGTTGACGGCAGAATGCTGGATGATAGCCGTCTGATGTATTACACCCATATCCTGTGGGCGACGCCGGAAGGGATTGCATGGCTTGGCCAGGCCGATTTTGATTTTGTGATTCTGCCTTACCGGAACCCGCTGACTGGGGAATACTATCCGCTTCATAATTATTTAATGACCAGTGGCGGATGGCGCGTACTTTATAATTGGGAGCAAGGAGCGCTATACGGGCGAAAACCTTATGGCTTGCGGTGATGCACAAGGACACCTCTAAAAATCGTCACACCGGCGAAGGCCGGTGTCCAACCAATTAAAAATACTGGATTCCGGCCTTCGCCGAAATGACGAAATCTGAATTTTTTAGAGGCGCCCACAAGCGACTCGTTCAGTTCACGCGCTCGCGCCCCTGCCACTCCATCGACGAAGTGATAACCGAGGATTCCGGTAGCCAAGGGTTTCAGGTCGAATTGTTTTGGCGAGCTGCGCTCGCCGGAAATTGGCCACCCTGTCCAGCCAACGCGCCTGCATGCGCGTTGTCGTTCGCAGGCTCGCAGCAGTGCTGCTCGAATTTCCTGCTGCCTTGCAGGCCGCACATTCGCTTGCACGCGAATGCCGCTCCGGGCTACAAACAGCACGCAGGTGCTGTTTGTTTAACGCCCTTCGCCCCGCGCCCGTGCCGGACGCGGATTCAATTCCCGTGCAATCACAACTCAACAAATACACACGACACCACAAGGGTGCCGTTTTTATTTGTTGGTGGGACGGCGGGAATCGTACTCACGTCCAGCAAGGCCGCATCAGTGTTCGACATCAGACCAAAATAATTCCGTTCGATTTCGGTAAATACCCCCAATAATACCCCCAGCGTGATCGGATGACTTTGGACTTGACTCGACATCCCGCAGGAGTGAAATCAGCGCAGTTCGTACCAGACGCCACGCCCGCTACCGCGCTGGGTCAGGTGCCCGCGCTCAACCAGCGCCCGAAAATGCTGCTTGAGCGTATTGCGGCTTGCTCCGGTCAGCTTTATGGCCTCGCCGATGGTGACGCGACCATGCTCGCGGGCAAATTCGACGATTTGCAGCGAGAGTTCCGGCAAGGCGGCCAGCACAAGTTTTTCGCGCTCCACCTTCTTTTCAAGCCGCCTGACCTGTTCGGTGAGTGATCGCAGGAAGAACACCAGCCACGGTTGCCAGTTTGGGGCATCGCTGCGGATCGTCCCCTGGGTCTGACGCAGTGCCAGATAATAGGCTTCCTTGTTCTGCTCAATGACACTTTCCAGAGAGCTGTATGGTACATAGGCATAACCCGCCTGCAATAGCAGTAATGTCGTAAGCGCGCGGGAGAGCCGACCATTGCCGTCCTGAAACGGATGTATCTCCAGAAATACCACCACCCACAGCGCAATGATTAACAAAGGGTGCAGGTGTCCGGCAGTGCGTTCCTCTTGTACCCAAGTGACCAACTCCGTCATCAGGCGTGGCGTGTCGAAGGGCGAGGCCGTCTGGAACACAATGCCGATTTGCTTGCCATTGTCATCGAAGGCGGCGACGCTATTGGACGTAGTCTTGTAGTTGCCGCGATGCCTTGCATCCTTCTCGCTGTAGACGAGCAGATTCTGATGCAACTGCTTGATGTGGTTTTCGGTGAAGGTGATGTCTTGCCACGATGTAAACACCAATTCCATGATTTCCGCGTAGCCGGCTACCTCCTGCTCGTCGCGACTGGTGAAGTTCTTGATTTGCAGATTAGATAGCAAGCGCTCGATCTCGCGGTCGGATAGCTTGCTTCCCTCGATGCGGGTGGATGAGCCAATGCTCTCGATTGTGGCGACGCGCAGCAGGGCCGACAGCCGATCAGGCGCCAGCGTCCCCAAGGCACGCCATGCGCCCTTGAATTCATCAATCCGGACAATCAGTGACAGGATGTCCGGGGTGATCTGGATTGTATCGGCTCTAATCATGGAACCAATAATACACCCAATCACACCCATTTCAAGATCGTCAATTGCGGTGCACAAAAGCAGTTGGTCTGGACGCGCAACTTTCGACCGAAGTAGTCATTCAGTTGCGGAAGAGTACGAGCCTGATCCATTTTATTTCGGGATCGAGTGAAGGCCATTGATGCGCCGAAATCTGCTAGCATTCCCTTCCGGCGCCCGTGATTTTTCAGCATGGTCGCCCCCTAATAAAAAACTCAGGGAAGTCTGATGGCAAAAGCAACAACGAAGAAGAATGACACTGGCGCCAACCTCGGCTTTGAAGCCAAGCTCTGGCAGATGGCCGACGGGCTGCGCAACAACATGGATGCGGCCGAGTACAAGCACGTCGTCCTCGGCCTGATCTTCCTCAAGTACATCTCCGACGCCTTCGAGGCCAAGCACGCCGAACTCGACGCACAAAAAGCAAAAGGCGCCGACCCGGACGAGTATCGCGCCGTCAGTATCTTTTGGGTGCCGCCTGAGGCGCGTTGGAAGTATCTGAAGTCGATGGCGCCGCAGCCGACCATCGGCCAGTTGGTTGATGACGCGATGAGCGCGATTGAGCGCGACAACCCCTCGCTCAAGGGCGTACTACCCAAGGACTTCGCCCGCCCCGGTCTCGATAAACAGCGGCTCGGCCAGATCATCAATCTGGTCAGCGACATCGCATTTTCCTCCCCTCGCCCGCCTGCGGGAGAGGGGCCGGGGGAGAGGGTGGAGATGGCGGAGAGGGTCGACCGCGCCAAGGACACGCTCGGTCGCGTGTATGAATATTTCCTCGCGCGCTTTGCCAGCGCCGAGGGCAAGAGTGGCGGTCAGTTCTACACGCCCTCGCGCGTGGTGCGCGTGCTGGTCGAGATGCTCGCGCCCTACAAGGGGCGCGTCTACGACCCCTGCTGCGGCTCTGGCGGCATGTTTGTCAGCAGCGAGAAGTTCATCGAGGCGCACAGCGGCAAGCTCGGCGACATTTCGATTTATGGCCAGGAGTCCAACTACACCACCTGGCGTCTGGCCAAGATGAACCTCGCCATCCGCGGCATCGACGCACAGATCGGCCACGGTGACGCCTTCCACAACGACGCGCACCCCGACCTCAAGGCAGATTATGTGCTCGCCAACCCGCCTTTCAACGACAGCGACTGGCGCGGCGAACTGCTCAAGAACGACAAACGTTGGGCCTACGGCGTTCCGCCAGCGGGCAACGCCAACTACGCGTGGGTGCAACACTTCATTTACCACCTCGCGCCCACCGGGCTCGCGGGCTTCGTGCTCGCCAACGGCTCGATGTCCTCCAACCAGTCGGGCGAGGGCGAGATACGCAAAGCCATCATCGAAGCCGATCTCGTGGACTGCATGGTCGCGCTGCCGGGCCAGCTCTTTTACTCGACGCAGATTCCGGTGTGCCTGTGGTTTCTGGCACGCAATAAAAGGAACGGAAAATTCCGCGACCGGCGCGGCGAGACGTTGTTCATCGACGCGCGCAAGATGGGCACGCTGGTCGATCGCGTGCATCGCGAATTGACCGACGAGGATGTCGCCAAGATCGCCGGCACCTACCACGCTTGGCGCGGTGACCCGTTAACTCCCTCTCCCCTCGCGGGAGAGGGCACTACCAAATCCCCTCGCCCCCTTGGGGGAGAGGGCCAGGGTGAGGGGGTAAACTCATACCAAGACACCCCCGGCTTCTGCAAGGCTACGAAGCTCGACGACATCCGCAAGCACGGCCACGCGCTCACGCCGGGCCGCTACGTCGGGGCCGAAGAAATCGAAGACGATGGCGAACCATTTGAAGAAAAAATGCAGCGGCTCGTTGCACAATTGGATGAGCAATTCGCCGAATCCGCGAAGCTGGAAAAACAAATCAAACTTAATCTCTCGACCTTGGGACTAGCGTTGGAGCAAACATCATGATGAATCTGAACACCGATCACCTCAAGCGTTGCATCCAGACCCTGCGCTCATCGCTCACTTTTTTTGAGCAGGCCGCGCCAGAAACCATAGACCAGGAAATCTACCGCAACGCCATCGTCAAAGGCTACGAACTGACGCAGGAAACCAGCTTCAAACTGTTAAAAAAAGCCCTGCGCGATTACGGATACGGCGCAAAAAAACTGGACTCTACCCCCATCAAGGATGTGCTGAGGTTATCCGCCACCCATGGCCTGATGACGCTGGAAGAAGTGGAACGCTGGTTTGCCTATCGCGACAACCGCAACAACACCGCCCATGACTACGGCGAAGGCTTTGCCAAAGAAACGCTCAAGCTGATACCCAACTTCATCACCGATGTGGCGCGGCTGGAAGCCGTCCTGCGAGAACGCTACGGCGAAGGAAAGAACAATGCCTGAACTGGCGCTGGAACGGTTGGATATGCAGCCGCAGCATCTGGCATTGCTGCGCGAACTGCTGCGCCAGCACCTGCCGCAAGCCGAGGTCTGGGCCTACGGTAGCCGCGTCAATGGCGACGGTCACGAAGCCAGCGACCTTGACCTGGTTGTGCGTCAGCCTGCTGACCTGAAACAGGAAACGCCGCAGCTGTGGGAAATGCAGGAAGCCTTGGTGGAAAGCAAGCTGCCCATCCGCGTGGACGTGGTGGATTGGGCGCATATCCCGGCCAGCTTCCATCGCGAGATCGAGCGGGCGTATGTGGTGGTGCAGGCTGGGGGCGGGGATGCGTAAGTGCGCAGACAATGCGGCAAACGTAGGTCGGGTTAGCCCGTCAGGGCGTAACCCGACGAGCAACGTTTCTGCGCATGGCGATGTTGGGTTACATCCGTCGGTGGTGAGCGTGTCGAACCATGAAGCAGCTAACCTAACCTGCGGGGCTGAGTGGCGACAGCACTCCCTTGGTGAACTGTGCAGCCTCATCACCGATGGGAAGCACGGTGACTGCTGCAACGAAGCAGGTTCTGGATACTACTTCCTGAGCGTGAAGGATGTTTTCGGAGGCCGCCTAGTTTATGACAACGGACGGCAAATCACGGAGGTTGATTTTCTCGAAACACACCGGCGAACGAATTTGAGGGCGGGCGACATTCTTTTCACGAACACTGGAACTATTGGCCGGATGGCGATAGCGCCAGATGACCCAAGAACTATGCGGACGACGTTTCAGAAGAGCGTCGCGATACTCAAACCAAAGAAGGAAATCGTTCTACCCCGCTTCCTTTACTATGTACTTCAATTCGACAACGCTCGCCTGAGTGACTTTGCTGCGGGCACGACCCAGAAGAATCTTCTTCTAAAAGACCTACGGGCGTTCTCGGTTCAAATCCCACCTCTCGCCGAACAAAAAGCCATCGCCCACATCCTCGGCACGCTGGATGACAAGATCGAAATGAACCGGCGGATGAACGCAACGTTGGAGACGATGGCACGGGCGCTGTTCCAGAGCTGGTTCGTGGATTTTGATCCCATCCGCGCCAAACTCGATGGCCGCAAACCCGCTGGCCTTGACGCTACCACTGCCGCACTCTTCCCCGCACACTTTCAAGATTCTCCCCTCGGTCATATTCCGCAGGGGTGGGAAGTGAAGCCAATGTCTGAAGTCATCGAAGTCAATCCGCGCCGCACATTGAAGAGTGGAGCTATCTCGCCTTACCTCGATATGAAAAACATGCCAACGCAGGGCCACGCCGCCGATGAAGTCATCCACCGCAAGTTTAGTTCCGGCACCAAGTTCCAAAACGGCGACACGCTCTTGGCACGCATTACGCCTTGCCTTGAGAACGGCAAGAGTGCTTTCGTTGATTTTCTCGAAGAAGGCCAAGTCGGCTGGGGCTCGACCGAATACATTGTCTTTGCCCCGAAGCCACCATTGACGCCAGAGTTCGGCTATTACCTCGCCCGCTCCGACGCGCTCCGTCTCCACGCTATCCAAAATATGACCGGCACCAGCGGACGCCAGCGTGTTCCGTCTGAATGTTTCGCTCAATTCCAAATCGCTGTACCGTCCGCAAAGATCGCTCAACGCTTCGGCGAAATAACAAAGCCGTGGATGACGATGATTCACGCCAACATTGAGCAATCCCGCACCCTCGCCACCCTGCGAGACACACTGCTGCCGAAGCTGCTGAGCGGTGAGTTGAGTGTGGCCGACGCCAAAAAAATAGCGGGGGGCAGTGCGTGAATACTGCGATATCCGAATTGTCAGCGGATACTCCAGCAAGGAAATCCATTCTCGATCTATCGGGCGATCAGGCGCGTAAATTCCTGTTGAAGCCAGAAAGTTATTGCAGCCTTGATCTGCCGCCGTACATTGTTTTTGGCGACCTGATTGATAGCGTAAGCAAAATCCTCAACGACAATAGCCTGCCCAGCTTGCGTCAGTCCAATCCGAGAGATCACGACGACGTCAATTACACCATCCTGCACAACAAGGATGGCAAGTATGCGTGGCGCCCCTTCCAACTGATTCATCCGGCCTTGTATGTTTCGCTTGTGCACGCCATTACCGAAAATGACAATTGGAAGCTGATCTGTGATCGTTTCAAGCAGTTCGCCGCAAACGAACAAATGCGCTGCCTCAGCCTTCCGATAGTTTCTGAATCTGAGCAAAAGGACAAAGCTGAACAGGTATCGCATTGGTGGCATGAGGTTGAGCAGAAATCCATAGAGATGTCGCTTGACTACGAATATCTGATCGAGACCGATATCACTGACTGCTACGGCGCTATCTACACGCATTCAATTGCCTGGGCGTTGCATACAAAAGCGACCGCAAAGGAAAAACGAAATGACCAGCAGCTGATTGGGAATGTGATTGATGGCCATATTCAGGACATGCGCCATGGGCAGACCAATGGAATCCCACAGGGTTCGACGCTGATGGATTTTGTTGCGGAGATGGTGCTCGGTCTCGCCGATCTTGAGTTGTCGGACAGAATCAAGGCGGAAGATATCGTGGATTACCGGATACTGCGCTATCGGGATGATTACCGCATTTTCGTCAATAGCCCACAAGTCGGCGAGAAGATCGTCAAGTTCATCACCGAAACGACCATGGGTCTCGGACTCAAACTCAGCCCAGCTAAAACCAAGGCAAGCAGCGATGTAGTGCGCGCCTCAATAAAGAGTGACAAACTGGCATGGCTGGGTAGAAAACAAACAGCAAAGAGCCTGCAGAAACACCTGCTCATCATTCATGATCACGCAATTAACTTCCCAAACGCTGGCAGCCTTGTCACTGCGCTGAACAATTACCATACGCGCATCTCAAGGGTCAAGGCGCTTTCCGAAAGCGCCATGCCGCTTATCGCAATCGTGGTCGATATTGCTTATCGCAATCCCAGAACCTATGCCATTTGCGCGGCGATTCTTAGCAAGCTCCTGAGCTTTGTCGAAATTTACGTGGAGCGGCTTTCCATCGCCAAACGCATCAAGAAAAAATTCTCACAGATACCCAATACCGGCCATATGCAGATATGGCTACAGCGTGTGACATTGCAACTCGGCAACGGCATCGCTTACGACGAGGCCATATGCAAATTGGTTGCAGGCGAGGATGTGAGTTTATGGAATATCGATTGGATTTCTTCGGCTACTCTGAAGGCTGCTGTGGCCGCAAGCAATATTGTAGATGCCACGACTCGTGACGAAATTGCTCCGGTTATTCCACCGGAAGAAGTTGAGTTATTTCTCTCGAAGGCTGCTGAGGGCTATTACTGATGGAGACAGACTGATGGCTTTTCAAGGGCTGGTGGCTTCCCGCACCCTCGCCACCCTGCGCGACACGCTGCTGCCGAAGCTGCTGAGCGGGGAGTTGAGCGTGGGCGAGCGCATTGCGGAAGAAACCACATGAGCACCGCCAAGCGTGTTCGTAGAGTTTTTTCCGTCAAGGAAGAACTGCTAAAGAAATCACGCGAAGCTGCGCTTGCGGCAGTTCAGATTTTCAACAACCCGAATGTAACGTTCAAGTCTGAAACCTACATTGTCCTGATGAATATCGCGTGGACATATCTCCTCCATGCGTACTACCGCGCCGAGAAGGTTGATTATCGGTACTTTAATCAAGGCTCGAAGAGGAAACAGTACGATCGCACTAAGAACGGTGCCTTCAAGCATTGGGAACTGGAGCGGTGCCTGAACGAGGAGCAGTGCCCCCTTGAGCGTAATGTAGTTCAGAACCTAAAGTTTCTGATCGGTCTTCGGCATGAGATCGAGCATCAGATGACCACGAGGATCGACGATCTCCTGAGTGCCCGCTTTCAGGCTTGCTGCATCAACTATCACGATGCAGCCGCTTCACTGTTCGGCAAAGAGTATGGCATCGCCAAGCACCTCGCGGTTAGTCTGCAATTCTCGTCTCTCAGCCAGGAGCAGGTCGATACACTTGAGCAACAGAAGGGTCTGCCGGGCCATATCAAAAAATACATTGAGGGGTTCGACGGTGCGCTAACGTCTGAAGAGTTTGCGAGTGAGAAGTTTGCTTACCGCGTGATCTTTGTACCGAAAACCACGAACCATCCGAATCAGGCAGATCAGGTTATCACGTTCGTTAAGGCTGACTCTGAACTTGCAAAGAGCGTCAACGCCACGTACTCGTTAATTCGAGAGACCGAGCGTCCCAAGTGGCTTCCATCGCAAATAGTAGCCAAAGTAAAGGCTGATGGTTTCCCTAAGTTCGGAATGGCACAGCACTCTGATCTTTGGAAGAGTAGTGACGCAAGAAACCCTGCGAAGAGGTTTGGTGTTCAGGTTGCCAATACATGGTACTGGTATGACACTTGGCTTGCGTTTGTTCGCAAACACTGCGCAGATAAATCTGGGGCGTACCGATGAAGACTATATCCCCAAAACTGAGGAGCAGCTCCTCATATTTGGTTGCCAGCTCCTCAGCTTTGCGCGCCTGCTCCTACGTTTTGAAGGAGGCCATGCCATGAGTGACGATTCCTTATCCCAATCCGAATTCATCCTCTACCAGACCGAGGATGGGCGCACGCGCATCCAGTGCCGGTTTGAGAACGAGACGCTGTGGTTATCGCAGGCGCTCATCGCCGAGTTGTTCCAGAAGGATGTGCGGACGATTAACGAGCACTTGGTGAACATTTTCGAGGAGGGCGAGCTGCGCCGGGAGGCAACTATCCGGAAATTCCGGATAGTTCGGCAAGAGAGTATGGCTGTATATCCCATAAGATTGTGAGCTAAGTATGGCGACGACGATCCAACAAATTGACGCATGGCGGGCTGCCCATTCGGAGCACCAGCGGCTGGAGTTCAAGGAAGCAAAGACCCAGTTTGACAACCGCAAGCTCTACAAATACTGCGTGGCGTTGGCGAATGAAGGCGGCGGATATCTGCTGCTTGGCATCGAAGATCAACCACCCCGCAAGGTCGTGGGCACGGCGGCTTTCAATGATCCTGTGGAGATGGCGGCCAAGATGTTTCAGGCGTTAGGTTTTCGGGTGGAAATCGAGGAGGTGACGCATCCCGATGGCCGGGTGCTGGTGTTTCATATTCCGAGCCGCCCGCGTGGCACGGTTTACGATTTCGAAGGTGCTTATCTCATGCGCGCCGGTGAGGAATTGGTGCCGATGAGCGAGGATCGTTTGCGGGCGATTTTTGCCGAGGGGCAGCCGGACTGGTTTTCTCAACCTGCTCTGATCGACTGTGATGACGACAAGGTCGTGCAATTGCTGGATACGCAGAGCTATTTCGACCTGCTGCATTTGCCGTATCCGGTCAATCGGGCAGGTGTGTTGGAACGTTTTGAGAGCGAGAAGCTCATCCAGCGCCAAGACGGCAGATGGACGATCACGAATCTGGGGGCGATTCTGTTTGCCAAGAAGCTGGAACAGTTCGACCGGTTGGCGCGGAAGGCCGCGCGGGTGATCGTTTACGAAGGCAATAACAAACTGAAGACGAAGCTGGATAAGCTGGGTATGAAAGGTTATGCGGTGGGCTATCAAGGGCTGGTGGAATTCATCTATGGGCTGGTGCCTTCCAATGAGGTGATCGAGCAGGCGCTGCGGCGTGAGATGAAAATGTTTCCGGAAATTGCGGTGCGTGAACTGGTGGCGAATGCGCTCATTCATCAGGACTTCACCCAGACTGGCACCTCGGTGATGATCGAGATTTATGATGACCGGATGGAGATTTCAAATCCCGGGAAGCCTTTCATTTCGCCGGATCGGTTTATTGATGAATACCAGTCGCGCAATGAGCGGTTGGCTGATCTGATGCGGCGCTTGGGTATTTGTGAGGAAAAAGGCAGTGGTGTGGACAAAGTCGTGCAGGCGGCGGAGATGTTTCAATTGCCAGCACCTGATTTCAGGGTAGGTGAAAAAAGGACTACGGCGGTTTTATTTTCCCATAAAGCCTTTGAGGATATGGATCGCAATGACCGTATCCGTGCTACCTATCAGCATTGCTGCCTGCGCTATGTGATGAACGAGAAGATGACGAATCAAAGCTTGCGGGAGAGGTTTAACCTGCCGGAGAAGAAAGCTGAGGCGGTGTCACGCGCCATTCGGGACTCAGTCGAGGCTGGTAAGATCAAATTGTCAGACCCAGAGCAGGCATCCTTGCGCTACCGGAGCTACATTCCCTTTTGGGCATGACTTTCATTTAGACGCAAACTGACTAAATCTTTGACATGCCATCCAACCAGCTAATTTTCCTAGAGTTTTTCATTTAGGCGCAAATCGCTAATGCCTACACTCAATGAATCCGTCGTAGAAGATGCCGCGCTCGCCTGGCTGGCGGGGCTGGGTTATGCCGTACTGCATGGCCCCGACATTGCCGTCGGCATGCTCGGTGCCGAGCGCAGCGACCCGAACTATCGCGATGTGGTGCTGGAAGGTCGTTTGCGCCAAGCACTTGAGCGGCTGAATCGCGACTTGCCTGCCGAGGCGCTGGAAGATGCCTTTCGCAAGCTGATGCGCACCGATGCACCATCGCTCGTCGAGCGCAATCGCGCCGTGCATCGCATGTTGGTGGATGGCGTGACTGTCGAGTATCGCCGCAAGGATGGTTCCATCGCGGGCGCTCAGGCGCAGGTGATCGACTTCAACACGCCGGACAACAACGACTGGCTGGCCGTGAACCAGTTTACCGTGACCGATGGGCAGCACACGCGCCGCCCGGACGTGGTGCTGTTCGTGAACGGCTTGCCGCTGGCGGTGATCGAGCTCAAGAACCCTGCCGATGAAAACGCGACCGTGTGGAGCGCGCACCAGCAACTGCAAACCTATCAGGCACAAATCCCCGCGCTCTTCGCAACCAATGCGGCGCTGTTGATTTCCGATGGCGTGCAGGCGCGCATCGGCGTGCTCGGCGCGGGCAAGGAATGGTTCAAGCCCTGGCGCACGATCACTGGGCGCGAGGATGCTGCGGCGAAACTGGCGGAGTTGCAGGTGGTGCTCGAAGGTGTGTTCGAGAAGCGCCGCTTTCTCAATCTGCTGCGGCACTTCATCGTTTTCGAGGATTCATCATCCAATGGCGGCGGTGGAAAACTCGTCAAGAAGATGGCGGGTTATCACCAGTTCCATGCGGTGAACGTGGCGGTGGAAGAAACGCTGCGCGCGGCGCAAGCGCACAAGGCGGCGGAGCTGCCGGGCCGCTACGAGGCCGGAGGCAAGCCGGGTGGCGCACCGGGAGACCGCCGCGTGGGCGTGGTGTGGCACACGCAGGGTTCGGGCAAGAGCCTGACGATGGCCTTTTACGCCGGTCGCATGGTTTTGCATCCTGCAATGGAGAATCCTACCCTGGTCGTGCTCACCGACCGGAACGATCTCGACGATCAGTTGTTCGGCACCTTCGCGCGATGCAAGGAGCTATTGCGCCAGCCGCCGGTGCAGGCGGCGGATCGCGCCGACCTGCGCGAGAAGCTGAAGGTTGCGTCCGGCGGCGTGGTCTTTACCACCATTCAGAAGTTCTTCCCGGAAGAAAAGGGTGACCGGTATCCGGTACTTTCGGATCGGCGCAATATCGTCGTCATCGCCGACGAAGCGCACCGCAGCCAGTACGATTTCATCGACGGCTTCGCACGGCACATGCGCGATGCGCTGCCGAATGCTTCGTTCATCGGCTTTACCGGCACGCCCATAGAGCAGACCGACGCCAACACGCGCGCAGTCTTCGGCGATTACATCAGCGTCTACGATATTCAGCGTGCCGTCATCGATGGTGCCACCGTTCCTATCTATTACGAAAGCCGTCTTGCCAAGCTGGAGCTGAAGCAATCGGAACGCCCGAAGATTGACCCCAATTTCGAGGAGGCGACAGAAGGGGAGGAGGTCGAGCGCAAGGAGAAGCTGAAGAGCCGCTGGGCGCAGCTCGAAGCCGTGGTGGGATCGGAGAACCGGATCAAGCTTGTTGCGCGCGACTTGGTGGAGCATTTCGAGAGCCGCCTCGCGACGATGGATGGCAAGGCGATGGTGGTGTGCATGAGCCGACGCATCTGCGCCGAGCTGTACCGCGAGATTGCGGCGCTGCGGCCTGAATGGCATGATGTGGACGACGAGAAGGGCGCGATGAAGGTGGTGATGACCGGCTCGGCGTCCGACCCGATGGAGTGGCAGACGCATATCCGCAACAAGCCGCGCCGCGAGGCGCTCGCCGCCCGTTTCCGCGATCCGAAGGACAAGTTCCAGATTGTCATCGTGCGCGATATGTGGCTCACCGGTTTCGACGTGCCGTCCCTTCACACCATGTACGTGGACAAGCCGATGCGCGGGCACGGGCTGATGCAGGCCATCGCGCGCGTGAATCGCGTGTTCAAGGACAAGCCGGGCGGGCTGGTGGTCGATTATCTGGGACTTGCCGACGAGCTCAAGAAGGCGCTGGCGACCTACACCGAAAGCGGCGGCACCGGCAAGACGGCGATCGATCAGGCCGAGGCAGTGGCAGTGATGCTGGAAAAGTACGAGGTCTGTTGCGGCCTGTTTCACGGTTTTGATTGGTCGCACTGGTTGGCGGGCACTCCTGCGCAGAGACTCTCGCTGTTGCCCGCAGCACAGGAGCACATCCTGGCGCAGAATGATGGTAAGAACCGCTTGCTGCAAATCGTGACGGATTTGTCGCAAGCGTTTGCGCTTGCCGTGCCGCACGATGAGGCGCTCCGCATCCGCGATGACGTAGGTTTCTTTCAGGCGGTGCGCGCTGTGCTGGCCAAGAGTATGCCCGGCGAACGCAAAACCGACGAGGAACTCGACCATGCGATTCGCCAGATCATCTCAAAGGCGATGGTCTCCGATGCGGTCGTGGACATCTTCGCCGCCGCCGGCCTGAAGAAGCCGGATATCTCGATTCTCTCCGATGAGTTTCTCGCGGAAGTGCAAGGCATGCCGCAAAGAAATCTCGCGGTGGAACTACTGCAAAAATTGCTGAAGGGCGAGATCAGGTTGCGCGCAAGGCGCAATGTAGTGCAGGCGCGTTCATTCGCCGAGCTGTTGGAGCAGGCGGTGCGCAAATACCAGAACCGCGCGATCGAAACCGCGCAGGTGATAGAAGAACTGATTCAACTCGCGAAAGACATGCGCGCTGCCGATGCGCGCGGCGAGGCGTTGAAGCTGAACGACGACGAGCTGGCTTTTTATGATGCACTGGAAGTCAACGATAGCGCGGTCAAGGTGCTCGGCGAGCCAACACTGGTGCATATAGCGCGAGAGCTGGTGGAGACCGTGAAGAAGAATGTCACCATCGACTGGACCGTGCGCGAGAACGTGCGCGCCCAATTGCGCGTCATCGTCAAGCGCATACTGCGCAAGTACGGCTACCCGCCGGACAAGCAGGAGAAAGCGACGCAGACCGTGCTGGAGCAGGCTGAAGTTTTGTCTCAGGAGTGGGCTGTTGCGCTGTAATGCATAGGCACCGCCTCGCATTTTTTACCACAAGCGGGCCATTTTGCTGGTGCCAAACAATAACGACACCGCGAGGGTGCCGTTGATCTGGGAATTGGCCATCCTGGCCAGCCAACGCGCCTGCATGCGCGTTGTCGTTCGCAGGCTCGCAGCGGTGCTGCTCGAACTCCCTGCTTACCCCACGCGCCCGTGCCGGACGCGGATTCAATTCCCGTGCAATCACAACTCAACAAATAAAAACGACACCACAAGGGTGTCGTTTTTATTTGTTGGTGGAGACGGCGGGAATTGAACCCGCGTCCGCAAGCCCTCTACAGGCAGTTCTACATACTTAGCCAGGCTGTTTAATTTGATCCCGTACACGCCAACCGGCGGGCTGGTAAAGGACGAGTCACCTTGATTTTAGCTTCGAGCAAAGTGACCCTGCTCGACACGATTCTGTGTAAGTTACCTCACTCATCTCAGCCTTGCGGCTTTGAGCCCCTCCACAGACAGCAGGGTGTGAGGTCTAGCAGACTAAGCTGCTAAAGCGTACGTTTCGTCGTTTGCGACTAGTTTTTTCCAGCTGATTTACGAGGTGGCGGGTCCTCGGTATGCCCTACGCTGCTTTGAAACCCACGTCGAAGCCAAGTCGTCCCCGGTTCGAAATGCTTTTATAACCTGCTGCAGTACGGATTGTAGCAGAGTCCCAAAAGGACAGGTATCAGAGAGCCAGATAAGCAAGAAGTTCCGTAGGTTTGTCCACGCTGCCCTGAGCGTTCCAGTTCCCGATGGAGGCATTGTCGCCGACATAGCCGTAATTGGCGATGATGCCGGCCATGCCGGCGGCATTGGCAGCCTGCATGTCGCGCAGGTCGTCGCCGAGATACAGGCACTGTGCGGGGGCGACGCCGATGATCTGGCAGGCTTTGAGCATCGGTTCGGGGTGCGGCTTGGCAAGGGCGCAGGTGTCGCCGCTGACCAGGCAGGAAGCACGGTCGGCATAACCCAGCGCCTGCATCAGCGGCACGGTGTAGCGGTGCGGTTTGTTGGTGACGATGCCCCATTTGATGCCGCGCAGTTTCAGTTCGCCGATCAGTTGCGCCATGCCGCCGAATAGCCGCGTATGCACGCAGATGTTGCGCTCGTAATAGTCGAGGAAGATGTCGCGCAGCGTGTCGTAGTCGGGGTGACCCGGCTCGATGCCGAAACCGATCTTGAGCAGGCCGCGCGAGCCGTGCGAGGCTTGCGGGCGGATCTCATCCAGCGGCAGCGGCGGAAGATTGCGCGAGGCGCGGGTATGGTTGAGCGCGGCGGCGAGGTCGGGCGCGGTGTCGGCGAAGGTGCCGTCGAGGTCAAACAAAACGGCTTTGATCATTGAACGCCCAGTGATTTACAAAGTTCCTTTAATTCTTTTTCCACGCCGTATCGGATTTTCGGAGCGTAGTCTTTGCACCAGACTTCAACATTTTTATCTGAGTCTGGAATTGGTTCATTGCGCTCCTTGCTTCGTTTTAGCTTCACTTCATCTTCGTACATACCGAGGAATTCACCAGTAACCATATCTTGATCCAGTTTTCCGACAAACTTATATCCAGGTTCTCCATAAGACCAGAATTCAAGCTTTCCCGTTTTGGAGTCGTACTTCACATCTCTTATTGTGTAAGTTGGTGCATGACTATCGGCGCACTGCCCATCAAGATCATAAAGCGTTCCAAACACTCGCTCGCCGTACTTCCAAAGGCTGAGTTTCTGACCATAACAATGCCAACTTGGAGTTGATCTGATTCTGGAAAAATATCCAAGCTTGGTCATGTTTTGCACAACGGACACTTTTGCGGGAACGGTTTCTTTAGGTTTTGGTTTGCGCGACAGAAGCGCGGCACCCCACTCATCTAATTTCTTTTGAAGCGACGAGAGGTCTTTTACTGTCGGACTAGAGTGTCCAGAATCGTTGGGTCCCTTATAATGAATTCTTAGCTTAGCCGCCCCCTCAATGCCATGTTCCCATGACCCGATGTCTACATATAGGTCAGCGTCAGGCCGGCGTTTCTCCGGATCATGCATATATGCGGGGTACACGCGGATAAGAAGCCGTTTAGGCTCGCATCGTGAATAGTATTCATCTAATGCACTGGCTTGCCACCATTGCATCGGCCAGCGAGCGGTACGCTCCAGCCATTTGTCGAAGCGTTCCGTCGGTAAGGACGGGTCGAGACTATGCACATCAAGCGCCCGCACATAATTAATCATGTCGTTATTCGTCATTATTTTTATATTGGCGGCGGGAAGGCTTGAAGGGCGATTGGGCGACGTTTTGGCCTTCACATCAATTAATGTTTTTTCTAAATCGGCTATTTGTTCCATGCTGCCCTTAGCTCCGAAGTCGTTCACTTCGTTACCGTAATTGAGAAAGTATGCTGTGCCATCAGTCTTGACGGAAAAGCGTAAATGAACTTCCGGGCAATGCCATTTTGGAGTTCTAACGGAAACTAAAAAAGAAGCGCAATGCTCATCGTTATCTTCAACATTGCTGTCATATGAAGCGCATTCGTCCTTTTTCCACTCAACCGGCATGTTGCCCAGGACTGTTTTAAGCCATTCTTCAAGCGGGATTGGCGGCAATTTGCGGTAGATAAAACGGGTAGAATCAACCATGCCGGATTCAATCTTGTTGACCGGGTAAGATTTCAGGGTATCAATTACGTTTCCAATTTTATCTTTGCTCCCCTTTGCATTATCAATAGGGGACGGACTAGCACTAGAGGATGCACCATGTTTTCCCGGCAGACTCGCATTGTTTTCACTTGCCTCCGCTGACATCATTACTAGCAGAGTCGTAATACAAGCAACCATCGCTCTCATGTTTGTTCCCTAAAGCATTGCAAAATGCTAATCACGTCGGCAAGCGATCATGTAGTTCACATCCGTATCCCTGCCCAACGAATATTCCTTGCTGAACGGGTTGTAGCTCATGCCGGTGATGTTCTCGATGTTCAGGCCGGCATCGCGGCAGTACTGCGCGAGTTCCGACGGTTTGATGAATTTGTCGTAGTCATGGGTGCCGCGCGGCAGCAGGTTGAGCACATATTCCGCGCCGATCACGGCAAACAGGTAGGACTTGGGGTTGCGGTTGATCGTGGAAAAGAACACCCAGCCGCCTGGCTTGACCAGCTTTGCGCAGGCAGCGATCACGCTGCCCGGGTCGGGCACGTGCTCGAGCATCTCCATGCAGGTGACCACATCGTAGTGTCCGGGCTGCTCGGCAGCCAGCTCTTCCACGGCGACGTTGCGGTAGTTGACCTGTTTGCCGCTTTCCAGCAGATGCAACCTGGCGACTTGCAGTGCCTTGTCGGACAGGTCTATGCCGGTGACGTTGGCGCCCAGGCCGGCCATGCTTTCCGACAGGATGCCGCCGCCGCAGCCGACATCCAGCACGGTCTTGCCTGCAAGGCCGGCGAGACGGTCGATATAGCCCAGCCGCAGCGGGTTGATGTCATGCAGCGGCTTGAATTCGCTGTGCGGGTCCCACCACTTGTGCGCCAGTTGCGAGAATTTTTCCAGTTCGATCGGGTCGGCGTTGGTCATGGGAGCTTTGGATGTATTGATAAAATGCCTTGTCCACGAAAGACACGAAAGGCACGAAAATTAAAAACAGAAAAAAGTCGATGCATCATAATGAACAGATAGTCTGACACTGGCAAGTATTCGACGGATTAAATAGAGCCATGAAGTTCTTTTGATTTTTTTCGTGCCTTTCGTGCTTTTCGTGGACAGGGTTTTACAAAACAACCCTTTCAACTGTTGCTTTGGGATGACAACCGAAGTTAGCCAGCAAACCTAAGCGCATTCCTGTTGCTTTCAGGTAGTTCATTACTTGCGCTTTATGTTCCCCTGTTGTGGCAGTAAGAGCTTTAAGTTCAATGATAATAGAATCGTGGCAAATAAAGTCGGGAATATAGGTTTGTCGCAACGGCTCGCTCTTATAGGAAAGCCTCAGTTCCTGATGTGCTACAAATGGAATCCCTCGTTTTGATAATTCCTTTTCAAGGCATTCCTGATAGACAGCCTCCAGAAAACCACATCCCATCTCCCGATACACTTCAAACACGGCCCCTTGTATCTGATAGCACTCTTCTCTGTATAAAATTTCCTCGTCCATCTTTTTTCGTGCCTTTCGTGTCTTTCGTGGACTGGCCTTTTTCCATAGGTAGGTGGCTGACTCTAACAAAACTCAATGCTTTAGCCAAATAGTCCGGCCTATCAAGCGGGTGGTTCAGGGCAACCTCGCTGTGCTAAAATGCGCGCTTTGATTTATTGCGCTAGCAGCTACCTATCAGGGTCATTCATGGAACAACAATTCGCCAAGGAAACACTCCCCGTCAGCCTCGAAGAAGAAATGCGCAAGTCCTATCTGGACTATGCGATGAGTGTGATCATCGGGCGCGCGCTGCCGGATGTGCGCGACGGCCTGAAGCCGGTGCACCGCCGCGTGCTGTTCGCGATGCACGAGCTGTCCAACGACTGGAACAAGGCCTACAAGAAGTCGGCGCGTATCGTCGGCGACGTGATCGGTAAGTACCATCCGCACGGCGACACGGCGGTGTATGACACCATCGTGCGCATGGCGCAGGATTTCTCGCTGCGCTACACGCTGGTGGACGGGCAGGGCAACTTCGGTTCGGTGGACGGCGATAACGCGGCGGCGATGCGTTACACCGAAATACGGATGGCGAAGATCGCGCACGAATTGCTCGCCGACCTGGACAAGGAAACGGTGGATTTCGGGCCCAACTACGACGGCTCCGAGCAGGAGCCGCTGGTGTTCCCGGCGCGCATACCCAATCTGCTGATCAACGGCTCGTCCGGTATTGCGGTGGGCATGGCGACCAACATCCCGCCGCACAATCTGGGCGAGGTGGTGAGCGCCTGCCTCGCGCTGTTGAAGAATCCCGATCTGGATATCGAGCAACTGATCGAATACGTGCCTGCGCCGGATTTCCCGACTGCCGGATTCATCTATGGTCTGGCCGGGGTGAAGGAAGGTTATCGCACCGGCCGCGGCCGCGTGATCATGCGCGCGCGGACCCACTTCGAGGATATAGACAAGGTCGGCGGTCGCCAGGCCATCATCATCGATGAGCTGCCTTACCAGGTGAACAAGGCCAATCTGCTGATCAAGATCGGTGAGCTGGTGCGCGAGAAGCGCCTGGAAGGCATTTCCGAGATCCGCGACGAATCGGACAAGTCGGGTATGCGCGCGGTGATCGAGCTGAAGCGCGGCGAGAATGCCGATGTAATCCTGAACAAGCTGTACAAGGACACCCAGTTGCAGGATAGCTTCGGCATCAACATGGTCGCGATCATCGACGGTCAGCCCAAGCTGCTCAATCTGAAGCAGATGATAGACGCGTTCCTGCGCCATCGCCGCGAGGTCGTCACGCGCCGCAACATCTTCGAATTGCGCAAGGCGCGCGAACGCGGCCATATCCTGGAAGGCCTGGCGGTGGCGCTGTCCAACGTGGACGAGATCATCGCGCTGATCAAGGCCGCAGCGACGCCCGCCGATGCCAAGCGCGAACTGATGGCGCGCACATGGCGTTCGTCGCTGGTCGAGGACATGCTCAGCCGCGTCAGCGATGCGTCGCGCCCGGATGGCTTGTTGCCGGAATTCGGCCTGACCGGGAAGGGCAGGGAGCGCGGCTACCATCTCTCCGATGCGCAGGCCCAGGCGATCCTGGAATTGCGTCTGCAACGACTGACCGGTCTGGAGCAGGACAAGATCGTCGGCGAATACCGCGAAGTGATGGACAAGATCACCGACTTGCTCGACATCCTGGCCAAGCCGGAACGCGTGACCCAGATCATCGGCGATGAGCTGGCTGCTGTGAAGGCGCAGTTCGGCGACAAGCGCCGCAGCGAGATCATCACGCATACCCAGGACATGAGCATGGAAGACCTGATCGCCCCGGAAGACGTGGTGGTCACGCTGTCGCACGGCGGTTACATGAAGGCGCAGCGTCTCGATGAATACCGCGCGCAGAAGCGCGGCGGCCGCGGCAAGCAGGCCACGGCGACCAAGGAAGACGATTTCATTGACAACCTGTTCATCGCCAACACCCACGATTACATCCTGTGCTTCTCGAATCGCGGCAGCGTCTATTGGCTCAAGGTCTACGAGGTGCCGCAGGGCAGCCGTATCTCGCGCGGCAAGCCGATTGTGAATCTGTTGCCGCTGGCAGAGGGCGAGAAGATCAACGCGGTGCTGCCGGTGAGCGAGTTCGTCGCGGATAAGTACGTGTTCTTCGCCACCGCCGACGGCACGGTGAAGAAGACTTCATTGACCGACTACGCCAATCCGCGCAAGGCGGGTATCATCGCGATCAATCTGGACGAGGGCGACTTCCTGATCGGCGTGGCGCTCACCGACGGCAAGCATGATGTGATGCTGTTCTCGGATGAAGGAAAGGCGGTGCGTTTCGACGAGAACGATGTGCGCCCGATGGGACGTGTCTCGCGCGGTGTGCGCGGCATGAATCTGAAGAAGGGCGGCAAGGTTATCGCGCTGCTGGTGGCCGAGAACGAGCAGCAAAGCGTGCTGACCGCGACCGAGAACGGTTTTGGCAAACGCAGCCCTATCGTCGAATACACCCGCCACGGGCGCGGCACGCAGGGCATGATCGCAATCAAGACTTCGGCGCGCAACGGCAAGGTGGTCGCAGCGACGCTGGTGAATGTCGAAGACGAGATCATGCTGATCGGCACCAGCGGCGTGTTGATCCGCACCCGCGTCAAGGAGATCCGCGAGATGGGGCGCACCGCTCAGGGTGTAACATTGATGAATGTGGAGAAGGGCGAGAAGCTTGCCGGTCTGAGCCGCATTGCGGAGCCTGAAGAGCAGGATTGAGGATCGTGGATTGAGGATTGAGTGAAAAACGGAGCAGTGGTTTAGCCATATCCTCAATCCTCAATCCTCAATCCTCAATCCTCAATCCTGATTAAAGATTTATTATAACTTGGAGTAATACAGCATGACGATTTACAACTTCAGTGCGGGTCCGGCAGTATTGCCGAAAGAAGTGTTGCAGCAGGCGCAGGCGGAATTGCCCGACTGGCACGGCAGCGGCATGTCGGTGATGGAAATGTCGCATCGCGGCAAGGAGTACATGGGCATACAGGCGCAGGCCGAGGCCGATCTGCGCGAGCTGATTGGCGTCCCGGCCAATTACAAGGTGCTGTTCCTGCAGGGCGGCGCCAGCCAGCAGTTCGCGATGATTCCGTTGAACCTGTTGCGCGGCAAGCTCTCTGCGGACTACGTCAACACCGGTGAATGGTCGAAGAAGGCGATCGGCGAAGCGAAGAAATTCAGCTATGTGAATGTGGTGGCAAACAACGCCGACAAGAACTGTACCTACGTGCCCGCGTTCGACACCTGGAAGCTGGACAAGGAAGCAGCCTATGTGCATTACACGCCGAACGAGACCATAGGCGGCGTAGAGTTTAATTGGGTGCCCAAAACCGGTTCAGTGCCTTTGGTGGCGGACATGTCGTCCAATATCCTGTCGCGTCCTGTCGATGTGTCCAAATTCGGGCTGATCTATGCCGGCGCGCAAAAGAACATCGGCCCGGCAGGACTCACGCTTGTGATTGTGCGAGATGATCTGGTGGGTCATGCTCCATCCGGTCTGCCGGCCATGCTGGACTACAAGACCCATGCCGAAAATGATTCGATGTACAACACGCCGCCGACTTATGGCATCTATATGGCCGGACTGGTATTCCAGTGGCTGAAGAAGAATGGCGGCATCGCCGCGATGGAACGCACCAACATCGCCAAGGCCAATCTGTTGTATGCGGCGATCGATGCCAGCAATGGCTTTTACCATTGTCCGGTGAACAAGGCGGACCGCTCGCGGATGAACGTGCCCTTTACGCTGAAGGATGCCCCTTCGACAGGCTCAGGACTGGATGGCGAGTTCCTCAAGCTGGCCGATGCGCGCGGCTTGCTGCAACTGAAGGGGCACCGCTCTGTGGGCGGGATGCGCGCATCGATATACAACGCGATGCCGCTGGCAGGTGTGCAGGCGCTGGTCAACTTCATGAATGAGTTTTCCAGAAATCATGGTTAATAAAACCGCAGCAAAAACTTTCCAGATACTCGCGCTGAACAAGATTGCCTCAGTCGGGCTGAATCGTTTTCCCGCTGAACGTTATGTGACCGGCACCGAGATCGCCGAGCCGGATGCGATCCTGGTGCGCTCGCACAACATGCTGGAGATGCACATCCCGAACACCGTGTTGGCCATTGCTCGCGCGGGCGCCGGCACCAACAACGTGCCGGTGAAGAAGATGAGCGAGCGCGGCGTGCCGGTGTTCAACGCGCCGGGCGCGAACGCCAACGCGGTGAAGGAGCTGGTCATCACCGGCATGCTGCTGGCCTCGCGCAACATCGTTCCGGCGCTGCATTTCACCGCGAGTTTGAAGGGTGACGATGCGACGCTGCACAAACTGGTCGAAGACGGTAAGAAACACTATGCGGGCACCGAGTTGCGCGGGCGCACGCTCGGCGTCATCGGCCTCGGGGCGATCGGCCGCCTGGTGGCCGACGCCGCCATCGGTCTCGGCATGAACGTGATCGGTTTCGACCCGGAGATCACCGTGGACGCGGCATGGAGCCTGCCTTCGCAGGTGAAGAAGGCACACAGCGTGGAAGACCTGCTCAAGCACAGCGATTTCGTCAGTCTGCATGTGCCGCTGCTGGATGCTACGCGCAACCTGATCAATGCCCAGCGCGTTCAGGCGATGAAGGCGGGCAGTGTGCTGCTGAATTTTTCGCGTGACGCGATCGTGGATAACGATGCGGTTCTTGCGGGCATGGAGAGCAAACATCTGCGCAGCTACATATGCGATTTCCCCGCGCAGAAATTACAGGGACAGCCTAACGTCGTGGCATTGCCGCACCTGGGCGCTTCCACGCAGGAGGCGGAGGACAATTGCGCGGTGATGGTGGCGGAGCAACTGCGCGATTACCTGGAGCACGGCAACATAGTCAACACGGTGAATTTTCCCAACGTCTCCATGCCGCGCGAATCCGGGTTCCGCATGGCGATCGCCAATAGCAACGTGCCGAACATGCTGGGGCAGATATCCACCACGCTGGCCGCTGCGGGCATCAACATCCACAATATGATGAACAAGTCGCGGGGCGAGATGGCCTACACGCTGGTGGATACCGACAGCGCGATTCCCGCCAAGCTGATCGCGCAGATCGCCGCCATTCCTGGGGTGCTGATGGTGCGCGATCTTCCTTTGTCCAAAACGGCATGAGCGGGAAGTTGAAATACGAAACCTGGGTAGGGCGACAATAAGCGAAGCGCATTGCGCCGAATGTGGCTCTATGGTGCAATGCGCTTCGTTTATTGCACCCTGCCAAACTGATTATTTTATTTTTGAAACAGAAATCTGATAAAACCCGAAGCGCCATGAGTGAAAAATTGAAACAGCTCCGCGAGCAGATCGACCATCTGGATGACGAGCTGCTGAAGCTGCTGAATCAGCGCGCCGGACTCGCGCAGCAGATCGGCCATCTCAAGGAAGATGGGAAAATATTGCGCCCCGAGCGCGAGGCACAGGTGCTCAAACGCCTGCAAGACAGCAACAGCGGGCCTTTGAGCAATGATGCCGTGGTGCAGCTGTTCACCGAAGTGATGTCGCAATGCCGCGCGCTGGAAGCGCCATTGACGGTCGCCTATCTTGGCCCGGAGGGGACGTTCACCGAAGCAGCGGCTTTGAAACGCTTCGGCAGTGCGATACAGGGTCAGTCGTGCGCAACCATCGACGACGTGTTCCGTGCGGTAGAGACGGGCAAGGTGAGTTATGGCGTCGTGCCTGTAGAGAATTCCAGTGAGGGCGCCATCGGGCGCACATTGGATTTGCTGTTGCAGGGCACGCTTCAGGTGTGCGGAGAATCGAATCTGCCCATCCATCAATGCCTGCTGGCGCAACAATGCGACAGGGGCACGATCAAGACAGTCTATTCGCATCCGCAATCACTCGGCCAGTGCCAGGGCTGGTTGAACACCAATCTGTCGCATGCCGCCCGCATCCCGGCCGCCAGCAATGCCGAAGCCGCACGGCTTGCAGCGGAAAATCCCGGCAGCGCGGCGATTGCGGGCAGCCAGGCTGCCGCGCATTTTGGCTTGAAGGTATGCGAGGAAAACATCGAGGATGATGTCAACAACACCACGCGTTTTCTGGTGCTGGGCAAACAGACAGTCGCGTCTTCCGGAAACGACAAGACGTCGCTGGTAATGTCAGCCGCGAACCGTCCGGGGGCGGTGCACGATCTGCTGGCGCCGCTGGTCAGGCACGGGGTCAGCATGATGAAGCTCGAATCGCGCCCGGCCCGTTCGGGCTTGTGGGAATACGTATTCTTCGTGGACATCGAAGGCCACCAGAATGATGGCAAAGTGGCTGCCGCGCTTGCCGAGCTCAAACAAGTCGCTACATTCGTCAAGGTGCTTGGCTCGTACCCGGTCGCTGTTTAGCGACATTATTTGAAAAACCGGAATACCACAAAGATTCCGTCATTCCCGCGAAAGCGGGAATCCAGTAATTAAAATTGCCTTTCGTATAAAACCACTGGATTCCCGCTTTCGCGGGAATGACGAGAAAGAGTTAATCAAGGTTTTAAAATGAATTATTCTGAACTGGCTCCTTCCTACATCCGCGCCATTGCCCCCTATCAGCCCGGCAAGCCGATCTCCGAGCTGGAGCGCGAACTGGGCATCACGGGTATCGTGAAACTGGCCTCGAACGAGAATCCGTCAGGCGCCAGTCCCAGGGCTGTCGCTGCGGCCCGCGCCGCGCTGGACGAAATCAGCTTGTATCCGGATGGCAATGGCTATGCGCTGAAGAACGCGCTGGCCAGGCGTTATGGAGTATCGTTCGATCAGGTTTTTCTCGGTAATGGTTCCAATGATCTTCTGGAGCTGGCCGCGCGCGCTTTTCTCACGGTGGGCGACAAGGCGGTGTATGCCGATCACGCTTTTGCCGTATATCCATTGGCGATCCAGGCGGTCGGTGCGACGGGCATCAGCGTGCCTGCCAAAGACTACGGACATGATGTGGATGCAATGCGCTCTGCCGCTGTGAAACAGGGCGCTAAGCTGATCTTCATCGCCAACCCGAACAATCCGACCGGGACATTTGTACCTGGCGCTGTGCTGCTTGCATTTCTGCGCGCCTTGCCCGCCAACATTCTGGTGGTGCTGGACGAGGCCTATAACGAGTACCTGCCGGAGGAGTGCCGCTATGACAGCGTGAAATGGCTGGGAGAATTTCCCAACCTGATCATCTCGCGGACTTTTTCCAAGGCTTACGGACTGGCTTCGTTACGCGTGGGTTATGCATTGGGTAATTCGCAGGTTATGGATATGCTGAATCGCGTGCGCCAGCCGTTCAACGTCAACAGCGTGGCGCAAGCCGCCGCAGTGGCGGCGCTGCAGGATACGGATTTCGTGCAGCAGACCTTCGCGCTGAACCGGCGCGGCATGAAACAGATCACGGACGGACTGGCCGCGCTGGGGCTGGCATACATCCCGTCCGTGGCCAACTTTGTCAGCTTTAAAATTGCTGATGCGGCGCGCATCTATCGCCGTTTGCTGGAGTTGGGCGTGATCGTGCGCCCTGTCGCCAGTTACGCCATGCCGGAATATTTGCGCGTGAGCATCGGTCTGGAAACAGAGAACGGGAAATTTTTGTCTGCATTGCAGCAGGCGTTAACAGAAAATCTCGCGTAGCGTTCGTTCGCTTCCTCTCCCGGGGATCGAATATTGCCTTTCTCGTTTGCTCTTTCTCCCGCTTGCGGGGGAAAGTTGGATAGGGGGAAAGCGGGAGAGGATTAAGGCGAGGGAACGGGCAGCGCAAGATTAATTAAATAGGGATGGTCATGTTGATCATGCCCGTGGGGAGAAATAAATGATTATCGTAATGGGAAAAGATGTTACCGATGAACAGATTGGCGCAGTGGTCAAGAGACTCGAAACAGCGGGTTTGAAAGCGAACATCTCGCGCGGCATCGAGCGCACCGTAATCGGCGCGATCGGTGATGAACGTCCGCTGACCGAGGAAATGTTCACGCCGCTGCCGGGTGTGGAGTCTGCGATGCACATCGCCAAGCAATACAAGATCGTTTCGCGCGAATCGCATAAGGAAAACACCGTCATCGATATCGCCGGTATCCCGCTCGGCGGTAATCAGATTCAGGTGATTGCCGGACCTTGTTCGGTGGAGACGCAGGAGCAGATGGACCTGTCGGCAAAATTCGTCCATGAAGCCGGTTGCCGCATGATGCGCGGCGGCGCGTTCAAGCCGCGCACCAGCCCGTACGCTTTTCAGGGCAAGGGCAAGGAAGGCCTGGCCATGTTCCGCAAGGCGGCCGACCCATACAAACTGCCCATCGTCACCGAATTGATGGACGTGCGCCAGATCGACATGTTCATGGAATACGACGTGGACGTGATCCAGATCGGCACGCGCAACATGCAGAATTTCGACCTGCTCAAGGAAGTCGGGCGCATCAACAAGCCGGTGATCCTCAAGCGCGGCATGTCGGCGACCATTTCCGAATGGCTGATGTCGGCGGAATACATCGCGG
>JANLIB010000241.1 GCA_024653675.1 Gallionella sp. | reverse complement strand
GCTCGACACCCCTCACCCCAACCCCTCTCCCGCTTGCGGGAGAGGGACTCTTGGTGCATCAGGGTTAATTCTGTAATGAATTAAGGAATACTCAATAATCCCGAATCGTTCATTAGAACTGAGCCGGGATATTACGAGGCATTCCCTCCTTTGAAAAAGGGGGCGAGGGGGGTTTAGCTGTCGGGCGGATATAAGACAAGCGAAACGAAGTTTCGAGAAATGGCCGAAATCCCCCTCGATCCCCTTTTTCAAAGGGGGAAGGTGGTTGGTTTCCTAATGGATTATCCGAGTTGATTCAAAATTCTATGAGCCTGACAACATCATCAACGGCAATGCCAGGATGTGCAGCGCGGCAAATGATGCGAGCTATGAAAATTCATGTGAGAGGGCGGCAGAAAAAAGCGAGGCTTGGCGGAAAGGCCTTGGTTGTTTTAATTTGTCCGGTTGTTTCTTGAGCAACGCCGTATCGTGACGGAGCTTGGATTAATAGAGGTGCCCTTGATTAAAAACTTCCGATATCCACATAAATTCCGACCGAACCGGTTTTCTTATAGTATTGAGCCAGGTCGTTGTTATAGCCTGTTTGCCTGTACACCGTAATTGGCAAGTCTACATATGGAATATTAAATCCGAGTTCAATACGCCAGGTATTGTACACGCCGGGATTGTGTGTGCCCGTAGTGTAGCCAAGGTAGTATTTGAGCGGTAAAAGCGAAAACTTATGGGCAGTACCGGAGTTATAGATTGTCCCCTTATAGGCAAGTGATACCCCGTCAACCTCCTTCCGCGGTTTTCCTTCGGGATCGGTTTCCCATCCTTGCAAGCCTTGTATATTTGTTCCACCCACGGGATTGAATTCCTCAGTTTTGCCGGGAATAAAGTATTTCAGCCCGTAATAACCTGAAGTATCAATTTTGAAAAATTGATTTTTCAGCGCAGCCTCAATTAATTCCTCCCTCTTATCCCGGTATTCAATGCTGAAGATATCCCAGCTGCGGCTAAGGTGGTCATATGCATCGTAACCGTTGTATCCCTTGGCGGAGGATTGAAAATAGGCGAGGTCATATCCGGTCTTGTTATCGATCGACTGCCCGTTGGATTCGTGGTTGAACAAACTTACGTCCAGGTAATTGGAGTTGTAATGGTTCACCTCATCTTGGTCTTTATTACCCCAGAACCGGATAAAAATTTTCGGGTTGAACCGCTTGGCGACCACCGGAGATGAATCACGCGTGTCAATATACTGTCCAAACCGGCCTGAGAAGGCAAAATAAATTGCCGAGTCATCTCCAAGTTGATCCGAAACATGGTTGAGCCATTTTGTGCTGTATTCAGGGAACATCTGATAGCGGACAGACAACTTGAAATCCATGAATCGCTCGTGATCATCATCATCCCATGTCAGCCCGATGGTATTAGGCTCATAAAGACATAGCTGATGTGATGATTTCCCCGGCTCATACCGCCGCGATTCATGTGTTTCGCAAACATCGGCTAACACCGATGCAGGCATGGAAACCAATATTGCCATGCAACACAGAATTTGCTTCATACGTTCCCCCAATAAAAACATATGGGCAACTCAAAAATTCGTCACACCGGCGAAGGCCGGTGTCCAGCCTATTTAAAATACTGGATTCCGGCCTTCGCCGGAATGACGATATCTGAATTATTAGAGGTGCCCATATTTAAACAGTAGATGAACCTGATGAAAAAAAGTCACGCTGGTTGCGCCCTCCGGGCTGTCAGGCCTTGATCGCCCTCGTCAGCAGGTACTCGTGACGGACGATATTGTCATGCAGATATTCGCTCACCATTTCATCCACTTCATTCCGCCACGCTTCGAGACTTGCGGGGTCTTGCTGCAAAGCCTGCACAGTCCGGATGAAAGGGCCGGTCTTGGCTTCCTGGAACAAGCGCAGATGCCTGGGGCTGAGCGCGGGGATACCCATGATGCCACGCTCTGAGTGCAGATTCCTTACGCCGTCCCCCAGCCGCTGCCGCACGATAGCGACATCGCCCCACTGCACCGGCGATGCAACGCCCGGCGGGGGCGAGACATATTTCGCGTTCAGGCTGAACAAACGGCCGATCAAATGCTCACCGGGCCAGGTTGCGAAAGCTATGATGCCGCCGGGCTTCAGCACGCGCAGCATCTCGCTCACTGCAACCTCGGGGCGCGGCGCGAACATATGCCCGAACTGGCTCAACACGACATCGAAGCAGGCATCCGGAAAAGGCAGCGCCTCGGCGTCTCCTTCATGCCAGGCAATATCGCCATGGCCTGCCACTGCTGCGCTTTCTCTCGCCTGTGCGAGCAGCGCAGGGGTCAGGTCAAGTCCGGTCACCTTCGCGCCCATATTCCGCGCCGTGATCGCAGCCACGCCGGTTCCCGTCCCCACATCCAGCACCGCCTGGCCGCCCGCCACCCCGGCAAAGCGAACCAGATGCCCGGCCACGGGTGTCGTGAAGACGGCAATGTCGCCGAAATTTCCCATCGACCAGGTTTCGCGTTGTTTGGTCTTGAATTCAATAAGCGGATCAGTGTTCATGTTTATTTCCCTGAAAGAATAAATTGTCAAATAGTACGCATCATGAATGTCTCGATCAAGCGGGGGCTGCGTGGCCAGACTGCGCATAGCGCATTGACCGGTGGTTTCTATCAACCATGCATGCGGCGATGCATCATGCCCCTTCGGGCCATAAAGATTTATTGCGTCTTGCGTGACTCAGGGTTTCCGGAACAGCTCGTCGAGCGGGTTCCTGGCAGCGGGGGCAGCGCCGGAAACGCGCTTCGCCGCAAACTCCTCCTCGATGTTGTCGCGATAAAAGCTCCATGCCGTGCCCGAAGTGCTCAGACGGCGCCAGGTATCCTCGCCGACTCCGCCGTACTGCAGCATGCTGCCATCGTCGAGCTGGACATGCAAAATCCTTGCGCGCGCATCATAGCCGATGGCGCGCAACCTGCCCGAATTGATCTTTTTCATTTCCATAGCTGCATCCTGGCAAACAATTGCGATGACCTCATTAGCTTTTGCTACAGGCTGCCGCTCCCGCTGAATTCGGCATTTCAATGGTAACTGTCCCCGATGGCGATTGCTTGGTCAAACTTTCGCTGGTTCTGTCCTTAAGCGTTTCTTAAGTTTAGCGCAGTATTCTGCTTGCCTGGTAGTTCAACTAAGGAGAATAATCATGACGTCGAAATTAAAATTTAATACATCAGGCTTGATGATTGTAGTCGCTGCCGGATTGGTGATAGGAATGATGAAGCCTGCCTTGCAGGCTGACAAAAGCTTCAGCAACGATGAAGATAGCAGCATGTTTAACCAATCCAGCCAGGCCAATGCATTCCAAAGCTCGGTTAGATATTCCACGAATATCGATCCTGCTGCGAAACAACAGTTGGGGGAACAGGCCTTTAATGAAATAACGATGTTTTTTCTGACAACGCAAAAGGCCATCGAAACTAAAAATATGGCGGCACTCATGGCGCAATATTCCGAAAACTATCGCGACGGAGATCTTGATAAAAGATCTGTAGCCGAAGCATGGCAAAGAATATTCTCCAGAGTTGATGCCATGGCAATTCTCAATAACGTGAAGTTTGTAAATATATCAGCAGATGAAAACATGGTTGTTATACAGTCTAGCGGCCTCATTGTGGGGGTGCCTGAAGATGAAAAATGGCCTGTTACTATAGATAACTGGAACAAACAGGATCATGTATTGGTCAAGGAGGCCGGTGGGTGGAAGTTGAGCGGCATCTATGGCACTGAACGTAAACGCTTATGGTTTGACAAGCCTACGCATCCCCTGATTTAGGGTGTTGCTGTATCCTGGCGCACGCTGGGTGAAAAGGAAAGGTAACCAATGGACAGGCTCGATCAACTCTCATATCAATCGAGCCTCAACCATTTGGCCTTGTGATAAATTCATGCAGGCATACTATGATGGCCAGGCGCATCATCTTTGTCCCGGGGGAACCCCCAAATGAGTTAAACCCGGATTGTCCATTAGAGGCTTCCCCAATCGTAGGAGCCAGCTTGCTGGCAAAGTTTTTCGCGAGCAAGCTCGCTCCTGCAGTGGGTTCGTGGCCTAATGGATTATCCGGGTTAGCTCAGTCTGGCCCTATTGATTCCTATAGATTTTGATCTTCTTCATTTCAAAGGTGGCATCCTGAAAACTATTGCGATGTTTAATTTTGGGAAACCGTGGTCTGTACCCGATTGTTTGTCACCGATTGTTACGATTGTTATTGTTTACACCCGATTGTTTACATTGATACCCCGAAAGAGTGCGAGATAGGTCTGCATCTACCTATGCCCTGAGCACCAGGTTACGGTAGCGATTTCATTTTCAATCATGCGGGCCTCGCACTAAAGCAATTCGACCCCGGCGCTTTTTGGATGGGGAAACTATTGCGATGGTGACCCCATTAGCTCCTGCGGATTATTTTTGCTTATTGACCTTGGCAGTGGGAGCGGATTTGCGCACAACGAAAGTCGTGCCGGTTTGTTCGGCCAGAAGGCGCGCCTTCTCGGAAGCGCGCATTAGCGCTTGCGGAGCTTTTTGCAGGTCGGGGTCCTTCAAGTGAGAAACTGGCGCTTTCATTTGTACTGCCTTTCATCTAGCAACACGGGAGGTGCATCCGAATTATCGTACAGTTGCCAGCTATCCACCAGCACCTTGTAGCGCTCGAAATTCTGGATGCCATGCGCAAAGCGGCGGCGGATGACCTCTACCGGGACATTGTGCCCGCCCTGAATCACGCGGGTAGCGACTCGTTCGATAGCCAGCTCGACATCCGGCAAGGACAGAAAGATCAACTTCACCACATAGCCCGATGCGCGCCAGACCGGAATCATCTGTGCATAGGTCAAACCGGAAAGTGTCGTCTCGAAAGAAAAACTTTCGCCGCGCTTCACATAGTCCGCAATCGTTTCCAGCATGATTCGTCCCGCCTTGAAAGCCGCCAGATCAGGCGCGAAAGGCGACAACCCGGCAGCGATCAAATCGGCGTTCACAAAGTTGGGCAATTCCGCATCGGTCGGCAAAAACTCACGCGCAAAGGTCGTTTTCCCCGCGCCGTTCGGCCCGGCGATGATGACGATGCGCTTGTTGTGTGCCGATAGAGTCATGATTTCCGTTCATCTCAAAACTATTGCGACGGTGACCCCATTAGCTTTCAATGGCTGACGCCACGGAATTTATTTGGGCTCCGTCCCCATTTCATTCACGTCCCCATTTCATTCATTTCATTCGCTATATCACTGCGCTTGACGCAGGTCGGCTAATGGGTGACCCCATTTGCTGCTTTAATTCCTACTGTTTCTTAAAGTACATACATGGATCCGCACTATTAACATGATTGTTGCTAATTACCAGAGCTGTCCTTTTGAATCCGAATGGCTTGATATTATTGTTTACGTACCTTCTATTGGATACAAACGATCCTTCCGGAAATATAAACCTTACATTGTCGAAACTTATACCCTGCAAAGGAAACTCAACATAAGCTTCAATAGCGTAATTGTTATCCTCTCCCTCATATTTGTTTATCTTTATTATTTTTCCAAGTGAAACAATTTTTTCACCTGGAAATATCTCAAGTTGGAATTTCTCCGGATACATTGTTACTGCATCTTTATCGTGGTAGGAAAATATAATATTCGCAGCAATCCTTTTTGCTTCTTCATAAGTGGGAATGATCACAATCGCAATCCCTCCACCAATATCACGTACTGAAGTGTCTTTAAAGTCAGACCGTTCCTGGCATCTGGTCGACTCGCGCTACTTGGTGGTATACCATCGACCGGGATGGGTTCCAGATAAGTACGAGTGCCAGGCTGCAGTGGCGTTTGCAAAACCTCGCATATTGATACTGGCACACAAATTAGATTCAACAAGCATGCAAATAATCCGATTTGCCCAACCTTATGAAGTTTGGCAGTGCTTAAAGTTGTTGATGTTGACCACTGTTTCATCTTAACCCCCTCCCCATATCATTACTGAAACAATTCGACTCCGGTACCTTTCGCTTTTCTCGAAAACTATTGCAAAGCTAAACCCATTAGCTCCGACCCCATGAGCTCCTCAACGAGATGTATTGGGTTGGACGCATAGTAGTAAATAGCACGTGCGGACGCAATCGACCTTCATGGAGTTTGCCTGGTTACACACAGCGGAAGTAATTCAAACGTACCAGTGATGGCAGCTCAGGCCGAACTAATTGCCATACGCAATCAGTTCGCCCGGAATGTACGGTTTAATGAGGGAGGGCAATCACAAGGCTGAGCTACGCTACCCGATTATTCTTTAGACCAGCGAGCCGCGACCTTCTCATACTCTGCGGCTCGAGGATTGCCGAGTTTCTGGTAATCGTCGGCCGCCATTTGGTAGCCGTTCGTTTTCAGACGGAGATCAGCGACACTAGGGTTGTTCACGCTGCCGGCCAGAGCGGGTATCCGCAGTGTGATCCCGCTATCGATCAGGTCCGGGTTTCGGCGGGACAACTCTGGTCTGTTCTCCGCATAGATAATCGGCCACCAATAGGGATCGCCCAATCTGGTCGCAGCAATCGCCCACAACGTATCGCCGGGCGACACGATAACCCCCGTCGCCGCAGCTACCGACGGGGTGGTTTCCGGTTCCACGGGAGCAGTGGGAACGGTTGCGGGCGGAACCAGGGACGCATCCTGAGTGGATACTCCACTCTTTTCCCTGATGCCAAGCACGATCAGCAGCAATGCAAGCAGCACCAGCAAGATCCAAACGCCGGTTCTGGTACGCCAAGCTGTTTTGTCCGGAGTGAGTTCCCTGATTCGCAACTGACGGAAAGGCGCGTTGACAGCAAAACGCAATGCGGTGTAGGGGCGAAAGTGGACACGCGAGTGCCCGGGAATCGTTAACGGCGCGCCGGAGTTGGGATCGTGCCCCGCCTGTTCATCGACATGGGTCGTATGGAAACGGCCAAAGTGATACAGATGAATGTCGCCACCCGCCTCCAATTCCTCACTCATGGTCTTCGCGAATTGGTGGATATAGGTGTTTGCTTCGACACTACTGACCTTGGCACGCGCGGCCACCAGCGCCGCAAAGGAGTGGAGCGTTATCTTGTTGTCGTCGCTCATGTCGGCGCACCTGCTTCGTCCGATTCGATATCGTAAACTTCTTCACGAAGCAGTGTGCCCGTGCGAAACACGGGTACGCGCCGTTTTGGGAAAATCGCAAAATCATGACTGACTGGCCGATAACCACGGTGCTCCTCGTACGTCGCCGTGTCGAAGGTGCCAAGGTGCGGGATGGTTACCGCGTGTCCGACCCGGAGCAGGTCACGAATCTCCCGCAGTGTCGCCTTCAGCAAGCGCTGAGACGAAGCGTTCGATATGGTCAACTCCCTTGCAACTTTTTCAATAAGCTCTGATTGATCCATGGGTGCTCCATAACGGGTCGGTTTATGCGAAGTGCCAGGAATTGATCGAAAAAACAACGACTGCGAAAACAAGAAACAAGCCGTTGCCATCGATACGCCATGCACCGTGTGTAATTGCAGTAACCTTATTGGAACTTGTCGTTTGCATCCGTGCGCTGCCGCACACTAATCACCTGGCGATCATGCAGCCAGGCATCGCGATGGCGTGCCAGTTCCGCACGAGTTGGCCAGGATTTTGTGGAAGCAGAGAGTTCTGCTGTTCGGTCAATAAGGAAAGATATAGATGATGGCTAAAACCAGCACGATGCCCAGCATCGCTTTTTCCATTGAAGGTAGACCGTTCTATGGAAACATCAATGCAAACCTGCAGTTTCGCCACGTTGAATTCAGGATCAGTGGAGTCTGACCCTATCGATTACTCTCATTTCACTTCTCAAAACTATTGTGATGCTGACCCCATTAACTTAATTCTTAGCATGGGAAAACTATTGCGCTGACCCCATTAGCTCACAATCATGCGGGCCTCGCACTTAAACAATTCGACCCCGGCGCTTTTTGGATGGGGAAGCTATTGCGATGCAGACCCCATTAGCTCCTGCGGATTATTTTTGCTTATTGGCCTTTGCAGTGGGAGCGGGTTTGCGCACGACGAAAGTCGTGCCGGTTTGTTCGGCCAGCAAGCGCGCCTTCTCGGAAGCGCGCATTAGCGCTTGCGGAGCTTTTTGCAGGTCAGGGTCTTTCGAATGAGAAACCGGAGCGCCCCAATCCTCTTCGGCCTTGGGCAAGTCAGCCCACGCACCCGGTTTGCGCATGGCACCAGACGTATTGATCTTCATTAATCTGGCTACCGGAATGCCATTCCTGGCAATGACCACATCCCCGCCCGCCAGCACGGCTTGCACCAATTTAGAAAGTTGGTTCTTGGCTTCACGCATGTTGTATTGCATGGCAATAACTCCAGTAGATTGATGTTCCCACATCCTCATACCTTCCTTACACCCTCGCCGTATTTCGCCACAGCCTTGTCCGCCGTCAGTAGCGTCAGTCCCTCCACGCGCGCTTGCGCCACGAGGATGCGGTCGAACGGATCCTTATGCAAAGGCGGAAGATCGTTCACAGCGATGGCGTGTTCACTGGTGACGGGCAACTCGCGGTAGCCGTTGACCAGCAACATGCGCCACAGGCGGCGTGGATCAACGTTGAAATCCGAACGTTCCAGCCCGTTCTTGATGCTGATCTCCCACAGGCTGGCAGAACTGAATATGAGTTGGTTTGCGGGAGCCAGCAGCAAGGCGCGCGCCTTGGCCGGCAGCCGCTGCGGCTCGCCTGCTGCCCACAGCAACAAATGCGTGTCGAGCAACAGGTTCAAGCCTTGCGCCCCGCAAATAGACTTTCGATCTCGCCGCCGCCCATCTGGTCGAAATCGTCCGGCACGGTAAACTCCCCAGCCATGAAGCCCAGGCGCGTGGCCGTACCCACTTCAGCCTTGCCCAACGGGACCACCTTCACCATCGGCTTGCCCGCCTTGGCGATGATGAACGATTCGCCTTGCGCGGCCAGTTCGACCAGCTTGGAAAGCTGGGTTTTGGCATCGTGGATATTGACAGTAAGCATAGCGACCTCAGAGTGAACTAATGGCGGTTAGTTTACAGCAAACCCAAAGAATGGCAAGCCCGCTCGCCATCAGGATTTCCGGGATAACTCTTACGTTCCTTCATGGGCAGGTTGTTATTTCCGCCAACATTGATACCCCGGAAGAGTGCGATATAGGTCTTCATCTACTTACTCCCTGAGCACCAGGTTCCGGTAGCGATTTCATATTTAATCATGCGGGCCGCGCACTAAAACAATTCGACCCCGGCGCTTTTTGGATGGGGAATACTATTGCGATGCTGACCCCATTAGCTTTCATTTAACTCAGTAGAAAACGTGGCCTGACCCAGCTTGCTAAGCTCGATGCGTTAATGCAAGACCTGGCCCCGTCAGCCTACGATTATTTTGTTCAGACCTTCAACATCTGCCTTATTTGATCCCATTCCGATGAAAGCGTCGAATTGAGTTGTTCAAACACCTTCGCAGACAGAGTTACCCCTCCATACCCTTTACCTGTCTCATACTCTCCATAGGCCTCAATTACACGAACACGAAACTCATCTTTGTCGAAGTCACTAGTAGTTTGAACAAGTCGGTATAGGTTTTCATAGACACGCTCGAAACGCATCCTCAGCCATTCCAATCGAATCCATCGCGAGATGATCTGCTCACTGAAAATAGCTTGAGCAATTGACACTATGAGGGCCAAGTCAGTGGAGCGATTCAATAATGCTATGACCCAAATTAACGCGTACAAAGCAATTTTTATGCGCTCATCGTGAGCCATTGCTAACGTCACATTCTTGCTGAAAAAGCTATTTTCCAGCAGTGATACACAGAGCCGTTTTAAGGGATTCGTCTGTGTATTGTTGTAGTAGCCGACTGTTTGCTCATGTGTGATCGCCACAGAAAATGAGTTGGAAAGTAAGTCTTGTCGGCGCTTATCATCAGCTCGAGGTGTCCAGTACAGGCGGACACCAAGTCCAATAGAAAATAGTGCCAATACTCCAACAACAAATGCACCTTGCACTAAATCGTACATTTTTGGGCTGTTCGTTTGATTTACCACAAGAGCCAAAATCGAAAGAACTGCAACTATGTAGAAAAGCCAGTCCGATAGGTTTTCGGCCAATTCGAGTGGTCGATAGTAGCGCTTGCGGATTGGATCAATTTTCACAATTTGATCAGCCATACGCAGGGAAGTAATCACCGAAAATCATTCGCCACTTGGCAACTGCAAGTGCGGTTTGGCCCTGTTTCTCCAGATTTTCAGCTTCTAAAGCTCTGTTATAGGCAGTGTCCAACCTGCTGACCACATCGTCCATTTTTTGCTGCGTATCCAAATAATCGGCCAAGTTGCCACCATAGCCAGCGGGATCATAAATTGCACCCTTGACCGCTTTACGTGCTTTATCAAAAACAAATCGCGCACCTGAAGAATAGCTATCGATTTTTATATTGTTAAGAATTTCCAAAATCATTGATTCCAAATGAAACGAACGGAGTAAACCACTGTGCTGCCTATTCCAACCCTTTATCATCTTTATCAATGGAACCAAGTCCCCACTATGCGCCGTGTTTGCTACAGCCCAAACATCAACGTGTTTCTTTGGGTCAGTTGAAATCCAGCGCCCATTTACCGAATCCGCAATCAAATAGCCGCCACCCTTTCGATTGAACGCAGGAACAACATCAACAGTAAAATCTGTAAAAGTGATAGTAACTGCTTGACCATTACGGCTGATTTTCGGACTAGTGTGATATGTCTTTTTGAGAGTGGCTTTTACCTTGTCGAGCAACCATGCTTGGCCGTCCTGCTTGAAGTAAGACACATCAAGCACCACAACAATATCTATATCTGCGGCCTTGAGGGGAGCAATCATAGTGCTACGGCGATAGGAGCCAGTCAGAAACGAATCTAGAACAGTAAGATCAGTACTTAAAGCATCCCGTACATTTTGCTGACGAGTGGATACCGTTGCTTGCTGAAGCCCAGTAATTTCTAAATTCGACTTCAGCTGCAAAAAACTTTGATTAATAGTTGTAGCCATGAACTCACTCTGTCAATTATTTTTGGTATACCTATTAAAATATTTCGCATGCCATAGCATCACCTACTAATCGGCTTATACCGAATCCGCTTAGGCTTCGCGCCTTCTTCACCCAGCCGCTTCCTCTTGTCCGCTTCGTATTCCTGATAGTTGCCGTCGAAGAACGTCCAGTGCGAATCGCCTTCCGCAGCGAGGATGTGGGTGGCGATGCGGTCGAGGAACCAGCGGTCGTGCGAGATCACCAGCACGCAGCCGGCGAATTCGAGCAGCGCGTCTTCGAGCGCGCGCAGCGTTTCAACATCGAGGTCATTCGAAGGTTCGTCGAGCAACAACACATTGCCGCCGGAGATCAGCACCTGCGCCAGATGCAGCCGCCCGCGCTCGCCGCCGGAGAGCTGGCCGACGATCTTGGCCTGGTCGCCGCCCTTGAAGTTGAAGCGGCCGATGTAGGCGCGCGCCGGGGTTTCGTATTTGCCCACGGTGAGGATGTCGTTGCCGCCGGAGATCGCGTCGAACACGGTCTTGTCGTTCTGCAGCGAATCGCGCGCCTGGTCAACATGGGCAATTTTTACAGTCGTGCCGATTTTCACTTCGCCGGTATCCGGTTTTTCTTTTCCGGTGATCAGCTTGAACAGCGTGGATTTACCCGCGCCGTTCGGGCCGATGATGCCGACGATGGCGCCGGGCGGCACCTTGAAGCTGAGGTTGTCGATCAGCAGGCGGTCGCCGTAGGCTTTGGAGACGTTGTTGAATTCGATGACCTCGTTGCCGAGCCGTTCGCCGACCGGGATGAAGATCTCCTGCGTCTCGTTGCGCTTCTGGTGTTCCTGCGAATTGAGTTCTTCGAAGCGGGCGATACGCGCTTTGGATTTCGCCTGGCGTCCTTTCGGATTCTGCCGCACCCATTCCAGTTCCTGCTTCATCGACTTCATGTGCGCGTCGATCTGCTTGTTCTCGGTCTCCAGCCGCGCTTCCTTCTGTTCCAGCCAGCTCGAGTAATTGCCCTTCCACGGGATGCCGTGGCCGCGGTCCAGTTCCAGTATCCATTCGGCGGCGTTGTCGAGGAAGTAGCGATCGTGGGTGACCGCGACCACGGTGCCGGGGAAGCGCACCAGGAATTGCTCCAGCCAATCCACTGATTCGGCGTCGAGGTGGTTGGTCGGCTCGTCGAGCAGCAGCATGTCGGGCTTTTCCAGCAGCAGCTTGCACAGCGCGACGCGGCGCTTCTCGCCGCCGGAAAGATTCTTGACCAGCGCGTCCCACGGCGGCAGACGCAGCGCATCGGCGGCGATCTCGAGCTGGTGTTCGGCATCCGAGCCCGATGCGGCGATGACGGCTTCCAGCCGCGCCTGTTCGGCGGCGAGCTTGTCGAAGTCGGCATCCGGTTCGGCATACGCTGCATACACTTCATCGAGTTTTTTCTGCGCGGAGAACACTTCGCCCAGGCCTTCTTCCACGGCCTGGCGCACGGTATGTTCGGGGTTGAGCTGCGGTTCCTGCGGCAGGTAGCCGATCTGGATGTTGGGCAGGTGCTGCACCTCGCCGTCGTATTCCTTGTCCACGCCCGCCATGATGCGCAGCACGGTGGATTTGCCCGAGCCGTTCAGGCCGAGCAGGCCGATCTTCGCGCCGGGGAAGAAACTGAGGGAGATATCCTTGATGATCTGACGCTTGGGGGGAACGATCTTGCTCACGCGGAGCATAGACATTACATATTGGGCCATGTTTATTCTGTTATGCGGTTGATGAAAGCGCGTAGCTTACCGTAAAGCCCTGATAACTAGAAACGGCTAACAAAAATTATGGCGTCATTCCGGCGCAGGCCGGAATCCGTGCGCCTTTTATTAAACATGCTTTTGGTTTTTGTCCCGCTGCGCGGGTAATATTCAATCAACTGGATTCCGGCCTGCGCCGGAATGACGGGGCTTTGATTTTCTTATTCGGCTTATTCGCTGCGCTTGCGCACCACCGCCTTGCGCAATTCTTCGAGCAGCAACATGACGATCCCGAAGGGGGCGATGAACAGCCATACTTCAATACCAAGCGGTGCGGTGCCGAACAGCGCTTTGCCCCACGGTGTGTAGGTTATCAGCAACAGCAGCGACAGCTCGAAAACGATCCCGTACCAGATCAGGCGATTGCGGCGGTGGCTGCGGCTGAACGCGGACAGGGTGGGGTGCCGGCACAGGAACACGTTGACCACCTGCATCGCGATGATCGCCGACAGGCAGGCCGTGGTGGCTTGCAGGTACAAGTTGTCGTGATGGCCCAGCATCTGCCCATACTGCCAACCTCCGCCGTGCAGCACGAAGAAGAATGCCGCCATCGCGGCGATCGCTTCCAGCGGTCCGAGGAACAGGTAGGCGCGCAGCAGCGATGCCCGGTTGAGCAGCCGCTCGCTGCGCAGCCGCGGTGGCCGCCGCATCGTGCCGGGGTCGGGTTTTTCCGCGCCGAGCGCGAGCGCGGGCAGCATGTCGGTGCCGAGATCGACCGCGAGGATTTGTATTATGGTCAACGGCAGCGGAATCCTGAACAGCACGAAGGCCAGATAAGGAACTATCTCGGGGATGTTGGAGGTGAGGATGTAAGTGAGGAATTTGCGCAGGTTGTCAAACACCGCGCGGCCTTCCTCGATCGCCGCGACGATGGTGGCGAAGTTGTCGTCGAGCAGGATGATGTCGGCCGATTCCTTGGCGACATCGGTGCCGGAGATGCCCATCGCGATACCGACATCGGCGCACTTCAGCGCCGGTGCGTCGTTCACCCCGTCGCCGGTCACCGCAACGATCTCGCCCTTGCGCTGCAGGGCTTGCACGATGCGCATCTTCTGGCCGGCGCCGGTGCGCGCGAACAGCACCTCGGGTTCGTCGAGCAACAATTGCAGGTCGGCCTCCGACATCAGGCGCAACTTGTCGCCGGTCACGGCGATAGGGTTCTGCGCCAGCCCGATCTCGCGCGCCAGTGCGCTGGCAGTGTGCGGATGATCGCCGGTGACCATGATCACGCGGATCCCGGCGGCCTGGCAGACGCGTATCGCGGCTGGGACGGCCTCACGCGGCGGGTCGACCAGGCCGATCAGTCCGGCAAAGACCAGCTCGGTCTCGCGTTGTTCGGCGTGTTCTGGCAAGTTACGATAAGCTAAAGCGATCACGCGCAGCCCGCGCTCGGTCATCTGTTCATGTGCGTTCAGCAGTGCAACGCGGCTGGTTTCATCCAGCGGTAATTGTTTCCCTTGCAGCAGCATGTCGCTGCACAGCGGCAACACCGTCTCCGGCGCGCCTTTGCAATACAGCATGTGCCCTTGCTGTGTGGAGCAAATCACCGACATGCGCTTGCGCTCGGTGTCGAACGGAATCTCGTCAAGGCGTGCAAACACCTTGCCGTCCGATGGTGCAGCTTCCAGCAGCGCTACTTCCATCGGGTCGCCCTGCCATGCCGTATTCCCGTTCTGTTCGACGCGGTGCAGGTCATGGCAATGGCGCATGATCGCGTACAGCGGCTCGGCAGCAACCAACTTATCAGGTGCAAGCAGCGTGCCGGTCTTGTCGCTGCAGATCACGCTGGCCGCGCCCAGCGTTTCCACGGCAGGCAGATGGCGCACCAGCGCATTCTTCTTTGCCATGCGCTGGGTCGCCATCGCCAGCGACAGGGTGACGGTGGGCAGCAATCCTTCCGGTACGTTGGCGACGATGATGCCGATCGCGAACACCAGGTTTTCCCAGAACGACAATCCGATAACCTGGCCGATCAGGAAGAACACTGCGCCGAGCAGCGTGGCGAACAGCGCCACCAATCGGGACAGGCGCGCGATCTCTTTTTGCAGCGGCGACAGCGGCTCGCGCGCGGCTTGCGTCAGGCGCGCGATGTTGCCGAATTCGGTGTGCATGCCGGTGGCGTACACCATCGCTTTTGCCTCGCCCGAGATCAGCGAGGTGCCGGCATGCAGGATGTTGCGCCGTAATGAAACCTGTTCCTCCTGTATATGGTCCGCTTCACGCGCCATCGGCTTGGATTCGCCGGTGAGATTGGCGGTGTTGACGCGCACGCCAAACGATTCGATCAGGCGGCAATCGGCGGGCACATCGTCACCCGCCGCCAGCAGCACCACATCGCCGGGCACCAACTCGGACACCGGCAGTTGTATCGTCCTGCCGTCGCGCAATGCGGTGGTGTGGTGCGGCAGCAGATTGCGCAGCGCGGCCAGCGCTTTTTCCGCGCGGTATTCCTGCAAGAACGAGAACAGTCCGTTGATCAGGATCACGCCGAGCACCGCGAAGCCCAGCATCGCCATGCCCTGTCCGGGATCTTTCCACTCGGCGACGAATGCCAGACCTGCCGCCAGCCACAGGATCAACGCGAAGAAGTGGGTGAATTCCTTGAGCAGCTTTCCGGCGAATGATTGCCCGGAGATTCTTTCGATCTGGTTGGCGCCGTACTTCGCCAGCCGCTGCACGGCCTCGGCCTGCGTCAATCCCTGCGCGCTGCTGTGCAGATGCGCAAAGAATTCTTCAATGGCATGGCGATGCGGGTTCACGATGCGCAGTTAGGAAATATCTCTTCGGCAATACTTAGGCACTGATTCCTTGAATCAGAGCAAATGCTGTTTCAAAAGCTATTTGGCCGTATCGCTCTCATCTTCCTTGACCAGAGAGAGACGAAATTCTTCGACTTTGTCATGCAGATTGTCCGCATCGCCATAGCTCAGAAAATCCTTATAGCGCGAATGCGCGCCGAGGATCTTTCGTGCGTGCTTGATCGGGCAGAAATATTGCTCGGTGCGCGCCGTGATCTCGCGCGCGTAACCCAGCAGCCCGACGGCATACGAGCAGTACATGCAATCCACTTTTTCAATGATATTCAGGTAAGCCAGGTGCTGATGATCCATTACGATGTAATTGGCGCGGCGCACCTTGTCGATCCGGTAAATGGGGAAACAGGTTGCCTGATAAAAGGTAACGAACAGGTCGAACAGTGCCAGCGGGAAAATCATGCCGTAGATGATGGGTGCGGTGAGAAAATTCTGAGGGCGCACGGTCAGGAACCAGTGCAGCACGCCCATCCTGACCTTGAGGTGAGCCTCCTTGATGGCGCGCTCGAAAGTGACACGCTTACCTTCCAGTTGGTAAAGCAGGTGTCCCCCTTCTTGTTCGATGGCCGTATGCAATTCATTTTCGAGAGCGCTTATCTGATCGAGAATCTGGTGAACCCTGTTGTTCATTTCCATCCTTTCAGGAATGTGGGCGGGGAAACAGCGGAGCTCAGCGTAAACACGTCCACCCTGCGAAGCTCAATAAATATCGGCTGGATTCACTCGGCGCGAACCAGCAGCACAGGAACCGATGCCCCGCGCACCACACCTTCCGCGACACTGCCCATCAGCAAACGGCTCAGGCCGGAACGCCCATGCGTGCCGATGACGATCAGGTCGGCCGGCCAATTCAAGGCTTCGCCGTCGATCACTCTTGCTGCTCGCTCGCCCTTCGCTTCGAGCAGCGCAGTTTCCGCTGTCATGCCTGACTTCCGCGCCTTTTCTGCGGCCAGTGCCAGAGCGCGCTCGCCGGTCTTGCGCAGCGCTTCCTGCAGCGCGGCATAATCGATGAATGCAACGCTTTCGGCATCCAGCGGGTAGGTTTCCTCGATCACATAAACCAGGCGCAAGCGAGCCTTGCCAGCCGCCACCTTGATCGCTTCCTGCAACGCCCGCCCGGAAGTCGCGCTGCCGTCAATCGGAACCAGAATGCGTTGATACATGATTACCTCCTTATTCCTGCCCGAAGTGCGGGCAAGGTTTGATTCTATGCCTGTTTTGAAGTTGAGGCGCCCTTGAGTGGATCATGCAGCATGTCTCAAAGGTCACTCCCGATCCGCCTTGCTGCTTTTCCAGATCGACAGCAGCAGCCATACGGCTCCGATTGCCGCGCCGAGATAACCGAGCAGGCCGAATAAAGGCAGTCCCAGCAGCGCGGGGCCGCCGGATACGGTCATGACGATTGAAGATCCGATGATCAGGGCAGCGACGACAATGCCGATCACCAGACGGTTCGCGGCGCCGTCGAGCTGGTTGCCGACGTGCTTCAGGTTCGTGACGTCAATGTGGATCTCCAGCCGCCCGCGCCTTGCAGCGCGCAGCAGCCGGGAGAGGTCGTGGGGCATATCCGCGATCAGCGCCAGCATATCGCCCGCTGTCCGCCAGCCGCGCTTGATGAGCGCGTAAGGCGTATAACGCGAACGCAACGACTGCTCCAGCATGGGGATGGCCTCGCCGGCCATGTCGAAATCCGGGTCGAGTTCGCGCCCCATGCCTTCGAGCGTGATGAAGGCCTTGATCAATAGCGCGAGATCGGCCGGCAGTACGATGCGGTGTTCGCGCAGGATAGCGACCAGGTCGGTGAGCATGGCGCCTATGCTGAGCTGCTTCAGCGGCAAGCCGTGGTATTGATCCACAAAGGTCTGTATCTCCAGCAGCAGGGCAGCCTCATCCACCGCGCTGTCTCCGCTCCAGTCGAGCATCACATCGGCGACGCGCGCGGGTTCGTGCCGCACCAGGCCGAGCAGCACCCGGATCATCTGGTCGCGGCGTTCATCGGTGAGACGTCCCACCATGCCGAAGTCGATGAAAGCGATGCGGTTGCCGGGCAGATAGAACACGTTGCCGGGATGCGGGTCGGCGTGAAAGAAGCCATCCTCGAGGATCATCTTCAATACTGCGTGCGCACCACGCCGTGCGAGCATCTTGCGGTCGAGGCCGGCACGGTCAACGTCAGCAAGGTTGCGCCCCGGTATGCCGGCTATGAATTCCTGAACGCACACCCGTTCGCCGGTCCACTGCCAAAAGACACGGGGAATGACGATGATCGCGGGCAGCGGGGATGGCAGTCCGGCCATGGTGCTTTCTGGCGCCTTGTCAGCGGCGGACTGCGTTGCGGTGTCCTGATCGGTGTAGCCGGAAAAATTCTGCGCGATGTGTTCGGCATTGCGGCATTCCGAGGAAAAATCGAGCTCGCGCCGCAGCGATTGCTCAAACTGCCGGACGACTTCCTGCGGGCGGAAATTGCGCAGCTCAGGGTTTTCCGATTCGGCGAGTTCTGCCAGGCGCATCAACCAGCGCAAGTCTGCTTCGATGACAGACCGGATGCCCGGACGGCGCACCTTGACCACCACTTCGCTGCCGTCCATGAGGCGGGCGCGGTGCACCTGCGCGATGGAGGCGGCCGCCAGGGGTTCGGCGTTAAAGTGGGCAAATATTTCTTCGGGCAGGCCGCCCATATCTTCGGTGAGCTGCTGCTTGATTTTAGCATAAGGCGCAGCGGGCGCGCTGTCCTGCAACTTGCTGAATTCTGCGATCCATTCGGGTGCGAACAGATCCACCCGCGTTGCGAGCACCTGGCCAAGCTTGACAAAGGTCGGTCCCAGATCTTCAAGCGCGCGCCGTACCCGCGCGGGCGGTTCGAGGTGGGCCAGCTCCTCCGCATGTTTCCACAGGAGAACCCGTCCCGCGCGTTCCAGCACATTGGCCATCCCCATACGCCGGACGACGTCGCCGAAGCCGTAACGGATCAGTACCGAGGCGATCTCGTGCAGCCGCCCGAAATCGCGCGCGGCTACCAGTGCCTGCCAGAACATCACTCGCCCTTGTCTTTGTTTTGACCGGGTTTGATGTGATCGGCCACGCCGGTGAGCACGCCGGCAGCGATCTGGCGCATCAGATCGGACGTGTTCTTCGCGAGATGCAGGCCAACCCCCACCTGGGCGCGTCCTGCCGCGCCGATCTGGTGCGCGATGACGGACAGCGTTTCCTTCATCTGCGCGCCGACGGCGGAGCCGTGGGTGCGGGTGTGCGCCGCGAGGTCATGCAATATTTCTCCCGTTACATCCCTGGCAGCCGAGGTCGAGCTTTGCAAAGTTTCCAGGAACGTCTTCTCCAGTTTTCCCAGGTCTGCGCGCGCCCGCGCAAGATCGTCGCTGGAATATTTCTGCGCCCGGCCCGCAGCTTCGTTAATTGTAAGCTTCGCGGCTTCGGCAAATTGCGCCAGCGCTACATCCAGACCGGCGACAGCCTGCTTGAGGCGGTCACGCGCGACGCCGGTTTGCGCAGATGAATGCTGCAATTCCTTTTGCACGCCCGCACGGGCGCCACGCAACACGGCATCCGCGATCTGCCGCACGGATTTGATATCGAGCGACCGTGTACTGATGGTGCGCAGGGTAAGCTGCCGCACTTTTTCCCGCACATCGTGCCCCTGCTCGACAGCGTTGCGCACTTCTGCTTCGAAGTTGCCTGTATTGTTACCGGTTTCGTTCTGCATGATTGATCTCCTGTAGTGATTGAGACGAGAGTTGAAAAAATTCCGGAATTTCAACCTGCCCCTGAAAACCCGGCAGGAAGCGTTGAAACGGCAGGATTCAGAGAGGAAGGTTACCATGTCCGCTACCATGACGGCCAGCAGGCAGAGGCACGAGGGTGTGATTCAAACTGATGTGGAAGTACCCCGGACAACTCACTATATTGAGTGGAGATCGCCCCGCAAATTCCCTCTCCCGCTGGCGGGATAACCAGC
>JANLIB010000237.1 GCA_024653675.1 Gallionella sp. | reverse complement strand
CCGCCCAACGCTACTTTAATTGGCTCGACCTGCACCTGCGACGACCCCTACGTGCCCGACCCGACCGGGACAAGCTGCGTTCTGGAGCAATACACGCTCACGCTGACACCGGGATCCGCCACCATCGAACCCGGCAATACCTACGCGTTTACCGCCACCGTGACGAACCAGGATGGCAGTCCGCCGAGCGAGGACGTACCGGTATCCGTCAAAGTGGAAGTCGATCCCGCCAGCGGCGGGCATACCCACGGCGAATCCACCCGTCCCAAAGGCAGTGTTTCGCCTGCTTCCGGAAACACTACGCTCTCGGTCACCTTTGTCGCGACAGAAATCTCCGGCACGCACACCATCACGGCGACGTGCGATATGTGCAGCAACAGCCCGCAAATGGCAACGGTGAAAGTCATGGTGAAAGATTTGGAGACGATACCTGATGATCCAACGCTTTATGTTTTGATTGGCGGTGAAGCAGGCAAGGCGCATCACGACAATCATTACCTGACTGGAGATGCATTGAATCAACTATTCGTTCTGGCGATTAACTACCATCACCTTTACCCCAATGACACGGTGCTGCACTTGAACGATGCCAGTCTTGTATGGGGCGGCAAGTTTGACATTGCGGGGAATTGGACTGGCGATCATGCAGGTCACCGCAAAGGGATTGTCATAGACATACGTGCCAACACAGCACTGGGTAACATCCCTGAAAGCCTTTTCACTGATTTTATTGATTTGGCTGCTGGCATGACATCGGCTCAAGCCCAATTACACTGTTCCGCCGGATTCGATCACGCAAATAATTGTGCTGGAGATAATAATCGGCATTTTCATGTAATTCTTTTGGGAGTAGACCAATGATTACCTTCTTTGCGCGCGGCGTTACCGTTTTTATTTGTGTGCTGTTATTTCCATTCGGTGTTGCTGTCGCGCTGGAGCCGGGCGAGGGTATCGTCCTTGATTCGGTGACAGGCAATTACAAACTGACCTACCTTGATGAACAGGATGACGGTAGCAAAATTCTGTCGCGTGCGACATTTTATCCGGCCACCAAGATCGTCCCCGCGATAGGTTCCAAATTTCACTTGGACGAATCGGGTGCGGTGACTTACCGCTATTCAGTCAGCAGCGGGGCACAAAGTCGCCAAATATTGAGAACAGTCCGATTTGATCTGACTGGCAAGGTTGTTGGCAGCCAGGATTTGCCCACCGACATGCAAACGTCAACAGTGGCGCAAGCGTTTGCCGTCTTGGAGGCAAATAGCCTTGCCTTAGCTACACCCAGCGGTTGGAGGGGCGCAATTTCCACTGACAAAAATGGAGCATCCCGCATCAGTTGGCATCCGATTGATTCGGCTGCAGGCATACCCCCCAAAGGGGATATAAAAGGCTTTGGCTTTGTCAGTCAAAGTCTACCGGGGTTGGGTGCGGCGCAATTCGAAGGAAAAAGGGAAGCGATTAACGGTTTCTCCGGGGGAGGCCCAGACCCATCGAGCGACATTAGCAAACAAATTCAGGCTTTGTATCAAAATGATTTTGTTACACGTCCTGCCGCCGTGCCCACCATCGCCGTCCCCACCCCCTTCGATCCCGCCGTGACGCTGGAGCGCATTCAGACCCACATGCACACCTGGATAGCGATGCAGTTGCTCGATGCGACCTTCTCCGCCCAACTCGACCGCTCCTTTCAATCCGCGATCAGCGCATACCGCTTGAACCAGCCCAAGGTCGGCAAGCAACAAATCCAGACAATGCGCGCACTGGTCAAGAAGGAACAGCCAGATGCGGATAAGGAAGATGACAGTGATGACAAGGGCGATAATGATAAAACTAAGCCCGAACGCGCTCTGATCGATAAACTCGCCGCACGGGTACTTGACTTCGATCTCCAATATGTGGCCAAGCGCATGGGCGGTGACAAGGACGATTGATCCTGCCTGGCGGTTCGCGGCTGGAAAACGAAGCCATGAGCTGCAAACAAATGCCCCTCAATTTTTGTGGCTATCACGCTATCACGGGTGCGATTCAAACTGATGTGGGCATTCAAGCGGCCTTTCTGACTTGATTCCAATAGTTCTCCCATTGCTGGTTTGCCCGATTCAGGCGCAAAGCCAGCATGTGCTCGTCGTTTTCGGCGCACCACCACGAGCCCGGAAGTTTGAGCCGTTTCTGGACGATGTAGCGGTGCGCGCTTTCGATTTCACCCGAGCCGATCGGCAAGTCGTCGGCCAGCGCGCCGGGGTAGTCGAGCTGGTTCTTGCGGCGGCTCAAATAGCGGTGGCAAGACCGCACCGGCGCCTCACTATCCGCCACCTCATCCGTCTCGATATGCGCCCGCAAGGACTCGATGACCCCGGCAAAATCCCCGGCTTTGAGGCGCTCTTTCTGTTGGTTGAACCAAGCCTTGGACATTTCTGTTCCGGGATGGATCGCCGTTGAGGCCGCAGTCGGATAGTCGCAGACATGATAGAAATCGACCAGGTAGCCGCCTTGTCCGCCAAAGCGTTCTTCCACTTGCAGCGCGATCCAGTCGGCGCCATCTCCTACGGCATGGACCCGGCTGTTCTTCCCGAAGCCGGCAGATCGGGCGCAGCCGAAGAGTTGTTTCCCGGCATCCGCAGCATCGCCTTGCAGCGTTCCACCGTAGCTGAGCGTTTTGCTGCCCGCCTCGTGCGCCAGGCAGAGCTTGGCTTCTTTCCACTGTAATTGTTTGCCTTTGCGCCGGTCTTTTTGCGCCACATCCGCTTCGACGGTGGGAACCATGCCGCCATCCATTTCAACGACCACCGTCTCGCTGCCCGCATCAACCGGCCATGTACCGTCAACTGGTGTCGCCGCGTAAATTGCTCGTGCGTGTGTTTCGGTCACCCGCCGTATCGTGCTCGGGGCGAGGAGAATGCCGTAATGTTCGACGAGTTTGTCCTCGACTTGGGCGAAGGCCACATCGGCCCCAAAGTCCGTCACCACCCGTTGCAAAGGCCGCGAACAGCCGCGATTGCTCACCTTGGCGCTATCCACAAATGGGCGCACACGTTTGCTCCCGCGCCGGTACTGCGTCTCTTCTACGGCGATTTCGCCGAATGTGCTGTGCCATCGGAGTTTTTTTTACCCTCCCGCCAAGTCCCACTTTCTCGCGCAACGCTTTCCGATGCCTTGGCCGCTTGCCCGGTCGCCCATGCTTGCAGCGACTCTTGCCCCATCCGCCTCACCTGTTCGATCAGCCGCATCTCTGCCGCGTCCGCTTCTTGCAGGTTTCCCATCTCGTCGACGACGACCAGCAACATCGATTCGACGCGGCCCCGCAACTCGGGATGCCCGTTCAGGCGGTTCAACAAGGCTTCGTCACTCATTCCCATGAAAATCCCCTCTCGTCTAAACAGTGGATGAGGTTGTGAGATTGCTCCACATCACTTTGAATCGCACCCGGCTATCACTGATGTTTCACTGATGTTTCATTGACCGTTCGCCGGTTCGCAGGTAGGATTACGCGCTTTGGTGCTGAACGGGCAGGGCGTAATGCGTCGTAAATTGGTGGCTGGTAATTGGAAGATGCACGGCGCATTCGCCCAGAACGCCATGTTGCTGGATGCGTTGCGCAGCGGTACGGCCTCGATATCGAATGTCGATTGTGCGGTTTGTGTGCCATTCCCCTACCTGTTCCAGGCACAGCAAAAGCTGTCCGGCAGCGCGGTGAGGTGGGGAGCGCAGGATGTGCATCAGATGGATAAGGGCGCATATACCGGCGAAGTGTCCGCTGCGATGTTGCGAGACTTCGGCTGCAGCTATGTGATCGTCGGGCATTCTGAGCGACGTGCTTACTATGCCGAAAGCAGCCATCTGGTAGCCGAGAAATTCCTGGCGGCACAACAGGCTGGTATTATCCCTGTCCTGTGTGTGGGTGAAACGCTGGAGCAACGCGAGAAAGGAATTACAGAAGACATAGTGGCCGAGCAACTGGACGCGTTGATCCAGTTGGGAGGCGTGCAAGCGTTGCGCAATGCGGTAGTGGCTTATGAGCCGGTATGGGCGATCGGTACGGGCAAGACCGCTACAGCGGCGCAGGCGCAGGCAGTGCACAAATTTATTCGTCAGCGTGTCGCGTCTCATGATGGTCAAATCGCAACCGGGTTGTGTATACTCTACGGCGGCAGCGTAAAGGCAAACAACGCGGCAGAGTTGTTTGCGATGCCGGACATTGATGGCGGGTTGATCGGCGGTGCCTCGCTGGTGGCTGATGAGTTTCTGGCGATTTGTCGCGCGGGTGTCCGGACATAAATATTTTGTCCCGGTCGGGTTTGATTTTTCTTTTAATGCAGTGTGCGGGAGTAGTGAGTGGAAACGATAGTCTGGGTAATTCATGTGTTAACGGCAGTGGTGTTGATTGGTTTGGTGCTGATGCAGCACGGCAAGGGCGCCGATATGGGCGCGGCATTTGGCACGGGTTCGGCAGGCAGTGTTTTCGGTTCCAGCGGCTCGGCAAATTTCCTAAGCCGCAGTACTGCAGTCGCTGCGGCGATCTTTTTCATCACCAGTTTGTCACTGACTTATATTTATTCGCATTCCGCGCCGCAACAGGGGGTGATGGATAAAGTGGAACCGGCGGCCACGCAACCGGCTCCAGCCGCGCCCGTGGCCGACCCTGCGGACTTGTCGAAGTCCGGGTCGAAGTCCGGGGAAATCCCGAAATAGTTTTGCGGCGGTATCGCGGTTGTGGTGGAATTGGTAGACACGCAAGCTTGAGGTGCTTGTGCTCGCAAGAGCGTGGGAGTTCGAGTCTCCCCATCCGCACCAAAAATTAGCTGATACATAGTGTCGGCTGGACAATACAATTATAAAATGATGCTGGATCGGCTCACAAATCCAGACAGGGGAGAGGTTCAATGTTGGAAAATTATTTTCCGGTGCTGTTGTTCATCTTTATCGGTATTGCGATGGGCGTAGTCCCGATGGCGCTGGGCAAGCTGGTATCCCTCAGCCGTCCCGACAGCAGGAAAAATTCTCCTTACGAATGCGGCTTTGAAGCCTTTGAAGATGCGCGCATGAAATTTGACGTGCGCTATTACCTTGTTGCCATCCTCTTTATCCTGTTTGATCTTGAAATCGCTTTTCTCTTCCCCTGGGCGATCGTGCTCAAGGAAATCGGCACTTTCGGCTTTGTTTCCATGATGATATTTCTGGCTGTTCTCGTGGTCGGCTTTATCTACGAATGGATGAAAGGAGCTCTGGAATGGGAATAGAAGGCGTTCTGGAGAAGGGGGTCGTCACCACGACGCTGGATACCATCATCAATTACACGCGCACCGGTTCGCTGTGGCCGATGACTTTCGGGCTGGCATGCTGTGCTGTGGAAATGATGCAAGCCGGCGCGGCGCGCTATGACCTTGACCGGTTCGGCATCGTGTTCCGTCCCAGCCCGCGCCAATCCGACGTGATGATTGTGGCGGGAACGCTGTGCAACAAGATGGCGCCGGCTTTGCGCAAGGTTTATGACCAGATGGCCGAGCCGCGCTGGGTGATTTCGATGGGTTCGTGCGCGAATGGCGGCGGCTACTACCACTACTCCTATTCGGTGGTGCGAGGCTGTGACCGTATTGTGCCGGTGGACGTGTATGTGCCGGGCTGTCCGCCGACCGCCGAGGCATTGCTGTTCGGCATCATTCAGTTGCAGAACAAAATCAAACGAACCAATACCATTGCGCGTTAATGGAAACTCGCATAGCGAGACAGAGCCACTCTCTCCCGAGGGATTGAAGATTGTCTTTCTCGTTCGCCTCCTCGCCCGCTTGCGGGAGAGGATTGAGGAGAGGGGTCCTCTGCGGGGGAGATCTAGGAGAGGGGGAGCGGGCATGACAAATTATTTTAATAAGGGCGGCATTTATTGCCGTGCCCGCTAGGGTGATTATGGCTGCTGATTTGGGCACCTTGCGTGCCAATCTGACGAATCTGCTTGGCGACAAGCTGGTCAGTGTGGAAGAAAGACTGGGCGAATTGACCGTAGTGGTCAAGGCTGCTGCCATGCAGGATTCGCTGACGCGACTGCGTGATGCGGCTGAATTGCGCTTTGAACAGATGATGGATCTGTGCGGTGTTGATTACTCCGCCTATGGCAGCGATGTTTCCGAGGGTGGCGCATATTTCGCCTCTGATATCCCGCCCGCAGCGGGGAGCATTCATTCATCCCGTTTTAGTTCCGACGTAACCCAAGATGCCGGGCTAGTCTCCTCTGAAGTGGGGCAAGCAGGCATTGCGCCGAATGGCGCAAGCTCGCAAACTCGCAAAGCTCGTTTTGCGGTAGTCTATCACCTGCTTTCGGTGACTAATAACGCGCGTTTGCGCGTGCGCATTTTTGCCGGGGATGATGATTTCCCTGTTCTGGAATCGGCGGTTGATATCTGGCCTGCCGCCAACTGGTATGAGCGCGAAGCGTTCGACCTGTTCGGGATCATGTTCACCGGGCATCCCGACCTGCGCCGGATTCTGACCGACTACGGTTTCGTCGGCAATCCGTTCCGCAAGGATTTTCCGCTGTCCGGCCATGTTGAAATGCGCTATGACCCCGCACAGCAGCGCGTGATCTACCAGCCGGTTTCGATTGAACACCGCCAGGTGACGCCGCGCATCGTGCGTGAAGAACATTATGGAGAGACAGTGAAACGTGAAATGTGAAACGTGAAACGAAGAAACGGTTCTACGTTTCACCTTTCCCAGTTTTAAAGCGGTCGTAGGGTGGGCAAAGCCCACGCGGATGGTTTCGGTGGGCTGCGCCCACCCTACATTATTACGGTTAAAAGTGATGGCGGAAATCAAAAACTACACAATGAACTTTGGGCCGCAGCACCCTGCGGCTCACGGAGTGCTGCGCCTGGTGCTGGAACTGGATGGTGAAGTGATCGCGCGCGCGGATCCGCATATCGGCCTGTTGCATCGCGCTACCGAGAAGCTGGCTGAGCACAAGACTTTCCTGCAGGCCGTTCCCTACATGGATCGGCTTGATTACGTCTCGATGATGAGCAACGAACATGCTTATGTGATGGCGATAGAAAAGCTGGCGGGCATAGAAGTGCCGCTGCGCGCGCAATACATACGCGTGATGTTCGACGAGATCACCCGCATCCTGAACCACCTGCTGTGGCTGGGCGCGCACGGGTTGGACATCGGTGCGATGACCATGTTCTTATACTGCTTCCGCGAGCGCGAAGACCTGATGGACGCATACGAGGCGGTTTCCGGCGCGCGCCTGCATGCCGCGTATTACCGTCCCGGCGGCGTGTATCGCGATCTGCCCGACACCATGCCGCAGTATCAGGCTTCCAAGATCCATAATGCCGCAGCGGTGAAAAAGCTCAACGAAAATCGCCAGGGTTCGCTGCTGGATTTTCTCGAAGACTTTACCAGCCGTTTCCCCGGTTACGTGGATGAATATGAAACCCTGCTGACCGATAACCGTATCTGGAAGCAGCGCACCGTGGGTATCGGTGTGGTAACACCGGAACGCGCACTGGCGCTTGGTTTCAGCGGCCCGATGCTGCGCGGGTCGGGCGTCGAGTGGGATCTGCGCAAGAAACAGCCCTATGAAGTATACGACCGCATGGATTTCGATATCCCGGTGGGCAAGGAAGGCGATTCCTATGATCGTTACTTGGTGCGCGTGGAAGAGTTCCGCCAATCCAATCGCATCATCAGGCAATGCATAGCCTGGCTGCGCGACAATCCAGGCCCGGTGATGACGGAGAACCATAAGTTCGCACCCCCGGCGCGGGTATCCATGAAGGAAAACATGGAAGAACTGATCCATCACTTCAAGCTGTTCACCGAGGGTATGCACGTTCCTGCCGGTGAAGCCTATGCGGCGGTAGAGCACCCCAAGGGAGAGTTTGGCGTTTATCTGGTTTCTGACGGGGCGAACAAGCCTTACCGGATGAAGATACGCGCGGCGGGTTTCGCGCATATGGCTGCGTTGGACGAGATGGCGCGCGGCCACATGATTGCGGACGTGGTGACCATCATCGGCACACAGGACATCGTTTTTGGCGAGGTGGACCGCTGATGGACACCTCCAAAAACCCAAATTTCATCCCAACTGCGGCGTTGCTCAAAAATATTTGTTCTGGCCAACCTTTGGAAAGATTCATGATGATTGCAGGATTTTCTGCTTTTTCTTCGTGCTGCTCCAGCAACCCATTGTTTGTCGTCTATTAAAAATCATGGGGAAATAATGGATGCGCTAGCGCTTGATGCAACAAGATTTGTTCGGCCTGCTTTACGATCCATCGTCCTGTATTTTTTGGTCATTGTGATCTCGTCGACGACGATGATGATAAAGCCGGCCCAGGCTGAAGGCACTGTCAGCGCTGCTGTTCTTTACAAGGGTGGCACTAACAATGACGGCTATGACTGTAC
>JANLIB010000112.1 GCA_024653675.1 Gallionella sp. | reverse complement strand
TCAAGAAATTTTAACGCTTACATATCAAACATATGCGGCGCGCTAAAATTTCTTTCGCGCCTTGTCTCGCTTAGGATTTTGAATTAATAGAGGCGCCCGGTATAGAGGCCGGTACGGGAGATATGGACATGCAACAAAATATTGACAGCGTGGTTGCCGTATTGCAACAGGCGGTGCGCGATTTTTCGCCGGTTTGCTTCGCCAACAGCCTGGGCGCGGAAGACATGGTGCTGACCGGCCTGATAGCCAGGCATCAACCGGACATCCGGATGTTCAGCCTGGATACCGGACGCCTGCCGCAGGAGACTTACGACCTGATGCAGGAAGTGCGCAAGCACTATGCGATCCCGCTGCAGGTGTATTTCCCGGACAGCGCGCTGGTCGAGGAATACGTCGCGCAGCACGGCATCAATGGTTTTTACGACAGCGTGGAGAACCGCAAAGGGTGCTGCTTTGTGCGCAAGGTTGAACCATTGCGCCGCGCGCTGGCAGGAAAGGGAGCCTGGATCACCGGCATGCGCCGCGACCAGGCGGCCACACGCGGCACTCTGGAAGTGTCCTCATTCGATGCGGGCAACGGCCTGCAGAAGTTCAACCCGCTGTTGGAATGGTCGAACAGGGACGTGTGGGCGTATATCCGCCAGCACGATGTGCCCTACAACAAGCTGCACGACCAGTTTTACCCCAGCCTGGGTTGCGCACCCTGCACCCGCTCCATCACGCCGGGCCAGGACATCCGCGCCGGAAGATGGTGGTGGGAGGATCCCGCGAGCAAGGAATGCGGACTGCATGTAAGCCAGCCTCCACAGGTGGCATACGGATCCGGGGTGCAAGGAGTGAGCAACACTTCGTTTCAGGTAAGCCGTGAACGCATCAGCGGGATCGCGTCACGTGTGGAGTGCGGCGACGTGTCGCCGCTTTATCAAAGCGCAGATATGTAGCAAGTAGGGTGCGTTCCACGCACCATGGTGCGCATAGCGCACCCTACACAAACCACACATACTGAAGCAAAGTGTGTGAAACGGAAAATATTATGAAGCTGGTTGAGAGCAAAATCATGAGCAGTCACATCTTCACCCATCTGGACGCGCTGGAAAGCGAATCCATCCACATCATGCGCGAGGTCGCGGCGGAGTGCAAAAATCCTGCGCTGCTGTTCTCCGGCGGCAAGGATTCCATCGTGATGCTGCGCCTGGCGGAAAAGGCGTTCCGTCCGGCGAAGTTCCCGTTCCCGCTGGTGCATATCGACACCGGGCATAACTTCCCCGAGGTGATCGCCTTTCGCGACAAGCGTGCCGCCGAATTGGGAGAGCGGCTGATCGTGCGTTCACTGGAAGATTCCATCAAAAAGGGCACTGTCGTGCTCAAGAGTGAAACGCAGAGCCGCAATGTGTTCCAGTCGGTGACGCTGCTGGAGACCATCGCCGAATTCGGTTTCGATGCCTGCATGGGCGGCGCGCGCCGCGATGAGGAGAAGGCGCGTGCCAAGGAACGCATCTTTTCGTTCCGCGACGAATTCGGCCAGTGGGACCCGAAGAACCAGCGCCCGGAGCTGTGGGACATCTACAACACCCGCGTACATCCCGGCGAGAACATCCGCGTGTTCCCGATCAGCAACTGGACCGAAATGGACATCTGGCAATACATCGAGCGCGAGAAGCTGGAGATACCCTGCATCTATTTCGCGCACGAGCGCGAAGTGATCCGGCGCAACGGGCAACTGGCTCCGGTGTCGCACCTGGTGCAGCCGCAACCGGGCGAAAAGGTCGAGCGTGTCACCGTGCGTTTCCGCACCGTCGGCGACATCACCTGCACCTGCCCGGTGGAATCACACGCCGGAAATGCGCACGAGATCATCGCAGAGACTGCAACAAGCCGCATCACCGAACGCGGGGCGACGCGGATGGACGATCAGACTTCGGATGCTTCGATGGAGTTACGCAAAAAAGAAGGCTATTTCTAAAAAACTTTTCATCCGCAGATTACACAGATTAGACGGATTAATACCAAAACAAAAATCTGCGTGAATCTGCGTAATCTGCGGACAAAAACAAGGTGTTTATATGAACAACGCAACACAACTATTACGTTTTATTACCGCAGGCAGCGTCGACGACGGCAAGAGCACGCTGATTGGCCGACTGCTGCATGATTCAAAGTCAATTTTTGAGGATCAGCTTTCGGCGATTTCCAGAACCAGCGAGAAGCGCGGCATGGCCGCAGTCGATTTTTCCCTGCTGACCGACGGCTTGCAGGCCGAGCGCGAGCAGGGCATCACCATCGACGTGGCCTACCGCTACTTTGCCACGCCCAAGCGCAAGTTCATCATCGCCGACACACCCGGGCACGAGCAGTACACGCGCAACATGGTGACCGCCGCCAGCACCGCGAATCTGGCGGTGATCCTGGTGGATGCGCGCAAAGGCGTGCTGACGCAAACGCGCCGCCATACTTATCTGGCCAGCCTGGTCGGCATCCCGCACATCGTGCTGGCGGTCAACAAGATGGATATGGTGGATTACTCCGAAGCCATATACAACGAGATATGCGAGGAGTATCTGGAGTTTGCCGCGCAGCTCGGCCTGTACAACATCACCTGCATCCCGCTTTCGGCCTTGCAGGGCGACATGCTGGTGGATCGCGGGGATAACCTGGGCTGGTATCAGGGCACGACCCTGATGGATCTGCTGGAGAACATCACCATCGATTACGATGTGAACACCACGGATTTCCGCTATCCGGTGCAATGGGTATGCCGTCCGCAGACCGGGGAATTCCACGACTTCAGGGCTTATATGGGGCGCATCGAAGCGGGTGAAGTTGCGGTGGGCGACGAGATCACCGTGCTGCCCGGCGGCCGCACCAGCCGCGTCAAGGAGATCGTCACTTACGACGGCAACCTGCAGACAGCTTACGCGCCGCAATCGATCGCCATCACGCTGGCCGACGAGATCGATATCTCGCGCGGCGACATGTTCGTCAAATCGGACACGATGCCGACCGTCGCGAAAGAGTTCGAGGCGATGCTGTGCTGGTTGTCCGAGTCGCCGCTTGGCATGAATCGCAAGTACATCATCAAGCACACCACGCGGATGGTGAAGTGCGTGTTTGCCCGCCTGGATTATCGCGTGGATGTGAACACGCTGGCACAGCACGAAACCGCCTCGCTCAACATGAACGACATCGCGCGCGTGGCGATGAAAGTGCAGTCTCCGCTGGTGTTCGATCCATACCGGCGTGATCGCGCCAGCGGCAGCTTCATTGTCATCGACGAGGCCACCAATAATACTGTCGCTGCCGGCATGGTTTTATGATTGGCAAGGGCGTTTCAAAACACGTTTTTGCGCAGGATTCGGTATAGAATGCCGCAAAATGTAACCCTTATTGAACAACAGGGATACGGGGCAATCATTCCGCCAGGCCGAATATCCGGAAACAGGCAGCCAGAAATGGCCGCAGTCTTCCTTGCAGTTAACAGGAGAGTCTCATCATGTTGAACCGTTCAGGCTTTATAAAGAGGCAGTCGATAAGGAGAAAGGTCGGCTTTTCCGTGGCGCTCATATTTGCGCTGGTAATCATCGTGTTAACCAGCTACAGCATCGTCCGGGAGCAAGCCCAGATAATGGAACATGTCCAGCAACAGACCGAAGATTTGACCACGATGTATTTTGACAGCCTCAACACGATGATGCTGACGGGGACCATGGACCAGCGCCAGATTATCAGCCAGAAAATGCTTGCACGGGAGGGAGTGGTAGAAGCAAGGGCGATCCGTGGCAAGCCGGTTATGGATCAGTTCGGACCTGGCAGGCACGAAGATGCCGCCGGGGATGATCTGGATAGACGCGCTCTGAGCGGCGAACATATCAGCGAAATCATCGAAAAGAACGGGAAGAAGATGCTTACCGTCATTACACCCTTCAGGGCAACTGAAAATACACGGGGTGTGAATTGTCTCAATTGCCATAAGGTGACAAGCGGCGTCATTAACGGGGCGGTCAGGGTCAGCTATTCTCTGGACAAGATGGATGCCGTTCTCCGGCATGAGCTGTGGATGGCCGTAGGGGGAGGCTTGGCCTTCCTGGCTGCAGGATTGATGCTCATCAATCTGATGTTGAAGAGCTGGGTGGTAAACCCGTTGCATAGTCTTGTGGACGTGGTGTCGAAAAGGGCGCAGGGCGATCTTGGCGCGAGGGTCAGGGATATCACGTCTGAAGATGAGCTCGGTGAGCTGGCGCACGCATATAACGAAATGTCCGATGTCATGGATGAAGCCTCCGCCCAGGAAAGCGCCCGGGTGTTGCGCGACCAGGCGGCAGATAAGGAGCTGCGAACCAAGGTGGATGAACTCCTGAGGGTGATGACCAAGGTGTCGGATGGGAATTACACGGCGCAGGTTAATTTCACCGGTGATGACGCGATAGGCGAACTGGCCGGCAAGCTGCAAAAAATGGTCAGCTATATCCGGGAATCCAGCGAGGAAAAGCTGCGGGCAATGGAATCGCTTAAACAGAACGTGGACATCATCGGCAACGTGGTTATAGCGGCGGCTGATGGCGACCTGACAGGAAATGTCAGTATCGAAGGAAACGATGAGGTGGCCATTCTGGGCAGGGGTGTGCAGCAGATGATAAACAGCCTGAACAAGCTGGTGACCCAGGTGCAGCGCTCCGGCCTTCATCTCGCCTCCTCGGCAACGGCGATCGCCGCGACTTCAAAGCAACTGGAAGCGACCGTGGCGGAGCAGGCAGCGACCACAAACGAGATAGTCACGACCGCTACCGAGATATCGGCCACTTCCAAGGAGCTTGTCACCACCATGCATGACGTTTCAGCTGTTGCAGAAACAGCGGCAGGCGCGGCGGAAAACGGCCGGACGGGCTTGAACAAGATGGAATCGACGATGAAGAATATCGTTGACGCCGCCGGCTCGATATCATCGAAGTTCGAAGTGCTCAATGAAAAAGCCAACAACATCAACACGGTCGTCGTCACGATTACCAAGGTGGCGGACCAGACCAACCTTCTGTCGCTCAATGCCGCGATCGAGGCGGAAAAGGCCGGGGAATACGGTTTCGGGTTTTCGGTCGTGGCCAAGGAAATCAGGCGTCTTGCGGACCAGACCGCTGTCGCCACCCTGGATATCGAACAAATGGTCAGAGAGATGCAGTCGGCGGTATCAGCCGGCGTCATGAGCATGGAAAGATTTTCCGAGCAGGTAAGGTATAGCGTAAATGACGTCCGTGACGTAAGCGCCCAGCTCACCCAGATCATCGAGCAGGTTCAGGCGCTGACCCCGCGCTTTGAAACCGTGCATCATGGAATGCAGTTCCAGGCGGAGGGAGCTGCCATGATCAATCAGTCCATGATCCAGTTAAGCGAGGCTGCCCACCAGACTGTGGATTCGTTGAAAGAGTCCAACATGGCCATATCGCAGTTGAATATCACGGCGCATGATCTGCAAAGCGGCGTCATCAAATTCAAAGTGCGGAATGATGGCTGATGCTGTTTCTGCAATTCAAAATCAACGAAAACAGATATATCCTTGATACCAGGGACATCATCGAAATCGTTCCCTACGCCAACCTGAAGCGGATTCCAAAAGCCCCTGGCTACGTTGCGGGGCTTTTGAACTACAGGGGGGATGCGATTCCGGTGATAGACGTTTGTTTCCTGATGAGCGATAAGGCGTGTGAGCTGAAATTAAGCAGCCGGATCGCGCTGGTGAATTGCGTGGTTGATGGCCATCCGGTACGCATCGGGTTGCTGATCGGGCAGATGACGGAAACGGTCAGATACGACGAGAATGATTTCTCGGATCCCGGTGTCTCCCCGGAAGAGAGCCCTTATCTGGGCAAAGTGGTCATTGACGATAATCGTATTGTTCAATTGGTGAATATCGGCGAAATAATCCCTGATGAGGCACATGATATATTGTTCCAGGGTATGCATTCCGGATAATAGAGGCACCCAACAAACATTGAATTCGAGGGCGGATGTACAGATGGATATCTCACCTGTCCTGGATTTGTTAAGACAACAAATCGGGCTCAATCCTGAATCTATCGGAACCGCATCAGTTGAAAAGACTGTCCGGGAGCGCATTGAAACGTCCGGGGCAATCAGCGCCGGGGATTACGTCAGGAAAGTAAATTGTTCGGCGGAGGAGCTGGACAGGCTGGTCGAGTCTGTAGTGGTTCAGGAAACGTCTTTCTTCCGCAACGCGACGCCATTCATTACGCTGCAAAGTTATCTGAAGCAATTTGTTCTGAACAAGGAGCGTGGAAGACCGCTGCGCATACTCTGTTTCCCATGCTCTACCGGAGAAGAGGCGTATTCGATTGCCATGGTTCTTCTTGACATGGAGCTGCCGGCGGACCAGTTCTTCATATTTGCCGGAGACATCAGCGAACAAGCCCTGCGGATTGCCGAAGCCGGTAGTTATAGCTCCTATTCATTTCGCGGGAAGGATATTGCTTTCAGGAAAAAATATTTCACCAAACAACAAGACGGCAGTTATATCCTGAAAAAAGAAGTTCGCGATGCGGTGCGCTTTGAGCGGGGTAATATCCTGTCCGGTAATTTCCTGCCGGGACACCAACCCTACGACGTCATCTTTTGCAGGAATTTACTGATATATTTCGATGACGCAGCCAAAGCAAAAGCCGTTAATTCCTTATTGTCGCTTCTATCCGGGGAGGGGGTGCTGTTTGTGGGGCACGCAGAAGGAGCCAGCATCCATCAATTCGGGCTCATGAACCTGGATTATCCGATGTCATTCGCCTTTGCCAGGAAGGAATATGCAACATCAATCAATGACGCGCTTAATATAATCAATCCTGTGAAACGGAACCCCGCTCCTCCTGTTCCGGTTCAGCGAAAAGTAATCAAGGAGGGGCTCCCGTCCGGTTCCAGGAAAACAATTCCGGTTACACCTGAATCCGGCAGGAATGGCGAGAATGAACGGATTGCCGGAATGAATCTGGTGGACAGCAATATTTCAACGGCGAGACAGTCGGCTGTTGCGGGCTCGTTCAACGAAGTAGCGTCCATATGTGAAAAGCTATTGTCTGAAGGCGCCGAGAATGCGGAGATATATTATTTGCTGGGTTGGGCAGCGGGCTCGGCCAAAGACGACCTGCTGGCTGAGGAGTACTTGAAGAAAGCGATATACCTCGATGCCGATTCTTATGACGCTCTCGTGTTATTGTCCCGGCTTTATGAACGGATGGGTATTCCCGAAAAGTCATCATCGTTCCGCAAAAGGGCTGAGCGGGTGAAATCGAGGAAAAAAGGAGCGGCAGATAAATGATGCCGGCGCCGATTTACGGGTTGAACCTTAAAACCTCAGTTCAAGCCACAGAGTTCACAGAGAACACAGAGAATGTCAGGGATTATCCGCCTTTCGTGCTCTCACCAAAAAGGTGAATGGTATTCACGCCATTACCGTTTTATTTTCTCTGTGAACTCTGTGTTCTCTGTGGCTAAATGCTTTTTCTAGGTTGAACAAACATGGCTGAACTGGATAGATTTGTTCCTCCGGATAACTGCTGGCACAGCATCGGCGTGTGGGGCGGGGAAGTCCCGCGCTGTCCGAGACTGGAAGAATTCATCCACTGCCGGAACTGCGACGTCTTCCATGCGGCAAGCCTGGCCGCTTACGAGAAGACTATTCCTGAAGATTATCGCCTTGAGTGGACAGAAGTGCTTGCCGGTGAGAAGGAACGGTTTGTCACCGATTCCCGGACAGTAATCGTGTTTCGCATAGGCGATGAATGGGTGGCTATCTCGACCGGCCTGTGCAAGGAAATTTCGCGGATGATGAAGATCCACCGTTTGCCGCATAACAAGAGCCAGATATTGAAAGGTGTCGTGAACAACGGCGGGGAAATACGGATTTGTTTTTCTCTCGGCAGCCTGCTTGGAATAGCCAAAGCAGAGCAGATATTCCACGATGAATTCCAGACCGTGTATGCAAGAATGATAGTGATGAATGTGGCGGGACAGAGTTATGTATTTCCGGTAAGCGAGATCAAAGGGCTGCTTCAATACAGCGAGGCAGACCGTGCGCCGCTGCCTGAAACCATCCGGGCCTCGTCTGCCAGCTACATGAGCGGCGTAATCAAATGGGATGATATGACCATAGGTTGCCTTGATGAGGCGCTGCTTACTTCGCAGCTTGAAAGGAGCATCAGGTAATGGGCACCTCTATAAATCCACATTTCATCCCAACTGCTGTGTTGCGTAAAAAATTTCTTGCTTACATATACCCCATATGCGGCGCCGCGAAATTTTTCCCGCGCCTTGCATTTGGGCGAACTCTGAATTTTTAGAGGTACCCATGATGGGAACTGAAAAGGATAACAGCAGCTTTTCCATGCTTGATCTCTTTCGCACAGAGGTCTCGGAGCAGGGGAAAGTCTTGACGGACGGGCTTCTGGCGCTGGAGAATAATCCTTCGGCTGCCGACCGGCTGGAAGCCCTGATGCGCGCTGCCCATTCGATCAAGGGAGCCGCCAGGCTTGTAGGGGTGGAGCCGGTAGTGCGCCTGGCTCATGTGGCTGAGGATGTGTTTGTCGCCGCGCAGAATTCCGAGATTACTCTGAACTCGAATCATGTCGATGTCCTGCTGAACGCCGTGGACAGGATAATTTCCATTTCCGGGCTGGCAGAAAAGGAAATTGCGGGATGGGAGGGGTTGCACGGAAGCGAGTTGAATGAACTGGTTCAAGGCATCGCAGCGATCAAGTCAGGGGAAATGGCTGAAATCAAGACTGCTGCCAAGCCGGAGATTCCCGGGAAAAGTTCTACCCCAAAAAAGGCCAAGACTGCCCTGAGCCAGCCGAAGACGCCAGCCGGCAAGAGTAAAGAACCTGCCGGGCCGGATATAAAATCAAGGAAAAAAGTCAGCTTCCCTGCTGCAAAAGCCGGGAAAGAAGCGAAAGCCGGAACTGCTGCCAAGCCGGTCCCCGCCAAAGCGCAGCGGGCGCCGGAGCAAGAGCCAAAGGCGGCCTCCCCGGATAAGCCGGCGGGCGAGGACAAGGATCGTGTCCTTCGCGTAACCGCAGAGCGCTGGAACCATTTGATGGGACTCGCCGGAGAAGTAAAGGTGGAGGCCGGCTGGCTTCATCCTTATGTGGTTTCCCTGGACAGGTTAAAACGCCGCCAGATAGAACTGGTAGAGACACTGGATGCGCTGAGATGCGCGCTCGATGACACGGGCGCCTCAAAGCAGGTCACTCAAATACTGGTGCAGGCCCAGAAAAAGATATCCGAATGCCGCAGTCTGCTGGCCGATCAGACATCCGATCTCGATTCATATGACAGGCGGATTAACAACCTGTCTGAAAGGCTGCACCGGGAAACGATCAAGACGCGTATGCGCCCTTTCTCCGACGGCGTTCATGGATTCCAGCGCATGGTCAGGGATATCGCAAAATCACTGGGCAAAAAAGCCGCGATCGAGATACATGGGCTATCTGTTCAGGTAGACAGGGATGTGCTTGAGAAAATGGAAGCCCCGATGAATCACATTCTGCGCAACGCTCTTGACCATGGCATCGAGCCGCCTGCAGAGCGGATAAAAGCCGGAAAGCCGGAGCAAGCGGCGATACGGGTCACTGCCGTACACAGCGAGGGCATGTTGTCCATCATGATCGACGATGACGGACGCGGTATAGATATCGAGCGCCTGAGAAAGAAAGTCACCGAGAAAAAACTGGTGACTCCAGCAATGGCTGCCAAGCTCAGCGAAAAAGAGCTGCTGGAATTTCTTTTCCTGCCGAGTTTTTCAACCAGGGAGGAGATCACTGATTTATCCGGGCGCGGGGTGGGGCTGGATGTTGTCCTGGACACGGTGCAGAAATTGCGCGGATCGGTCGAGACCTTGACCAGGCTGGGGGAGGGGACGCGTTTTCACATGCGGCTGCCATTGACCATGTCCGTCGTGCCTTCGCTGATCGCCGAGATTTCCGGCGAGCCATATGCATTTCCATTGACCAGGATCATACGTGTGGTCAAGTTGTCTCCCAGCGATGTCGATGTGCTGGAGGACCATCAATTTGCAAAAATAGACGGCGAAAATATCGGCCTGGTCGGCGCGTCGCAGGTGTTGGGGCTGGGCACACAGGCAGTGAGTGGCGACGATCTGTCGATTGTCGTCATCGGAGACCGGCACAATCGCTGCGGAGTCGTTGTGGACAAGCTTCTCGGCCAGAAGGAGCTTGCCATCCAGATACTGGATCCGCGTCTTGGCAAGGTGCCGGATGTCAGCACCGCAGCAGTGCTCGAAGATGGCACTCCGGTTCTGATCCTGGATATTGATGACCTGGTATTGTCCGTCGATGCCATTATCAGGAAAGGGAACATTGCAAAGGTGGCAATGTCGGCCAGCGATGGCGCCGGGAAGGCGATCAAGTACATCCTTGTGGTGGATGATTCCCTGACCGTTCGCGAAGTGGAGCGCAATCTGCTGGAAAATGCCGGCTACCATGTCGATGTCGCAGTGGACGGGAGCGACGGCTGGAACGCCATCAGGGCATTCAAGCACTATGATCTGGTTGTGACCGATATAGATATGCCCCGCATGGACGGTATCGAACTGGTGCGTTTGATCAAGAGTGACAGAGCCTACAACTCGATTCCGGTGATCATCGTATCCTACAAGGAGAGAGAATCAGACCGCAGGCGCGGCATGGAAGCCGGAGCCGATTATTACCTGACCAAGGGCAGCTTTCATGATAAATCCATGCTGGACGCAGTTGCAGACCTGATCGGAGAAACGGAAGCATGAGGATTGCCATAGTCAATGATATGAAAATGGCGGTTGACGCTTTGCGCCGCACCATAGAGTCGTTCCCTGGGTATGAAGTGGCATGGGTGGCAGTCAACGGCGTTGATGCAGTCAGGTTTTGCGCCAGGGATGTCCCTGACCTGATCCTCATGGATCTGATCATGCCGGAAATGGATGGCGTTGAAGCTACCCGCCAGATCATGGCAAAGTCGCCTTGCGCGATACTGGTCGTTACCGCTTCAGTGTCGCAGAACGTCTCGCTCGTTTTCCAGGCCATGGGAGCCGGGGCGCTGGATGCCGTGAGCACTCCCACAGTGGGGCTTGATGAACACGCAAACGGCCGTGACGAATTTCTGCAAAAAATACGGACGATAGGAAGGCTGATAAACGCAAACCGGCGCAGTACTCCTGTTATGCACAAGAAGCCGGAAAAAGCCGGTAAATCGGATAATTGGCTGATCGCGATCGGCGCATCTACCGGAGGCCCTGCGGCCGTTGCGCAAGTGATCTCAAAATTTCCGGAGGATATGCAGGCATCCGTCGTCGTCATACAGCATGTGGATAAAAGTTTCGCCCCGGGACTCGCCGAATGGCTGTCTCAGCAATCCGCGCTGCCGGTCCGGCTGGCCAGGGAGGGGGATGGAATCGAGAACGGCAGGGTGCTGGTCGCGGGAACGAATGATCATTTGATCATTAAGAGGAACCAGACTCTGGGCTATCGGGTCGAGCCGGTCGCCACTCCGTACCGTCCGTCAGTCGATATATTTTTTGAGAGTATGCTGGCCAATTGGCGTGGGCGATCCATAGCAGCCCTGTTGACCGGCATGGGAAGGGACGGCGCCGAGGGATTGCTGGCGCTGAGAAGTAACGGGGTATACACCATAGCCCAGAATGCCGGAACCTGCGCCGTGTATGGGATGCCAAAGGCTGCGGCAGAGCTGGATGCGGCAGAAATAATATTACCGGTTGACAGTGTCGCAACGGCGATACTGGATAATCTTGCCAGAGAACGATCAGGAGCATTTCATCATGAAAAATAAAACCAAAAAAGAGGTTGCCGGAACCGGCAGCAGCGATATCCGGGACAAACCGGTAGTGTTGCTGGTGGACGACCAGGCAATGGTTGCGGAGGCGATACGGCGAATGCTGGTTGATGAGGCCGATATAGAGTTTCATTACTGCAAGGAACCCGGCCAGGCTGTGGAAAAAGCGAACGAAATACATCCCACGATCATCCTCCAGGACCTGGTCATGCCCGATGTGGATGGCTACACTCTCCTCATGGCCTACCGAGGAAATCCTGCTACCTCAGGCACGCCTGTCATCATCCTTTCATCGAGGGAAGACCCGAAAGACAAAAGCCATGCTTTTGAAATCGGCGCCAGCGATTACCTGGTAAAACTGCCGGACAAGATAGAGCTGGTCGCCCGTATCCGCGCGCACTCCAAGACCTACATGCTGCAAATGCAGCGTGACGCGGCTTACCTGGAAATGCAGAAACTGCAGGAACAACTGACTGAGAGCAATGAAATTCTCCAGCGGCTTTCCACTCTGGATGGCCTTACCGGGATCGCCAACCGCCGGCATTTCGACGCAACGCTTCAGAGCGAGTGGAAAATGGGCTTGCGGCAGAAGACACCGCTCTCCCTGATCATGGTGGATATAGACTTTTTCAAGAAATTCAATGACGGCTACGGCCATCAGGGCGGCGATGATTGCCTTAAAGAAGTTGCCCAGACACTGGACGAAACCATCAGCAGGCCGGGTGACTTCATCGCCCGTTATGGGGGCGAGGAGTTCGTGATCATTCTTCCCCGCACTGACGCCAAAGGAGCGGCTGTCATCGCGGAACAGTTGCGCGCCAATGTCGAGGCAAAACATATCGCGCATGCCTATTCGAGCGTGGCCGACCATGTTTCGATCAGTCTGGGTATCGCGACTATGAAACCGGATAATTCAGGCAAGCCCGAAAACCTGATAGCAAAGGCCGACGAAGCTCTTTATAAAGCCAAGGAAGCAGGGCGCAACCGTTTCTGTGTTGCGGAATGATTCCCTGCGGCCATGAGCCTGCTCACCTTGATCATCACGCTGCTGCTGGAGCAGCTCCGCCCGCTTTCCTCGCGCATACACCTGTCCGGTTGGCTGTCCAGTTACGCCCTGTTCTTTCAGCATCATTTCAATACCGGCCAACGCAAACAAGGCAGGATCGCCTGGGTGCTGGCGGTGGCGCCGTTGCTGGCCGCCGTGATGGTGTTGTTCTGGCTGTTGTGCCGGGCGCATCCGGTATTGGGTTTGGCGTTCAATGTGCTGGTGTTGTATCTGGCCATGGGCTTTCGCCAGTTCAGTCATTACTTCACCGGCATCCACCAGGCGTTGCGCAATGGCGAGCTTGACGAGGCGCGGAAGCTGCTGACGCGCTGGCGCGGGATACCTTCGCATGAACTGAATGCCGAAGAGGTCGCCCGCATCACCATAGAAGAGGCGCTGCGCGCATCGCATCGCAACGTGTTCGGGGTGATCGTTTGGTTCGTGTTGTTCGGCGTGCTTGGCCTGGGTGGCGCGGCGGGCGCGTTGTTGTATCGTCTCGGACAATTCCTGCGCGCCCGCTGGTGTGGCGAGGATGATAAAGAGCCCGACGGGTTTGGCGATTTCGCGCGGCGCGCGTTCTACCTGCTGGAATGGCTGCCGGTCCGCCTGACTGCAACAACCTTCGCCATCGCCGGCGATTTCGAGGGCACCATCCATTGCTGGCGCACCCAGGCGGCAAGCTGGCCTGATCCCGAAGCGGGGATATTGCTGGCCAGCGGTGCGGGCGCGCTGGGCGTGCGCCTCGGTATGCCGGTATTGCATGACGGCTTGTTGCTGGACAGGCCTGAACTGGGTGTGGGCGACGAAGCCGATACCGGCTTCATGCAAAGCGCCGTCGGTCTGGTGTGGCGTTCGGTGGTGTTCTGGATGATGCTATTATTGCTGCTGACGCTGGCTAATTTGCTGGGCTAGTACCTTAGAACATTATTTTTTTCGCATTGCTGATTTTGTAGGTTGGGTTAGGCGGGGGTATGCCGTAACCCAACATTACCAAGCCGGTGACATTC
>JANLIB010000111.1 GCA_024653675.1 Gallionella sp. | reverse complement strand
GAATGTCACCGGCTTGGTAATGTTGGGTTACGGCATACCCCCGCCTAACCCAACCTACAAAATCAGCAATGCGAAAAAAATAATGTTCTAAGGTACTAGTTATTTTCTCGATCACTCGGTAAAACTGAGTTTATAGATAATTTTGCATCTGTCAAGGATTGATAGGGAATAGTCAAGCCAGGCGCGCAGGGCGACTACGTCCGCACAAGCTTAGAACTCGTTATGCAACCATCAGCTCGGCGCGCTTTACCTTCGGCGTACCCGCCTTGCGAACTTGCCACAAGTCATAGGCGCTTTGCTCTGCCAGCCATAGACGGGCTTCGCCGCCACGCTCCACACCCAGCCAAGCCTCGATACGCAAGGCCATCTCGGGCGAGATAGCGGCGCGGCCATTCAGTACGCGGGAAAGCGACACACGCGCCACGCCCAATTGTTGTGCAGCTTCTGTTACGGACAGCCCCAGCGCGGACAATACGTCGTCGCGGAGGGTCAGTCCGGGATGAGGAGGGTTGTGCATTTGTGCCATTGTTGATTCTCCTGTTAGTGATAGTCCTGATAGTCCACCAGCACGGCATCCGTGCCTTCAAAAGTGAACGTCATGCGCCAGTTGCCGCTAACCCATACTGAAAAATGCCCCTTGAGTTCTCGCCCCTTCAGCGGATGCAAGCCCCAGCCCGGCAAGTTCATACCTTGGGCGTTGGTCGTCTCGTTGAGGCGTCGCAGCATGGCGGCCAGTCGCGGTGCATGGGCTGCTTGAATACCGGCCATGCTCCCTTTCGCGAAAAAGTTTTTCAGCCCCTTATGCCGGAATGTCTTAATCATGGCTCACTGTATCGCGTAACGCATCACATGTCAAGTGGATAGCACGAATTATGCGCGCAGCGTTATTACGTTCGCACCCGCTTTCAAGCCGTCTAAATAATCCGCCCAGTGCTGCATCATGCGCCGCCGCTCGGGTAGATATTGAGCGTAGTTGTAAGCCGCTCTTATGGCGTTGCGTTCAATGTGGGCAAGCTGTATCTCAATTACATCGGCATTAAATCCCTGCTCGTTGAGTAGCGTACTGGCCATTGATCTAAACCCGTGCGGTGTCATGTCGTCATTGGTATAGCCGAGGCTACGGAGTGCCGCCCGGACTGCATTTTCGGACATTGGTTTGAGCGTACTGATCGCGCTCGGGAATACATACCGCCCCGATCCGGTCAGCGGGTGAATCTCGCGCAGTATCGCCACGGCTTGCGTAGCCAGTGGCACAATATGCACACCATCTTTTTTCATCCTGCCGTCAGCAATACGCCATTCAGCTTTATCAAGGTCAAACTCGCACCATTCAGCATGGCGCAATTCACCTGCTCTAAGAAATACCAAAGGGGATAGCTTGAATGCACAGCGCACTATGAATGTACCCGTGTACCCTTCAATATCGCGCAGCAACTTACCGATTTTCACGGGGTCAGTGATACTCGCATGATGCTTGTGTTTGACTGGTGGCAATGCGCCCCGAATGTCAGCAGACGGATCTCTTTCAGCCCTTCCCGTTGCTACGGCATAGCGGAATATTTGCCCACAAAGTGATCTTGCACGATGTGCCGTTTCCAATACTCCACGGCTTTCTATACGGCGGATTGTTGCCAATAGCTCAGGCGCGTTAATCTCACCAATAGGACGTTTGCCCAACCAAGGAAAAACATCATTCTGAAAAAGATTTAGCAACTTGTCCGCATTGCTTTGTTTCCAGTTGCGCAGGTTTTTGGTGTGCCACTCGCGGGCGACCAGCTCAAAGCTATTCGCTGACAGTACCAGTTTCGCCGCTTTGCTTGCCCGCTTCGCTTCGCCAGGGTCAGTACCTTTAGCCAACAGCTTGCGCGCTTCGCTGTGCATACCCCGTGCATCGGCTAGGCTTAGGTCTGGATATACCCCGAGTGCCAGCAGCTTTTCTTTACCAGCGTATGAGTATCTGTACCGCCAATATTTGGAACCTGTAGGCTGCACCAGCAATATCAAACCCCCGCCGTCATATAGCTTGTAAGCCTTTTCAGCAGGCTTCACGCCCTTCACTTGTACCGCTGTCAGTGCCATAAGATACCCCGCCTGTTAATTTATACCCCGCATAATATCCATGTTACGGGGTAGATTGCAAGGGAATAATCAGGAATACTTAGGCAACAAAAAACCCGCTACTCGTTTATTTATGCGGGCTTGAAAGACTTTTCAGGAACACTTAAAACCGTTAGATGGTGCTGGAGAGAGGAATCGAACCTCCGACCTACGCGTTACGAGTGCGTTGCTCTACCAACTGAGCTACTCCAGCACGAACCGGGAGGATTATAAAGGAAATCAGGATTGCGCCGCGATGGGGATGAGCGTCCTGGGCAGTGGGAACACCACGTTCTCGACTATTCCCTGCAACTCGATCACTTTTGTCCCGCCCATTTTTTCCAGCCGGGCGATCACGCCCTGCACCAATACTTCCGGAGCGGAGGCTCCCGCGCTGATGCCGGCTCGCTCCTTGCCGGCGAACCAGTCCGGCTGCAATTCCCCTGCATCGTTCACCAGATAGGCAGGCACGCCGACATTCGCCGCGACTTCGCGCAAGCGGTTTGAATTCGAGCTGTTCGGCGAGCCCACGATGACCACCACATCGCATTGCCTGACCAGTATCTTTACCGCATCCTGGCGATTCTGCGTCGCATAACAGATATCATCCTTTTTCGGGCCTGTGATGAACGGAAACCGCATTCTGAGCGCGGTGATGATCGTGCTGGCGTCATCCACCGACAACGTGGTCTGCGTAACATACGCGAGATTCTGTTCCTCGTTCACCTTCATATCCGCAACCTGTTCAGGCGATTCCACCAGGTACATGCCGCTGCTGCTCTGTCCCATTGTGCCTTCCACTTCGGGATGTCCGGCGTGGCCGATCATGATGATTTCCTTGCCCTGCTCGCGCAGCCGCGACACTTCGATATGCACCTTGGTCACCAGCGGGCAGGTCGCGTCGAATACCGTCAGGCCGCGCGCATCGGCCTCCTGGCGCACTGCCTGCGACACGCCATGCGCGCTGAAGATCAGGATGCTGCCGGTTGGCACATCGGCCAGATCCTCGATGAAGATCGCGCCCTTCTGGCGCAAACTATCCACGACGAACTTGTTGTGCACCACTTCGTGGCGCACGTAGATCGGCGCGCCGTGCAAAGCCAGCGCGCGTTCCACGATCTCGATGGCACGATCGACTCCGGCGCAAAAACCGCGCGGGTTAGCCAGCAGCAGTTCCATGTTTATTTCCTGTAAAGCCTTCCAGTATCAACAACGCAGCACCGCAGGTGATCGCGGAATCGGCGAGGTTGAATGCAGGAAAATAGTGCCCGTTCCAGTGGAACTGTAAAAAGTCCACCACATAACCATACGCGACCCGGTCTATCAGGTTGCCCAGCGCGCCGCCGAGTATCATGCTCAGCGCCAGCGCGAATAGTGTTTGCGCAACATGCCTGCGCAGCAGCCAGACTATCCAGACCGAAGCGGCTATCGCGATGACGGTGAACAGCCAGCGCTGCATCCCGCCCGCATCGCTGAGAAAGCTGAATGCCGCGCCTGTATTATGCGCCAGCACCAGATTGAATACGCTGAGGACATGCAGGCTTTCGCCATAGCTGAAATGGCCGGTGATCCACATCTTGCTCAACTGGTCGAGAACAATAATCAATGCGCTCAGGCCGAGCCAGCGGCTAAGCATACTTCCGCGCCTCTCCGCTGCCGTACAGATTGCTCACGCAACGCCCGCAGATGGTTGGGTGATTGGCGTCGCTGCCGACATCTTCGCGGTAATGCCAGCAGCGCTCGCATTTATCGTGCAGACTTGCAGAAACGTCGATGTGCTGCTCGGCTTCCGCCGCCACGCGACGCACCGTGGCGCGCGACGTGATGAATACGAGACGCAAATCATCGCCAAGGCGCGCCAGCATGTCGTAATCCGCGCCCGCAACGTACACATCCACTTCCGCTGCCAGCGCCGAACCGATCAGCCCGGCAGCGCGAGCCTCTTCCAGTTGCTTGTTGACCTTGCCGCGCCAACCTTCGATCTTCATCCATGCGGATATCGTTTCGCCATCCATATCCGGGTCCGGAAGCGGGTGCCACTCACCCAGAAACACGCTTTCATCATTCTTGCCGCTTAACACCTCCCAGACCTCCTCGCCGGTGAAACTAAGGATAGGGGCTATCAGGCGCACCAGGCTGTGCGTGATGTGATACAGCGCGTTCTGCGCGGAACGGCGCGCAATTGAGTTTGCTCCCGCTGTATACAGACGGTCCTTCAGGATATCCAGATAGAAGCCGCCGAGATTTTCGGAGCAGAATGTCTGCAATCTTTGCGCGATCAGATGAAACTCGTAACGCTCGTAATCAGCGCGCACTTCGTCTTGCAGCCTTTGCGCCAGCGCCAGCGCATAACGGTCTATTTCCAGCCATTTCCCGACCGGCATGGCATCGCGTTGCGCATCGAAATCGGCGATGTTGGCCAGCAGGAAGCGCAAGGTATTACGGATGCGCCGGTAACTTTCCACCACGCGTTTCAGAATCTCATCCGAGATGGTCAGCTCGCCCGAATAATCGGTGGATGCGGTCCATAGGCGCAGAATATCGGCGCCGAGCGTGTCGAAAATCTTCTGCGGCGCAATCACGTTACCCTTGGACTTCGACATCTTGTGGCCGCTGCCATCGACAACGAAGCCGTGCGTCAACAATGCATTGAACGGCGCGCGGCCGTTGATCGCGCAACCGGTGAGCAGGCTGGACTGGAACCAGCCCCTATGCTGGTCTGAACCTTCAAGATACAGGTCTGCCAGATAATCATTCGAGGCAGAGCGCAGCTCCGCGCGGCGGCGCAACACGGACGCATGCGTCGTGCCCGAATCGAACCACACATCCAGTGTGTCGCTGAGTTTCCTGTAGTGCTCCGCCTCTGCGCCCAACAAGTCCACCGAGTTCAGGCTGAACCATGCCTCGATGCCATCGCGCTCTACGCGCTGCGCGACCTGCTCCAGCAGACTGTTAGTACGCGGGTGCAATTCGCCGGTCTGCTTGTGCACGAACAATGGCATCGGCACACCCCAGCTGCGCTGGCGCGACACGCACCAGTCTGGACGGTTCCTGATCATCGCTTCGAGGCGGGCGCGCCCCCAACTAGGAAAGAATTCGGTTTGCTCCACTGCCTTGTTCGCCAAATCGCGCAAACCTGTTCCATCATGCCGCGCCCGTGCCGCGCCATGCTCGCGCTTTTCCTGAACCAGATCATCAATAACCACGGACGGATTCTGTCCTCTGTCCTCTGTCCCCTGTCCTCTGAAATCCATCCCGATGAACCACTGAGGCGTGGAACGGAAAATGATCGGCGTCTTGTGCCGCCAGCAATGCGGATAGCTGTGCTGCACTTTTTCCAGATGCAACAGATGCCCGCTGGTTTGCAGCGCAGCTACCACGACATCGTTAGCTTTCCAGACAAACAGTCCGCCGACCAGCGGCAGGTTGGCGGCGAACTTGCCGTCATCACCGACCGGATTGTCGGTAGGCAGATTGTATTTCTGGCCGGCAAAATAATCGTCAAGCCCATGCGCCGGCGCGGTGTGCACCAGGCCGGTGCCTGCTTCCAGCGTGACATGGCCGCCACAGATGATCGGCACGCTGCGGTCATAGAACGGATGTTGCAGCGGCAACCCTTCCAGCGCCGCTCCCATGCAGGTCGCCGCGATTCCGTCGCCCCTGTCATTGCTTCCGGCCAACTCATATCTGGCCAGGCATGAAGCTGCGAGATCAAATGCAAGTATCAAATAACCCATCGGAGTTTTGATCAGGTCATATTGCAAATCAGGGTGCACGCAAACCGCCTGGTTCGCGGGCAATGTCCACGGCGTAGTGGTCCAGATCACCGCATACACTCTGGCATCGCCCGGCAGCGACACGCCAAAGATCTTGCCCAGCGCATGCTTGTCCAACACCTCGAAGCCCACATCTATCGCAGGCGAACTCTTGTCCTCGTACTCCACTTCCGCTTCGGCCAGCGCCGACTGGCAGTCCAGGCACCAGTTCACCGGCTTGCGCCCCTGGTACAGATAGCCGCGCTCATGGATCTGTCCCAGCGCGCGAATAATATCGGCCTCGGTTTTGAAGTCCATCGTCATGTAAGGGTGATCCCAGTCGCCCAGCACGCCGAGGCGGATGAAATCCTTCTTCTGCCGTTCGATCTGCTCCTTTGCGTAGGCCCGGCACAACGCGCGGAACTGCGCCGGAGGAATGGATTTGCCGTGTTTCTTCTCCACCTGCAACTCGATCGGCAGCCCGTGACAATCCCAGCCCGGCACATAAGGCGCGTCGTAACCGGCCAGCGTCTTGCTCTTGACGATGATGTCCTTGAGTATCTTGTTCACCGCATGGCCGATATGGATGTCGCCGTTCGCATACGGCGGGCCGTCGTGCAGGATGAATTTCGGCTTGCCCTGCATGGCCGCGCGGATTTTCTGGTAACGTTGCTGCGCCTGCCAGCGCGCCAGCATCTGCGGCTCGCGGCGGGCCATATCGCCGCGCATCGGGAAGGGTGTGTCGGGCAGATTTAAAGTGGCTTTGTAATCAGTCATATCGGGTAATCATAACGGCAATTCGTCCACGAAAAACACGAAAGACACAAAATAAAACAAGATGTTGCAGAGGTTCGGCAACTCACCCATCGGGAATCACTTCGCAGCATGAAGTCCTTTGAATTTTTTCGTGTATTTCGTGCTTTTCGTGGACAACTGCTTTTTCCAGGGTAATCACTCATGTTGCTCGAACCATTTCCTTGCATTTTCCACATCCAGCGCGATGTGCCGCGTCAGCGTATCCACATCGGGGTATTTTTCTTCATCACGCAGCTTGTGCAAAAACTCCACGCGCAAATGTTTGTTATATATCTGTTGCGCAAACTCGAACAGATGCACCTCCAGAACCGGTTTGGCATCCTTCCTCAGCGTCGGGCGCACACCCAGGCTGGACACGCCTTGCAGCACACCCATGCCTTCGGCATGCGCCTGCACCACGAAGATGCCGGTCAGCGGCGGGCAGTTGTGCTTCAACTGGATGTTAGCGGTGGGGAAACCCAGCTTGCGTCCCATCCCGTCGCCGTGCACCACACGTCCGCTGATGCTGTAGTGCCGTCCCAGATAACGCTGCGCGGTGCGCAGATTCCCCGCAGCCAGCGCCGCGCGAATCGCCGTGCTGGAAATCCGCACGCCGTCATGGGTCACACTGTGCACCGACTGCACCGCAAAGCCCAGTTGCGCCCCGATCTTTTCCATCAGAGCAAAATCGCCGCCCCGCCCGCTGCCGAAACGGAAATCGTCACCGATCAATACAAATCTGGCCGACAGCCTTTCATGCAGCGCATTGATGAAATTACCCGCGCTCATCTGCGTAAAACGTTCATTGAAGCGGCACACATGCACACGGTCTATCCCCAGCACGGCAAAAATTTCAAGTTTTTCGCGCAGGCTGGTGAGCCTGGCCGGCGCCTGCTGCGGCGTGAAAAACTCGCGCGGATGCGGCTCGAAGATCACCACTGCCGTTTGCAAGCCGCGCGCCTGCCCTGCTGCGCGCAGTTCGCTCAGCAACGCCTGGTGGCCAAGATGCACACCGTCGAAATTTCCGATGGTGAGTGCGACAGGCTGGGTATCAGGGGAATTTAGTCCGCGCAGGATTTTCATGGACGCGAATTATACCGTAGGGGCGCGATTTATCGCGCCCTAATCTGTTCACGTATAAGAACAAGGGCGTGATGCCCACACGGCACAAGAACCTCTTCGAGGTAAATCACGCCCCTGCAAGGTTGCATTTTTGACCGGGAATCGGAAACTACACGCTTAGCAGATTGATGATCTCTTTGATCTCGTGACGCAGCGAGGCGAAATTCGTCATTGCCGCAGGCGAGGCGGTTTGCATCTCAGTCTCACCGGAATTACCCAAACGATTGCGCGCGCCGCTGATGGTAAAACCCTGCTCATACAGCAGATCGCGGATGCGCCGGATCAGGAGCACCTCGTGGTGCTGATAATAGCGGCGATTGCCGCTGCGCTTGACCGGTTTGAGCTGGGTGAATTCCTGCTCCCAGTAGCGCAGAACATGCGCCTTGACGCCGCACAACTCGCTGACTTCGCCGATGGTGAAATAGCGTTTGGCGGGGATCGGCGGAAGTTCGGAATTAGGTTTGTGGTTTTCCATGATAGGACTTTTCCACCATGGTCTTCAGTTTCTGGCTGGGATGGAACGTCACCACGCGCCGTGCGGTGATCGGGATTTCTTCGCCGGTCTTGGGATTCCGCCCGGGACGCTGCGGTTTGTCGCGCAACTGGAAATTTCCGAAACCGGAAAGCTTGACGCTCTCGCCCTGTTCCAACTGCGCACGAATCTGCTCAAAAAAAGTTTCCACCATATCCTTGGCTTCGCGTTTATTGAGGCCTACTTTTGCAAACAGCAGGTCGGCCAGTTCGGCCTTGGTTAATGTTGTTGTCATACTTTTCTCCCTTTTAAAGATTGTTGGTTGAGTGAACTACTTCCCCTGATCGTGCGGCACGGTCACGGTGGCGCTGGCGGTGGCTTTATTGCCCGATCCATCGGTGGCGGAATAGGTGACAGTATAAATGCGTCCGGCCATATTGGTTCCTGCGCGTTTTGCCAAGAGCTGGAACTGCCTGTCATCGCCAGGAGTTGCGCCCGCATAGTCCGAATACACCAGCCCTTCATTCGATGTGATGGTTTCGATTTTAATTTCTGGCATGGGGTCGTAGTCGTCATTCACCGTGATGGTGGCGGTGACGGGTACCAGCTTATCGTTCGGCGGCCAGAGTGTGTTGGGGCTCAGGCTTACCGTGAGGCTGGGCGGGGTGGTGTCGATGCGTTCGAGCGTACCCCAAACTTTTTGGTATTTACCCCCGGGGCTGTAAGCCACCATGAAGCTACCCTTCACATACTTTTCATCCGGACCGGTAAATACAGGTTGACCTTTGACAGCCGGCAGAAGCAGCTTATTGTCAACCAAAGGGATCGTCACGCTGAATCCCGCCACGGTCTGCCCGGGGTGAATATCACTTGACTCGTCACCAAGGTGGCTATTCCACTCCAAGTAACGAAAATAAATATCCTGCTGTCCATACATCCGTGAAGTCCAGTAGGGTGGCTGGCTGGTGCTGGCCGGGTCGAGGATGATTTCTGTACCGGTCTCACTCTCGCGGCCATATTTCCAGCCCAATGGTCGCCTGAGGAGCTGGGGGAATGCATAGTCTTCTTCACTATCAAACTCGCTGCCGATCGTGAAATTGTTGAACGGTGTGTCACCGTTATTGATTACCTTGTAGTGGTAGACAATGTTGCCGCCATGGTGGATGCCGTAAACCAGTATGCGTATGCCGGTGGCTTGTGCCGGGGGCAGGGCTTGAACCGTTCCCGCTGTGCTGGCCAGCAGCGAGAGGATGGCAACGATGCGTAAGAAATGATGGGTCATAGCGTGTCTCCTGAGTTCTTAAGGTAACTGAAAATGTACAGGGTCATATTTTTTAAATAGTCCGCCCCAGCGCAGGTTGCAAGCGGGCGGGTCGACCGTTGCGCTGTTTATGTAATCCTCGACGCCATAGGGAATCGTCATAGAGCAAGACAAGCATCCCGGTAACATCGGCACAGTAGTGGTCGTGGGAACTTTCGCTATCAATGCCTCGGCGACAGCCTCAGGTATATCTATCGCCCGGCCCAGTACGTGAGGGGCATCACCTTCCTTTTTTGAAGGTTCTGATGTAATGCCGTGATGCTTCATTTCGTTCGTAACATCCGTAATCCTGGCGGCACACTCCTGTTTCTGCGCATCCGATAGATTTTTGTATTTAGTTTTTATTTCTTCCGACTTGTTCCACACCGCCAGCAGGTGATTCTGGTATGCCGTGGTTCGGATGGTGCCGCTCGGTTTCGTATAAGGGATCGCAAGCGCTTTGATTTTGTCAGCCACACAGCTAGCTCCTCGCTCCATGTCGGGCGTCAAGCCTTCCGCGCAAGCATTGTCGACATCAGTTCCCCTGCCCTTTTCCAGAGAATTCGAGCACGCATCAGGAAATGGAGGTGGCGGTTTCGGGAGCGGATCAATCGGACAGGTGACAGCAGGCACACAGCTTTTTCCAGTGGCGTCTGGCACATAGTTAATGGGGTCGGACACAGAGGGGTCGTTACAAGCGCAAGTAGTTGGGTTAGTTGCAGGCGTACCGACAGAATTAGCTGGGCATATCTTGGGAGTTGCGGCAAGACGAGACGTACCCATGAAATAGGCTCCAATGCGTCCGGTGACATCTTCAACAATGCGTCCCGTGGCATCTTCAACACCGCGGAAATGATAATCGTAATATATGCGTAGATTGTAATAGGTTGGATTGCTGTACTGAGTAACGTGAGTGTAGGTTGAATTGCCGTCTCGAGGGTAATTTGTAACTGTCCAGCCTACGGGTACTTTTTCCAATGCTTTAGCTGGCAGACCCAGGGAACAGTCATAAAACGTGCTGCTAACGTTGAATACGGTTATCCACTTAGCGGAATCATCAGGAACACTAATTTCCGACAAGAGGATAGTAAAACAAGTGATGGCTTGATTTGCTGGGGGTGGGGAAGGAAGAACAAATCCAGAAGCGCCAGCGGGTTTTACCATTGTCATCGATAAGATCGCGATGATCGACAAATAGAAAACGGTGGATTGTAAGGCCGACCGAACAAACCTTGTTGCATCAAAAGCGAGCGCATCCATCAAATCCCCCTGATTGTTTAAAGCAACGTGTTGCTTTTCCCAGACATCAGCTGATAACAACAAGATAATTAGCCAGTTGGTTGTGTAGCGGAGTCATCGCAAAACCAAACACCATTACATGCGTAACCGAGCGCTGTGCTTTTGCATCACATCCACCAGCATAGCGATGCTGGTTCCGATTTCTGAATCCGTGAGTGTTTTTTGAGTATCTTGCAATAACACACGGAATGCAAGGCTTTTTTTGCCCTGCTCCATCCCCTTGCCGCGATACAGGTCGAACAGGCCAACCTCTACCACACAAGGCGCGGAGGCCTGCTGCATGGCATCCAGCAGGGTCTGCACGGAAACCGCCTCGTCCACCACCACCGCCAGGTCGCGGCGCACCGGCAAGAACTTGGAAATCTCGCCCATGCGCGGCACGGTCGCCTGGGACAGCATATCCATATCCACCTCGAACCACACTGCGGCCTTCGGCATATCGTAGCGTTGCTGCCATTGCGGGTGCAGCTCGCCGATCCAGCCGACCACCTGCTCACCGAGATGTATCTGTGCCGAACGCCCCGGATGCAAAGCCGGATGGGTCGCGGATACGAAACTCAACTGGCGTGGCGCAAACAGAGCGTCAACATCTGCCTTGACGTCGTAGAAATCGACCGGCTGTGCGGCAGCCCCCCATTGCTCCGATTGAGCTTCACCGTAAGCGATGCCCGACAGGCGCTGACTTTGCAGATACTCGCCGTTGATTCTGGCAAAGCATGCACCGACTTCGAACAGACGCACTCTTGCCTGCTTGCGATTCAGGTTGAAGCGCAACGCGCCAACCAAGCCGCCGATCAGACTGCTGCGCATCACCGCCAGATTGCTGGCGATGGGATTTTGCAAAGCAACCGGATCATCATTGCCGCACAGTTCACGCTCGATTTGCTCTTCGACGAAGGCATAGCTGACGATTTCCTGGTAGTCACGCGCCACCAGCGTATGCTGGATGCGCGTCAAGGGACGCCGCAACTCGCTGTACGGCAGCATGGTCAGCGCAGCATGCGGTGCCAGCGCGGGGATGTTGTCATAACCATGCAGGCGTGCCAGTTCCTCGATCACATCAGCCTCGATGCTCAGGTCAAAGCGGTAGCTCGGCGATGTCACGCGGTAATCATCGCCATTTGCCACGAAATCAAATTGCAAACGTTTGAACAAGGTTGCGATCCGGGAGTTATCCAATTCGATACCGAGCACTCTCGCCACACGCGAGCGCCGCAGCAAGATCGCTTCGCGCCTGGGCAACTGCCCGCGCACTTCGCTTATGGCTCCCCCGCTGCCGCCGCAGATTTCCAGCAGCAAATGCGTGGCGCGCTCCAGCGCCAGGCGCGTCGCCGCGAAATCCACACCACGCTCGAAGCGGAACGAAGAATCGGTTGACAGTCCGAAACGTCGCGCCTTGCCGGCGATCGCATCGGGATGGAAAAAGGCGCTTTCCAGGAACACGTCCTGCGTGCCCGTTTCCACGCCACTGCCCTGCCCGCCCATGATACCGGCCAGCGCCAGCGCGCGCGCATCATCTGCGATGACCAGGATATCCCCATCCAGCGCAACCTTCTGCTCATTCAGCAAGGCCAGCGATTCGTCTTTGCGTGCCCTGCGCACCGTGATTCCACCGGACAGTTTCGCCACATCAAAGGCGTGCATCGGCTGCCCCATTTCCAGCATCACGTAATTTGTAATGTCCACCACCGCGCTGATGCTGCGCAAGCCGCTGCGCTCCAGACGGCGCAACATCCAGACTGGAGTGGGCGCTGCCGCATTCACGCCGCTTACCAGCCGGCCGCAATACAACGGACAGCCTGTCGTATCGGCCACCCTGACCGGCAACTGCCCGGTCGATGCGGCAGGCTGAAACGGTATTTCCAGCGGCTTGAGGGGGCTGCCGGTCAACGCGGCGACTTCACGCGCCACACCGGCGATGCCTGAACAATCGCTGCGGTTCGGCGTCAGCTTCAACGTGAACAGTTTATCATCCAGGTCCAGATATTCGCGCAGCGGCATTCCCACCGGCGCATCGCCGGGCAACAGAAATAATCCCTGGCTTTCCCCAGCCAGTCCCAGTTCCTTTTCCGAGCACAACATGCCTGATGATTCAACGCCACGAACCCTGGCTTGCCTGATGGCAAAGTCGCCCGGCAATACCGCGCCGATTCGCGCGCACGGCACTTTCACGCCCGCGGCAACATTGGCCGCGCCGCACACGATGGTCAGGGGGTTTGCTTCACCGGCATTCACCCGGCAGACATTCAGGCGATCCGCATCGGGATGTTTGGTCACCTCCAGCACTTCGGCGACAACCACGTTGCTGAATGCGGGCGCGACAGGTTCCAGAGACTCAACTTCCAGCCCGGCCATGGTCAGCGCGTGCGCCAACTCATCGCTGGAAAGCGGTGGATTAACCCAGGTTCGTAACCAATTCTCGGAAAATTTCACGGCTATGTTCTTAAGTAAAATTCTGATGTGATGCGCTGTCCACGAAAAACACGAAAATCACGAAAGAAACCCAATCCATCTTTTCGTGGCTTTCGTGTTTTTCGTGGACAATAATTTTTTTTATTATGTGCATACGCAACATCAGTTAAATTGCTTCAGGAAGCGCAAGTCGCTCTCGTAGAACAGGCGCAGATCGTTCACGCCGTAGCGCAACATCGCGAGGCGTTCCACCCCCAGCCCAAAGGCGAAACCGAGATATTTTTCGCTGTCGATATTGACGTGCCTCATCACATTGGGATGCACCATGCCGCAACCGCCGATCTCCAGCCAGCCGCCATTCCAGCTCATGTCCATTTCAGCCGATGGTTCGGTGAACGGAAAGAACGATGGGCGAAAGCGCACTTGCAGATCATCACGCTCGAAAAAGCGCTGTAAGAAATCCTGCACCACACCCTTGAGATTGGCGAAACTGATCTCTTCGTCGACCCACAGACCTTCCACCTGATGGAACATCGGCGAATGGGTGGCGTCGGAATCAAAACGATATACGCGCCCCGACGAGATGATCTTCAACGGCGGTTGATGCGCTTCCATATAACGCACCTGCACCGGCGAGGTGTGGGTGCGCAACACATGCCGGGGATCAATGTAAAAGGTATCGTGCATCGCGCGCGCCGGATGATTTTCCGGAATATTCAGCGCGGTGAAATTATAGAAATCGCTCTCGATCTCCGGGCCGGAAGCGGTGGCAAAACCCAGCGAATGAAACAACTGCTCGATACGTTCCAGCGTGCGCGTGACCGGATGCACCCCCCCTGTTCCCATGCCGCGTCCGGGCAGAGTCACATCCAGTGATTCTGCCGCCAGCTTGTGGGCCAGCTTGTTGTTCTGGAGAGTATCGCGCCGTTGTTGCAAGGCGGCTTCCATGGCTTGTTTGACTTGATTGATGCGCGCGCCTGCGGCGGGGCGCTGTTCCGCAGACAGCTTGCCCAGGCCTTTGAGCAAAGCGGTCAGACTGCCCTCTTTTCCGAGGTAACGCGCCTTGACCTGCTCTAATTCGGCTTCGTCGCCGATCTCTGCGAACTGCTTGAGAGCCTGATCGAGAATTTGCTGGAGTTGTTCCATCTATAATTCCATTTCGCAATAAAAAGCGAAATATTGTAGGGTGCGTTCCACGCACCACCTTTGGGTGCAACGATGGTGCGTGGAACGCACCCTACAAAACCACCGTTGTTATTAACACAACTACCCCAAGGGGACACCAGAAACAAAAAAGGAGGCGAGATTCGCCTCCTTTTTATTTCAACGATTCATCTTACACGCCAAGGCTGGCTTTGGCCTGCGCCACAAATTGCGCAAACGCCGGTTTGTCGAACACCGCAATATCCGACAATACCTTGCGGTCGACCTGGATCGACGCTTTCTTCAGGCCGTTCATGAATACGCTGTAGCTCATGCCCTGCTCCCGCGCCGCAGCATTGATACGCGCAATCCACAAGGTGCGGAACTGACGCTTCTTCTGGCGGCGATCGCGATAGGCATATTGCCCCGCTTTCATCACCGCCTGCTTGGCGATGCGGTAGACGTTCTTGCGGCGGCCTCGGTAACCCTTGGCCAGGTCGAGAATCTTCTTGTGACTGGCGCGCGCTATTACTCCACGTTTAACTCTTGGCATGGTCTGCTCCTTATGCGTAAGGCATCATGGCGCGAACCGATGCTGTATTGGTTGAGTGGACCTCAATCGTGCCGCGCAACTGACGCTTGTTCTTGGTGGTTTTCTTGGTCAGGATATGGCGCTTGAACGCTTGCGAGCGCTTGATACTGCCGCCGGCACGGACACTGAAACGCTTGGCCGCGCCGCTCTTGGTTTTCATTTTAGGCATGACTACTCCATTAAGTTATGGTGGCAGGTGTTTTCCCATGGAAAAACTTGATGACCCAGACACCACTTTTTATTGGGACTATTCGCTGCACCATCCCGGCCATCCCTTGCTGCCGGAACAACTCCTGGGCACCTCTATTAATCCAAACTCCGTCGCGATACGGCGTTGCTCAAGAAATTTTAACGCTTACATATCAAACATATGCGGCGCGCTAAAATTTC
>JANLIB010000208.1 GCA_024653675.1 Gallionella sp. | reverse complement strand
TTTTTCGCCCGAATTGAGTCCATGAACCTGGGTATGGCTTTTGTAGGTTGGGTTAGCGGCTTTATCGCGTAACCCAACATGCGCACTCGCGTCCCATATATATTGTGTTGGGTTACGCCCTGCGGGCTAACCCAACCTACAAAAACCACTTCAAATTCCAACTGACTCCTGTGTAATCAGAGGTTCCTTTGCTATTTGCCACCTTGCTTGAGATAATCCGCGCAGCTACCTTTTTGCGCGCCATGTGCGTTCTTTGGGTATTCACATTCTGGTATTCAGGACATGAGTGAATTACAAACAGCCTTGCTGGCTATCGGTTTCGGCGTGATCGTCGCGGTGTATGCCTATGGCTGGTGGCAGCAAACGAGATATAGACGAAAATACGGCTCATCGTTCAAGTCTGGCCACGCAGACGCGCTTTATCAGGGGAGTGATGCCGCCAGCGCAGGCCGTATTCAGCAGCCGGACATAACTTCGATGGTTGATGGATCTGCCGGGGATTTCCCCGGTCTTTCAGCAACAGCCTTGCCGGATGAGCCATGCGTGTTGCTGGATGCTCGCACCGATTTCATCATCGAATTGCATCCGGCGGAACCCAGCTCAGCCGCCGTGCTGGATGGCCTGTGGCAGCGCAAGTTCGATTTTCGCAAGCCGGTGCAAGTGTGCGGCATGGTGTTGACCGCAGGCGAGTGGGAACGCGTAATCGCCGAGAGCCATGCCTTGTATGGCCGTTTTCGTATCGCGCTGCAACTGGTGGACAGGGGCGGCGCGATCAGCGAGGCAAAACTGGCGGATTTCCGCGATCTGGCGCTGGGCATCGCCAAACACATCAAGGCGGACACTACGGTTCCGGATATCCGCGAGACTTACCATCGCGCCGTAGAGCTGGACGCATTCTGCTCGGATGTGGATCAGATGGTCGGCGTCAATCTTGTTCCGGATGGGGATCGTTTGTTGACCGGCGGAAATGTCGCGCAAGCCGCCGATGCGCAAGGCATGACTCTGGAGCCGGATGGCGCTTTTCATTTGCTCGATGCGCAGGGGCGCAGCCTGTTCACCCTGATCAACCGGGATAACCGGCCTTTTCAGCATCACATTCTGGAATCCTTCAGCACGCCGGGCATCACGTTGTTGCTCGACGTGCCGCGCGTAGAAAATCCCGCGCTGCATTTCGACCAGATGATGCGTGTCGCACATGAATTGGCCAGGGAGATGCAGGCCAATGTGGTGGACGATCATGGTGTAATGTTCAGCGATATCAATCTTGCAGGCATTCGCGCGCAGATCGCCGATGTGGAAGATAAAATGTGCGGCCATGGAATCATGCCAGGCAGCGCGCAGGCACGCCGCTTGTTCTCCTGATGGACGTTGCGAAGCGCATCGCGCGGCTGCGCGAGGAAATAGAGAAGCATAACCACCAGTATTACGTGCTGGACAAGCCGCTGATCCCCGATGCGGAATACGACAAGCTGTTCCGCGAACTGCAAGCCCTCGAAGCGCAACATCCCGAAGTGCCAACTGCCGATTCGCCCACGCAACGCGTAGGCGGAAAGTTGCTCGACGCCTTTACGCCGGTGCGTCATGCCGTGCCGATGCTCTCGATCCGCACCGAGACCGACATCAGCGACGGAGGCGCGATCTCCTTTGATGCGCGGGTGCGGCGCGAACTGGGCGAACCCGATGCGATTATCGAGTATGCATGCGAACTGAAGTTCGACGGCCTGGCGGTCAACCTGCGCTACGAGCGCGGCGTGCTGGTACAGGCTGCCACGCGCGGCGACGGGGAGACCGGCGAGGACGTCACGCAGAATGTCCGCACCATACATTGCATCCCCTTGCATCTGCACGGCTGTGACGCGCCGGTGCTGGAAGTGCGCGGCGAGGTCTATATGTCGCGCCGCGACTTCGAGCGCTACAACGAAAAGCAGCGCGCGCTGGGACTGCCCACGCTGGTCAATCCGCGCAACGGCGCGGCGGGCAGCATCCGCCAGCTCGATCCGGCTCTGGCCGCGCGGCGTCCGTTGTCATTCTTCGCCTATGGCCTGGGCGATGTGCAAGGCTGGAAACTGCCTGCGACCCACAGCGCCGTGCTGGATATGCTGGACAGGATGGGCGTGCCGGTTAGTAAAGAGCGCGCGGTGGTGCAGGGCGCCGGGGGACTGGTGGAGTTCCACCGCCGCATCGCGGCCATGCGCGACAGCCTGCCGTTTGACATAGACGGCGTGGTATACAAGGTCAACAGCCTCGCCTTGCAGGCGCAGCTCGGTTTCGTCACGCGCGAGCCGCGCTGGGCCTGCGCGCACAAATACCCGGCGGAAGAGCAGATGACCGTGGTGCGCGGCATCGACATCCAGGTCGGGCGCACCGGCAAGCTCACGCCGGTGGCCAAGCTTGAGCCGGTGTTCGTCGGCGGCACCACGGTCAGCAATGCCACGCTGCACAACGAGGATGAGACGCGCCGCAAGGACGTGCGCATCGGCGACACGGTGATCGTGCGCCGCGCCGGAGATGTGATTCCTGAAGTGGTGGGCGTGGTGCTCGACCCTTCGACTTCGCTGCGCGAAGTTTATCCTGAGTCAAACCGAAGGGCTCAGGGCGAACGGAAGAGAGGAGAGCCGTTCGATCTGTTCCGGCTGCTGCACGGAAAATGCCCGGTGTGCGGCAGCGCCATCGTGCGCGAGGAGGGCGAGGCCGACTGGCGCTGCACCGGCGGGCTGTTCTGCCCGGCGCAGCGCAAGCAGGCATTGCTGCATTTCGCCAGCCGCCGCGCGATGGACATCGAAGGGCTGGGCGATAAGCTGGTGGAGCAACTGGTGGACGGCGGCATCGTGAGCACACCGGCCGACTTGTACCGGCTGGATTTGAATACCCTCGCCAATCTGGAGCGCATGGGCGAGAAGTCGGCGCTGAATCTTCTGGCAGCCATCGAGCACAGCAAACAGCCCATGCTGGCGCGTTTTATCTACGCGCTGGGCATACGCAATGTGGGCGAGGCGACCGCGAAAGATCTGGCGCGCCATTTCGGTCAATTGAAAAACCTGAAGGACGCAGATGAAGAGCAATTACAACGCATACCCGATGTCGGGCCGGTGGTGGCGCAAAGCATCGTTGCTTTCTTCGGGGAGAAACATAACGTTGATGTGATTGAGGATTTGCTTGATGAAAAACGAGGTGGCGTAACTCCGAAGGAAAGTGCAGGCGAGCCCGTTGAAGAACTGCCATTAACTGGCAAGACATTTGTGCTAACTGGTACACTCGGCATGAGCCGCGACGAGGCGAAAGCCAGGCTCGAAGCGCTCGGTGCGAAAGTGGCGGGCAGTGTGTCGAAGAAAACCGATTATGTGGTGGCGGGCACGGAGGCTGGTAGCAAGCTGGACAAGGCGCAGGAGCTGAATGTCACTGTGCTGGGTGAACAGGATTTTATGGAATTATTGGAGCTTAAATGAAAAAGATTACAAAAGCCGTGTTTCCGGTTGCGGGCATGGGTAGCCGCTTTTTGCCCGCCACCAAGGCCAGCCCGAAAGAAATGATGCCGGTGGTGGATAAACCGCTGATCCAGTACGCGGTGGAAGAGGCGGTGGCAGCGGGTATCACCGATATGGTGTTCATCACCGGGCGCAACAAGCGCGCGATCGAGGATCATTTTGATACAGCCTACGAGATCGAAGCGGAGCTTGCCTCGCGCGGCAAGACCGATCTGTTGCGCGCGGTGCAGGAAGTGATCCCCAAGCACGTGAATTGCATCTACATACGCCAGTCCGAGCCGCTTGGGCTGGGACATGCGGTATTGTGCGCGCGGCCGGTAGTGCAGGACGAGCCGTTCGCGGTGATCCTGGCGGACGATCTGATTGACGGTTCCGTCCCCATCATCAGGCAGATGGCGGATGTGTTCAAGCAGCATCAGTGCTCGATCCTGGGCGTGCAGACTGTGCCGCGTGAGCAAACGCGCCAGTACGGTATCGTCAGCAGCGTGGCATTGACAGCAGATATCGATCAGGTGAACGGCATCGTGGAAAAACCCAAACCCGAGGATGCGCCCACGACGCTGGCAGTGGTGGGACGCTACATCCTCACGCCGCGCATTTTCCATTATCTGGAGAAGGTGCAGGCGGGCGCCGGCGGAGAGATCCAGTTGACCGACGGGATCGCCGCATTGCTGAAGGAGGAAAAGATGCTGGCTTATCGTTTCAAGGGCACGCGCTACGATTGCGGCTCCAAACTGGGTTATCTCAAGGCGATGGTGGCGCTGGGACTCAAGCATCCGGAAGTGTGCGACGAGTTTGCGGCGTATCTGAAGAGTTTGAAATAGACTGTGCAGGGGCGCGATTCATCACGCCCTGTTTTTGGTGCAAAAATAGATCAGGGCGCGATGAATCGCGCCCCTACCAAATTATATGACCGTATCCATCCAGCGCGCAAACGACATCCTGCAACATGCCGAACTGCTGTATTCCGCCCAGCAGGTGCAGGATGCGCTGCGCAAGGTCGCGCAGCAGATCAACGCCAGGCTGGCGGATACGCACCCGCTGGTGTTGTCGGTGATGGGCGGTGCTGTGGTGTTCAGCGGCCAGTTGCTGCCGCTGCTCGATTTTCCGCTGGATTTTGATTATGTGCATGTATCGCGTTACGGCGATGCGCGACGAGGCGGGGCAATGCAATGGAAGGTTGAGCCGCGTGAGAACGTGCGCGGCCGGGTGGTGCTGGTGCTGGATGATATCCTCGATGAAGGCCAGACACTCGCGACATTGCGCGAACGGGTGCTGTCATTGGGCGCGAGCAAGTTTTACAGCGCGGTGCTGGCCGACAAGCAGCATGGCCGGAAGAAACCCATACACGCAGATTTCGTCGGGCTGGAGTTGCCTGATCGTTTTGTGTTCGGCTATGGTATGGATATCGAAGGGGCGTGGCGCAATCTGCCCGCTATTTATGCTGTAAAAAATTAGTAAGTGGTAAGTAGAAAGTAGTAAGTAGGGAGTAGGGAGTAGGGAGTAGGGAGTAGGGAGTAGGGAGTAGGGAGTAGGGAGTAGGGAGTAGGGAGTAGGGAGTAGGGAGTAGGGAG
>JANLIB010000205.1 GCA_024653675.1 Gallionella sp. | reverse complement strand
TTTTTCGCCCGAATTGAGTCCATGAACCTGGGTATGGCTTTTGTAGGTTGGGTTAGCGGCTTTATCGCGTAACCCAACATGCGCACTCGCGTCCCATATGTATTGTGTTGGGTTACGCCCTGCGGGCTAACCCAACCTACATTTGGTTTCGGCTCGTCCGGCTAAAGGGTTTCCTTATGCTGAACAATCTACCGTCTCTTGCTCGGTGATTATCCACTCGACTTTCACGTCCGTCGCTTCCTGCGGGATTTGTTCCACGATTTGCAGCGCGAATGCTGCGGCGGCCAACGCGGGCTTACTTGTCATACGCGCCAGCAGCTTGTCGTAAAAACCGCCACCGTAGCCCAGTCGTGCGCCGTTTCTGCTGAAAGCCACACCCGGTAAAAGTGCGAATTCTACCTCATTTGGAGTATCCAACCGCTCACAGAGTTCGACTACCGGCTCGCGTATCCCCCACAAACCCGGCGCCAGCTGGTTTTCCAGATCGTCCACCCAATACAGGTCGAGCTGGCTGGTGTGGTGGTTCACGCGGGGCAGGGCCAGTTTTTTTCCATCCGCCAACGCCTGTTGTATCCAGAGTTCGCTGGCGAACTCCGCGCCGAAATTCATGTAGCCCAACACGAGGTTGGCTTGCTGATACTCTGGCAGTTGTATCAAGCGTTCGATGATTGCAGCGCTGTAGGCGGCGCGAGTGTCATACGACAGTTGTTCGCGCAGGGCGAGGATGGTTTTTCTGATTACTTGCTTCATTGTCTGTCACCCGCAGAGTGGTATAGTTCACTTTACAAATGGATTGGGACTACCCGATCGGCGCAGGGTTTCTGGGACTACTCGGAGGCACTTCTGCTTCTTAGGGGAATACTTTCAGTCCCATTCCCATCTTGGTGGTGTTTGTAGGGTGGATAGTGGAAATTTCGCGCAAACTGCCCATCCTGGTCAGGAATTTTTCCATGTGAATTGTGTTTTGAGCGCTTCGAGCATATCGAAGGTATCAATGCAATGCACACCGAATTCGTCGCAAACATTCGGAATTTTTACTCGATTTTTTATTTGCGCATCGTAAGTCTCATGGGTAACCACGGTCTGCCCATACTGCTTTGCATAAGCAATCAGCCAGGCATCGTTCCCCGAGGCGAATTCGGTTTTTGCTTCTGGAAGATATTGCTTCTCTGCCTGCGCCCACGCCACCATCTTACCAAACCAAGCGGCGACTTCCGTTTCTGTCGTGGGCGCGAAAAATCCCTTGGGAGCAGACCGCTTGGCCCATTGGGTCAAATCATCTTTGCCTTGGTCAATCTCTTTCTTGATGCGGTTTATGCTGCCTAGCGTGCCTTGCTTATACTGCCATGCAATGCAATCCCAAAAGCCCGGACACAACCCAAACCTGTAATACCGTCGTTTTGCTTCCATCAGCACGTTGGCATCCAGCAAGTATTGGGTTTTCTTGCTCATGGTCAGTTCGCCTCCAACGTTTTGGCGTATTTATCAAAGGTTGCGCCATGCAAATCGGTCAAGCGGTATGCATCACGATAAAGCAATCGCCCCTCCTTGGCTGCCAACGCAACTGCGCGCGCAAAACGTTTCCCCAAACGCACATTCTGTGTTTGGTAAAAATTACCCCCGCCAGAAACTCGTGCTGCTTTGCGTCGTTCGTCTTCCTGATAAGAACGGAAGAAAGTTAAAAACTCGGCTTGCTGAATCAAGCCCAAATCTTGCGCGCGACGCGCCGCGACAATCGGACTGACCTTGAAGTGCCGGGCAATAGTCTGAAAGGGTTCTGCATCTTGAATTGCCTGCGGCCAATAAGCCTCGAATTCACGCGCTGGCACCAGAAATTCCGCCGCCACCTTGTTGCAAAACTGCTCGACCGCGAATTCCGATGGCTCCAGATTGCTCAAGTTGAACAAGGCGCTCTCGCCGACCCATAAATGCGCCAGCTCATGCGCCAGGGTAAACATCTGTGCGGACTTTGCATCCGAGCCATTCACAAAAATCAAAGGCGCATAACTATCCATCAGGACAAAACCGCGAAATTCTTCTGTATCCAGCTTGCGGTGAGTGTCATTGCCGACCACGCCGTTAATTACAACCAGTATCCCCGCTTCCTCAATAGCCTCGCGCAAATGCCGCAATGCGTCCGACCATGTCCCGTGATGGCTGGCCCAGCCGTCGACAGTGCCGATCACCTGCCTGATTCGTTGTGCGACAGCAGCGGGGGCTTCCCGCAAATTTGCCGACGCAATGAAAGACAATGGAGCGTGCCCGCAGTCAACGAGGTAATCGCGCATCCACGTCTGGCGGCGTTGCATGGTATGCAGCGAATCAATCAGGTTTGGGCTTGCGCTGCCAACAGGCCGGTCGCTGACCGTGCGGAAATCGGGAATCGGCAATTTTTCCTGCGGCGGTTCCGGCAGGAAAAAATAGCCCAGCGGTGTCCAGGTTTTCTTGGCCAACGCCTCAAGCTGCTTGAGCGTAGGCTGCGCCTCCCCGCTTTTCCATTTCCCCAACTTGGGAAACTGGCGAGCAAGCCCCTCCACGCTCCGCCCGGAACGTTCGAGCGCCCAACGTATCAGTTCATGCTTGACATTCAGCGTTTGCATAATGATTCACAAATAAAAAAGGCGGCAAGCCATCATGCCATTATCCCACCGTCCGGGGGGCGTACATCAATCTTGTTCGGTACGCTCTAGTTGCATTGCTGCACGTGTCCGGTGTTAGATGCTCACGAAGGGCCGGGGTGCTCTTGCGGATGACTTGCCTGAGAGGTTGCATCGCACTCATAACTTCGCTCCGACCCATTCCCACTTTTTATCTTTCACCATTACGAACCGGCAACGATCGCCGGAAAGCTCAGCCCACAGCCCACCAATCAGGCGGTCAATTTTTGCAGCATCCCATCTTAGCCAACTTGATAGGTCATTAGGAATTCTTCGCCCAACATATCGATAATTTTCACCGCGACAGTTGAGCCGGATGGTGGCGATGGCAATTCATAGCGACCATTCACCAAATCCTGTTTACGTTCCGGCACATCGGACAGAGCAATGTTAAAAACCTCACCGTTGTTTTGCGTATCGATCAGCACGCAATCCACCACGGCACGCCAGTCGGCAATCTGGGCGCGGAACACGCCTTCTTGCAGGTTTAGCCGCTGGATGATGGTGGGCGATACCACGTCGCGAATTTCCACGAGCAGTTTGTCCGCCTCGCGGCTGATGGCAATATCGGCGGACATTGGTTCGTGCTTGATGATGCCGCCGTACTTGCGGTCGGTGCGTAGTTCGACCAAATGCAACTTGTTGATGGGGCGGTTGCGGTTGTAATCCTCCATCCACTTGCGGGCGGACTGCTCGATGCCGAGGCTCACCAGCATCACGTCGCGCTCCTCGTTCGGGCGGGTCTTTAATTCGGCGCGCAGAGCTTCCATATCCAGCGGCGTCAGCGGATGATTGAACGGTACAATTTTTACCAGCCGCCCGCCTTGCGTTCCGTCGAAATAGGGATCGGTGCGTGTGCGCGTCACGCCCAGATGCTGACAGGCCAACTCCACTGCTTCGTTGTGCTGGATTTGCAAGTCGTAATCGTTGACGCGCCAGGTGCTAAATGACAGTTGGCAGGGCTTGGGCGGTGCATTTTCGGTAGCGACCAGTTCACCTTGTCGGGCATTCAATGCTGCGGCCTGCTCCTGCATTACGCCTTGCAAGCGTTTGGCCGTGGTCTGGATAGCGCCCTTGTTGATGTCACAGCCGATCCAGCGACGACCGAGTTTTTGGGCTGCTACTGCCGTAGTTCCTGAGCCAACAAAACAGTCCAGAATAAGATCATCTTGATTGGAAAGGGCAGTTAAAATACGCTCAACTAACTCAAGTGGCTTTTGCGTTGGGTAGTCAGTGTGCTCGTGACTACGAGTGTGCTCTCGCCTTATCTCCCACACATCCCGCATAGGAACGCCAAGCGACTCCTCTTCAGTTTCACGCTTAATTTGAGTCCCGTCATCTGAAGTTAGTGTAGTCAGTCTTTTCCCGCCGTAATCGCTTAGTGTCCTGTCAGATGCTGCCTCATACAATTTGTTAAAAACATGGGTGTTGTCATTGTTCTTCGTGTACCAGAGCAAGTTATCGTGCATTGACTGAAATGCTTTGGAATTGGTTGGCCATCTCCGGTAAAACCAAATAATCTCGTTTTTGAATTGCTTATCTGCACCAAATACTTCATCAAGTAAGCATCTTAAATGGTGAGAACGACTGCTGTCGCAATGCAGCACAAAACTTCCATTTTCTGCCAATAGCTCTTTCGCTATCAGCAAGCGTTCGTACATAAATTGAAGGTAGCTATCGTTAGCCCAAATGTCGTTGTACTGAATCTGCTCTCCTAGCGCGTAATCCTCACCATCTATTTTTACCGTACCCTTAATACCGCGTAAATGAACCTGCCGAACATATTCGGCGCCGCTATCAAACGGCGGGTCTATATAGATCAGCTTGACCTTTCCTCGAAAACCATCGGCCAGTAGGCGCGCAAGCACGTCCTTGTTGTCGCCGTGGTAGAGCAGGCCACCTTGCGGCATATCCTTGGGCCAGTCGCTCCATAAATTACCCTCTCCCCCGCCCCCTCTCCCGCTTGCGGGCGAGGGGAGTTCAAAGCGCTCGATGGTTTGTGCGGGGTAAGCGGTGATACGCGCCAGCGGCTTCTTGCCCACCCAGGTAAGCATGGGGCGGCCCTTGGCTTTGGCAATGGTGACGTCACGGGGGTTTTTGGTGTTTTCGCTCATGGTGTGTGTCTCGTTGTTGTTCTGCTCAGGCGCCCAAAATAAATTCGCGCACGCGTTTTTTGCCTTCGTCTTTCAATAGCGTGTCGGCAAACATAACGTGATAGGCGAGCGTGTCCGGGTTCAGCGTTTCCCAGCGCTTGAGTGCGACGGCTTTGCGGCCCTCCTGTGTTTGCGCTGCTTCGCCTTTACCGTAGCGCGCGAGATCAGCAGCGATGTCGGGGCTGAAAGTGTCGCGTTTGATTTCCACTACAAGATGTTTGCCGTCTGCGCGGCGCAATACAAAGTCGGGCGTGTAGTGATGCCAGCGGCCATCCTCGCCCAGATACTCGGCGAGCAGGTCGGTCTTGCTTGAGTCTGTGAGACCGCCGGTGAACCACAGACCTTCGATTTGGTGGGCTTCCTTCCTGAGCAAGGCCAGCGTCCATTCCAGAAATTCAATTTCCGGGGCGGAGTCAAAATTGTAACCTTCGTAGTGAAAGCTGTTTGCCAGCGCATGGTTGGCATCCGCCGTGTCTGCCGCCACTTTATAGAGACCTTCGCGCTCCTTAGCAAAGCTGATGCGGGCGGTGTACATAGGCTTGCCGTCTTTCTCGCTGCGATCAAAACCGCTTGCCTTGACCAGTGCCACGGCGATATCGATTTCCTCGAAGTGTTCTTCGTATTGGGCACGTTGCGTTTCGATCTGTTGTCCGAGAGCGGACAGATGGTAGTCTGGTATATCTGCGCCAGTGCCATAAGCCGCGCGCAACGCGGCGAGCACTTCGCACGTTGCAAGGTGGTAATTGGCGGCCAGTTCAGATGCGGCGGTATAGCAATCCAGCTCTGACGGCATGATGAGCAAATGTTCGTCACCGGTATCCACGCGCTGGAGCTTTGTTACTCCTGCCTCGCTTTCTACCACGCCCAGTGTCTGAACAGTGGCACCTTGTGGCGCGGCAAGGTTCGGCACGGTAAAAACCAGCGGTGCGAGCGCGGCGGCATCGGTTTTGCGCCGGTAGCGCAGGACGCGCCTTTTGATAAGCAGCGGCGGTAGGTTTGGTTTGTGCAGGATGACTTCCTTTTCCACTCTGACGGCGTGCTGGGTATCCAAATCCTTGAGGCTGGTGCCGTAGGTTTCGGCAAGCTGGCTTTCCAGCGTTTTGCGATTACTGCCGGTCAGATAAACCCGCGCCGGATGGCTGTTCCCCGGAACCTGCCGCAAGCAGCGTGTGGCGGCTTGCAAAACAAAATTGTTGCTGTTGGCGAGCTTGCGCACCAGTGCGCAGGCAAACAGGCTGGGACAGTTCCAGCCTTCGGTGCCCATGTTGACCAGCAGCAGGATGCGGTGCGGCGCGGATGGATTGCGGGCCACGGCCTCGAATGCGCGCCGGGTGGCATCGTTGGAAGTGTTATCTACGGTGAGAATGATGTCAGTGCCGATGCCGCGTAGCGCCAGTGCCGTTTCAATCGCGCCGCGCAATTCATCGCGGGTATCGATGTTGGGGAAGTACAGCGCGAGTCTTGCCGGTGCGCCATTGGGCAGGCAGACCGCCCAATAGTCATTGACGAAATCATCCACCACTGCGCTTACCAGCGTATCGGCTTCGCCATCACCAAGATCGAACACCTTGATGTTGTTGGCGAGTTCTTTCAGCACCCCATCTCGGATGCCTTCGCCTAGGCCGTACCATACCACCACATCGCGCAAGGGCTGGCGCTCAAAATAAGGCGTGCCGGTGGCGTTAATAACAACAATCAGATTGGTTTCCTGCGCCAGATAGTCGATGGTGCGGCGCACCTTCTTGATACCGTCATCCTTGAATACTTCCTCGCCGGTTTCCGGGTCTTTGACCCATTTGCCCAGCAGCTTCTGACCATAAGTATGGTGGGCTTCATCTGAAAACACCGCTAGGTGCGGCAAGGAGGCAATGGCCTGCAAGCGCAGATTAGCCAGTTCGGTGGCTTCCTCCACCTTGGTGTTAGTTAGCAAGAAAAGTTGCTTGCCATTGCCGCGCGAGGTCGGTTTCTGGATGCGGATTTTTTCGGTGTTGGTGACGATGATGTTGAAGCTGCTACCCCAAGTGATGGGTATCTGTTTATCGCCATCGCGAGTAAAAGTGAGCTTGAAGCTTGCGGCAAACGGTTTGTAAAGTCTGGGTGGAAGCAGGCGTTCGTAGGGAACGTCCGCCAACTCGCGCAATGCGCTGAGAATAGTTTTGCCGGGGGCGAACACCAGAGCATTCTGCACGAACGGGCCATCCGGGTACTCCAGTGCCATCGCGAATTCTGTTGCGACAATTGAACCCATCAAGATGGTTTTGCCTGCTCCCATAGCCAAGGCGAGGATATAGCTGGCGTAATCGAGGGTGAGAGATTCGCGCAGGCTTTCTAGCGCGAATTCTCGAACAAATTTGTTGTCGTTGAGTACGCGCTCCAGGCAGGCTTCGTATCCTTCGTCGGCGATATAGCTAACCATCTCTGGATGAGTGAGTCCCATCGCTTCACGCCGCTCTTTGGGTTTGGGAAAAAGCGTTTCATAAAGCTCAGGGATTTTGGGAGTATTCAGGACAAGCCGTAAATACCAGTAGGTTTCCAGTGCTCGGAATTGTGCATGTCGCAAATAGCGCAACTGGCCGGATTCTTCATCCTCAATCGCATATTCCAATATCTCGCGAATGGCCGGGTAGTCATCACAAGAATATTTTGTCTGCCGCCATTCATCAACTTTGGTTGCCAGCGCTTGATATAGATGGGTCATGTCCGGGTTTAATTATCAGTCGATGGATTGACTTTCCCGCCCAAAAGACCGCCCGCATCCTTCTCTTCCAACTCCATTTTAGGGACAGCATTCTTGATGCGCTTTTCGACTTCCTTGATGTGTTCGGCAGGTGGAATCTGTTCAGGCGGAGTTCCGCCAATGCGCGCGATAGCGGCGCGCACTTCTTTGCCGACCGCTTCATGTGTTTGAATAGCTTGTTGCTGGTTGTTGGTTCTTTCGCGTGCGAGCTTGTCGCGGGTTTGGGTCATGCGGAATTGATTGGCGGCCAGTTCGGTGGCGTTCATGCGATCCAGCAGTTGCTCATTGACCGGAATATTTTTCTTGGTCTTGATGGCGTCGCCGCCAATTCCGCCGTATAGCCCTTTGTAGCCTGCATCGTGGAACATGCCGAACATTTTGTCTTGTACACCCGCTTGTCGCGCCGCGCCGGAGAGCGACTTGAATTCTTCAGAGGTTTGTTTACGCAGATCGAGCCGCTCTTGATCGGCGGCAAGCTGTTCGCTGAGTTCTTGCTTGCGCGTTTGAATGGCGAAGTATTTTTGTGCCTGCGCTATCTCTGGCTTGCGGGGATCGCCGTTTTGGGCGATTAAATAACAGGCGAAGCGGGAAAGCTGGTAGTCATCAACCGTTTGCACCGCTCCTTTACCCCCAATGATCGGTTTGCCGGCGCCGGCAAAGTGATGCTCTGGATTATTTCCTGTTTGCTCACAAGAAGTTATCGCCCGGCTGACGGCGTCCTCGAAACGCCGCCACTGGCTATAACCAAGCAAGGGCTGCAAGTCGCGCGCGCTCCAATATTCCGCATCGTGCTCGTTGGTCTGTTTCAAATCCTCAAAGGATTGATCGCCTATGGTTGGTATATTTTTCGAAGTCATCATGAATGTCTTGTTAAAACTGCTTGGGTAACCCAGCCTGTTTCAGCACGGCATTTGCGGTATGGCGCGATTTGATTTTGCTGTCTACGGGGAAACGCACTTCTGTGATCGGACTGAACCAAATCTCATGATCGCCTTTACCCTGCCGCTCAAAGCGGCACTGGTTGGCGCGCAGTAATTCCTTAAGTTTGGCAGTGTGGTCTGCCATCAGGCATGAAGCCGTCGTGCGATTTCAAAGCGCCGGCTGAACAGCTCGAACGAAATTTCTTCGCCATCGCTATAACCATTCGCTTCCATCAGTTCGGGGATCATCACCTTGAGTTTATCCATCAAGGCTTCTGTGGTTTCTGCTTCGGTTGCCAGGCCGGGAACATCGTCGCTGGTGGCAACCCAGACACACGCTTCTTCATCCCACTCGGCTCGAACAAACAAGGATTTCATAGTCATTCCTTTCGCTCTTATGTTATTGCTGTGCATCATTCTAGCCCAAGAACAACCGATACGCCGGATTGCCGCTCTCGTCCCAGTAGCGGTAGCCGAGCGTGTCGAGGAACTTGCGCAGCGCTTTTTTATCGTGGTGCGGCACCTGCATGCCGACCAGCACGCGGCCGTAATCCGCGCCGTGGTTGCGGTAGTGGAACAGGCTGATGTTCCAGCTGTGGTTCATGCTGTTCAGGAAGTTCATCAGCGCACCGGGGCGTTCGGGAAATTCGAAGCGGAACATGATCTCGTCCTTGGCTTCCGGCGCATGCCCGCCGACCAGATGGCGCAGATGCAGTTTGGCCATTTCGTTGTCGCTCAGATTCAGCGTGGCGAGTTTGTTGTGCCGCAACTTGTCCACCAGCTCGGCGGTCTCCGACTGGTTGCGCACCTGGATGCCGACAAACACCTGCGCTGCTTTCGGGTCGGCGTAGCGGTAGTTGAATTCGGTGATGTTGCGGTTTCCCAGCAGGGCGCAGAATTTGCGGAAGCTGCCCGGCGTTTCCGGGATGGTCACGGCGAGGATGGCCTCGCGCTTTTCGCCGATCTCGGCGCGTTCGGCGACGAAGCGCAGGCGGTCGAAATTCATGTTCGCGCCGGAGGCGATGGCGACCAGTGTTTTGCCTTTGAGCTTTTCGCGCGCGGCATACAGCTTGGCTCCGGCGATGGCGAGCGCGCCCGCCGGCTCGAGTATCGAGCGCGTATCTTCGAACACGTCCTTGATCGCGGCGCAGGTGGCGTCGGTGTCCACCAGCACGATTTCGTCCACCAGCTTGCGGCACAGACGGAAGGTCTCCTGCCCGACATGCTTCACCGCCACGCCGTCGGCGAACAGCCCGACATGTTCGAGCGTGATGCGCCGTTTGGCTTTTACGGAGCGATACATCGCATCGGAATCCACCGGCTGCACGCCGATGATCCTGATGTCTGGGCGCAGTTGCTTGACATAGGCGGCCACGCCGGAAATCAGCCCGCCGCCGCCGATGGCAACGAAAATGGCATGGATGGGCTGCGTGTGCTGGCGCAAAATTTCCATCGCGATGGTGCCCTGCCCGGCGATCACATCGGGGTCGTCGTAGGGATGCACGAAGGTCAGCTTGTCCTGCTTTTCCAGTTCCAGCGCGTGCTGATAGGCGTCGGAATACGAATCGCCGTGCAGCACCACTTTCGCGCCCCGGCTGGCGACAGCCTGGATCTTGATCTGCGGCGTGGTGGCGGGCATTACGATGGTTGCCTTGCAGCCGAGCTTTTTCGCGCTGAGGGCTACGCCCTGCGCATGATTTCCCGCCGAGGCGGTGATCACGCCGCGCTTGATCTGCCCGGGGGTGAGCTGCGCCATCTTGTTGTATGCCCCGCGCAGCTTGAACGAAAACACCGGCTGCATATCTTCGCGCTTGAGCAACAGCGTATTGCCGATGCGGGCGGACAGGTTGGGCGCTGGCTCCAGCGGGGTTTCTATCGCCACGTCATAGACGCGGGCGTTGAGTATGCGTTTCAAATATCCGTTCATTGACACCTCTATAAATCCGTTTTCTGGGCGAATCGCGTCGTCGCGTGCTCGCTCACTCCTCGTCTATCTATGCGATATGCCTCGTCGTTCGCTGCGCGGCTCCTTGCGCTTCATCCCACAAAACGGATTTCCAGAGGTGTCCATAAATATATCCACAATAAATACGCGCGCAGATTAGCATAAAAACACCGCGAAACCCTTGCGAGATAAGCGAAAATCGGGTCAAATGCCACGCATGGAAGCTATCGATCAACATGGTGTCGTAATACAGACTCAGGTGAACTACCTGCCGGAGCAATCCGACGAGGCGGGTAACCGTTTCGTGTTTTCATACACCATTACCATCACCAATCTCGGCGCCGTGCCCGCCAGGCTCATCAGCCGCCATTGGGTCATCACCGACGCTCATAACCATGTCCAGGAAGTGCGCGGACAGGGCGTTGTCGGCGAACAGCCATTGCTCAAGCCCAGCCAGAGTTTCGAATATACCAGCGGCACGGTGCTGACCACGCAGGTCGGCACCATGAGCGGAAGTTACCAGATGCAGGCTGAAGACGGTTCGCAATTTGAAGTCGAGGTTCCTCAATTTGTGTTGAGTGTGCCACGTGTATTGCACTAATCATCTTTCATGGGGACGGCGCGCCGTCCCCATGCTGCTGGTTTTCCTTGCGGCCTGCACCTCGCCCAAAGCCCCGGTCGTGTTGTCCCCGCCCGCAGCAATTCCTTCCTATTCGCCTTTTGCGGTAAGCAAGTGGGAGATGCTGCCGGACTGGCTGACGATAGATCTGCAGCCGACCTGGGCGGCTTTCTGGCAAAGCTGCAATGCGCTCAAAAATAAACCGGGGTGGCAGCCCATCTGTGTGCGCGCAAATGAACTGGCGCAACCGGACAACGCTTCCTTGCGGTCTTTTTTTGAGGAAGGCTTTACCCCCTACCAGGTGTTCAATCCGGATGGCTCTTCGCAGGGCTTGATCACCGGCTACTATGAACCGAAGCTTGTTGGCAGCCGCGACAGGACCGACCGCTTTCGCCATCCGCTGTATGGCGTGCCGGAAGATTTACTGACCATCGATTTGAGCGAGGCTTACCCGCAACTGAAAGACCTGCGGCTGCGCGGGCGGCTGCAGGGCAATCGCATCGTGCCATACTACAAACGCAGCGAGATCGACAACGGGAAAACCCCGCTGAAGGGCCGGGAATTATTCTGGGTAGACAACGCGATCGACCTGTTCTTCCTGCAGATTCAGGGTTCTGGTCGCATCGAATTGCCGGATGGCAGCATGGTAAAGGTCGGTTACGCGGAACAGAACGGCCACCCTTACAACTCTATTGGCAAGAAACTGGCCGACATGGGCGCGTTCAAACTCGAAGAGTCATCGATGCAGAACATCAAATTGTGGGCGGAAAAAAATCCCGATAAACTGGCCACCCTGCTGGAACAAAACCCCAGCTACGTGTTCTTCCGTGAATTGCCCAACGAACTTCCCGCTCCGCTCGGCGCACTGGGCGTGCCGCTGACCAATGAATACAGCCTGGCTGTGGACACGCGCACCATCCCGCTCGGCGCGCCGGTATTTCTTTCCACCACCTACCCGAATACCACCGAGCCGCTGAACCGCCTGATGCTGGCGCAGGACACCGGCGGCGCGATCAAAGGCGCCGTGCGCGGCGATTTTTTCTGGGGTTTTGGCGAGCAGGCCGGCAATCAGGCGGGACGCATGAAGCAAAGCGGCCAGATGTGGGTGCTGTTCCCGAAGGGCGCGGAGCCGATACTGGCGCCGTAGATTCCAGCCCCTCCGGCCTGGCTCAGAACAATGCAATGCCGCGCCTGCAACATCGTGCACTGTAAAACTATTTCACAATCCGCTTGACTAACCCCCCCCCCTCCCAGACTACGATGCCAGTGATCGGGGGAAACAGACTTGTCGTTTCGAACAATCAGGGGGATTAGGATGGATGCGCCAGCGTTTGATGCAAAAAGATTTGTTCGGCCTGCGTTACTAACCCCTCAGTTGTGGTTCGTTTTTATGCTTCTTATGGGATGTAGTCTTGCAAATGCAGGCTCACTCAATGTAGCGCCACAATCATGGTGGGTAGCCAATATTGGCAATACCGGGCCAGGACCCAATGGTGGTACCGTAGAACCAGGTGGAAATTGCGAAAGTTGTCTACAAGCGAGCGGGGGTTATCATTGGACTGGTGTGCTCACTTTCATAGGCAACACTCCATTTGGATGCCAATTTACACGTGGAGACGGTTCTATACAGGATAATGGTTGCACAGTTAGTGAATCAATATATTGTCCCGCTAACTCAACCGGCACAACTACCTGTACCTGTAACTCCGGATACCAGCCCGACCCCACTGCGACAAGTTGTGTGCCTGTTGTTACCTGCCCCACACATGCTTCCGGTACGCCTTGCACCTGCGATGAGGGATACGAGTTCGATGTCGCCGGAACAAGTTGTGTTGCATCCTGTCCTGCACACGCCTCCCGCCCTTCGCCCGGCACACCTTGCGCCTGTGATGCTGGCTATCAATTCGATGCCGCCGGGACAAGCTGCATTCCGGTGCAATACACTCTTTCCCTGTCCGGCCTGGGCGTAAAGGTGATGCCCAAAAATGATTTAAAAACAGCCTATGCGGAAGTAAAGAAGAGCGATGGCTCGGACGGGAGCGGGGTTCAGGTTAATCTGCAACTTTCGGTTGTCCCGGAGGAAGACGGCTACAATCATGCCGTCGGCCAGCATACCGCGCCGCATGATGGATCGTTGGCGCCGTTATCGGGGGCAACCGACTCGAACGGTAAATTACCTTTTGTGTTCTCGGCGCCCGAGGCTGGCGGCATTCATACCATCACAGCCACATGCGCCAATTGCCTTAACAGTCCGGTGACGGGAACGATCACAGTGCCGGGGTGTGAGGTGGATGACTTGCCGCCGATTACAGACCCGGAAGTTCAGCTATTTGAGGATAACCCGGATCGCTCTGATGAGGCACGTCTCACTGATCGCATGAAAGAAGCACTTGCTTGCTTGAAAAGAGATGCAGCCGCTGGCTCGCCCAACGTTGGCTCGGCCTATCGCCCACCTGCATATAACCAGCATTTGATTGACGTGTGGGAGAAGTGGATACGTGAGTTGAAAGATAATGAAAAACCAGCCTGTGCGGCTCTGAAAACGAAAATCCAGGCGCATTTCAAAACACACAAACTTAAAGAATCGCAACAGCCCGTAGAAGGGTCGCTGCACACGCTGGGCGAGGCAGTGGATGTAACTATCAGCCTTCCACCCGCTACTATCGACGCGTTTTGGCCTGGTTGCCATCTGTACAGACCACCATCTCTGCGAATTACAGACCCTGTGCATTTCATTTATAGATAAGGAAGATACGACCATGGAAAAATTTATGGCGATTCTAATGCTCCGGTTAATCGGTTGGGCTGGTCTGGCATTCGTATCTGTCGGTACCGCCTTGGCACAGCCCCCTGTGAATGTGGGCGTATATGCAGAGCACCGTGGCGGCAAGGTCGTGTACCACTACCGGGTGACCAATAACAGCCAGGACAATATTGCTGCCGTATGGATCGGGCATGACACAAAAAATGACGGCGATAGAAGCAATAATGCGTGGGAGTTGCTTGAGTTGCCATCCGGGTGGCTTTTAACTGCGAGCATCCCTCCAGCCAGCGCCACCTCTCCACCAGGCTGGCGCGTTTATGTGATTGTCACCGAAGATGGCGAATCGCATGCAATCGCTTGGAATGTCATAGATAAATATTCGCCCAGGCTTCTTCCCAGCCAAACATTCACCGAGATGAGCGTCATGCTGGACAAGGCAGATGTCAACTATATAACCGGCCATGCAGATATTCTATTCCCCGACAAGCTCCAGAAACCAACCTCGCTTACCGTCCCCATCGAACGCCTCGACGCGACCCCGCCCACCCTCACGGTAAGCCTGAGTCCATCCACCCTCTGGCCGCCGAACAACAAGCTGGTGTCCGTTACTGCCGCCATCGCTGTGAATGACGACTACGACCCCGAACCCGAAATAAAACTAGAATCCATCACCGCGAGCGAGACGCTGGCGGACGGCGATATTCAGGATGCCGAATTCGCTGCCGACGACCAGCAATTCAGCCTGGCCGCCGAGCGCGAGGGAACCAATCTGGCCGGACGCATCTATACCGTGACCTATTCCGCCACCGATGCTTCAGGAAACAAGACCACCGCCAGCGCCACGGCTACCGTGCCGCACGATCAGGGGAAATAATACGTAGGCTGGGGTGCAAACCCCCGCTTATTCACAATCCAATCGCATATAGCTACGGATTGGATCAAGCAGCCTTGCGCTGCTTCATGGCTTGATCAAGATCATAGGTCGCTTGCAGATTCATCCAGAGCTTTGCGGAGGTTCCCAATGTGGCGGATAAATCCAGAGCGGCTTCGGCGGTGATGCCGCGCTTGCCTTTGATGATTTCGTTCAATCTTGCCCGAGTCCAGCCAAGCTTTCGGGCAAACGTCACTTGAGTAATATTGGCAGGCTCAAGAAATTCTTCCAGGAGGATTTCGCCGGGGTGAAAAGGGTTTTTTGGTTGATTCATCATTTTCTCCTGATTGCGTAATTTAATCCCAAAAAATCTATTAGGCCGTCATTCCGGCGCAGGCCGGAATCCAGCAATAAAAAACATTCCGCGAAGCGGACAAAGCCGTGATGTTGTCCCACTGACGTGGGAATTTGTTAATCATCTGGATACCGGCCTGCGCCGGTATGACACAGTTTTTTCTAATGGATTATCTGGGTTAATGGTAGTCGGCTATCCGCACGTCTTTGGCGTTGCCGCTTTTCCAGCAGAACAGAATGCGCCACTGATCGTTTATTCGGATTGAGTGAAATCCCGCGAGGCCGCCCTTGAGCGCTTCCAGCCGGTTGCCGGGCGGGACACGCAAGTCCACGAGTTCTGCGGCATCATGCACATAGAGCAACTTGCGCCGCGCCGCCCGCT
>JANLIB010000197.1 GCA_024653675.1 Gallionella sp. | reverse complement strand
AGTATTTTGCGAGTTGGGCAAGAAACCGCCCATCCCTGCGAACCCCAACTCAATAGGCTGGACACCGGCCTGACTGTAAGTCAGTTTATCCTGAGCCCGCCGAAGGGCCGGTGTGACGAATTATTAGAGGTGCCCAGAAGAGATTTTCAGAGCGGGCCGGGTTTTATTGCTGTTATTTTTCCGCTCCCGCCTTCAGGGCGCGCAGCCGGCTTTGCTCCAGTTCGGCGGCGTCAGGCACAGCGAGCCAGCCGTGTAGGTTCTCCATCACCAGATCGGTCAAAGCGTGCATCCAGTCGTTGCGCTCGTTGAGGCAGGGGATGTAATGATATTCGCCGCCGCCTGCGTGCTGGAAGTCCTCTTTGCCTTCCTGTGCTATTTCTTCCAGCGTTTCCAGACAGTCGGCTACAAAGCCCGGGCAGACCACGTCGAGGCGTTTGATTTTTTCCCGTCCCATTTCCTTGAGCGTGGCGGTGGTATAGGGCTGGAGCCATTTTGCTTTGCCGAAACGCGATTGAAAACTGAGCGCATACTGTTCCGTGCCAAGTTTTAATTCCTGCCCCAATAGCCGTGCGGTCTTGTGGCATTCGCAGTGATAGGGGTCGCCCTTGTCCAGCGTGTAGTGCGGCAGGCCGTGAAAGCTCATAAGCAGCTTTTCCGGCCTGCCGTGCTTCATCCAGTATTCGTTGATGCTGTTCGCCAGCGATTTGATGTAGCCCGCATTGTCGTGAAAATCCTTGATGGTGCGCAGAGCGGGGGCGTTGCGCATTTGCTGCAATTCGCCGAACACGATGTCGTATGCGGTGGCGGTGCTGCTGGCGGCATATTGCGGATACATCGGCACAATCAGAATGCGCTGGCAATTCTGTTCCTTGAGCTTGCGCAACACTCGGGGAATTCCAGGGTTGCCGTAGCGCATCGCATAGTCCACCACGAACTGCGCTCTGCTGCGCTCGCCCAGAAAGCCCTGCAGCAGCACCGTTTGCCTCTCGGTATGAACGCGCAATGGCGAACCTTCCGGCAGCCATATTGATGCATATTTTGCCGCAGATTTCTTCGGGCGCGTGTTGAGGATGATGCCGTTGAGGATCAGCCACCAGACCGGTCTGGGAATTTCCACCACGCGCGGATCGCCCAGAAACTCTTTCAGATAAGGACGCACCGCTTTGGCGGTGGGCGCATCCGGTGTGCCGAGGTTGATCAGCAGGATGCCGGTTCTGGCGGGTGTGCCGTGCGCAAACTCGGGTTCTGGCTGGTAGGTCATTTTGAGCCTTCAGATATGTTGAGTAACCCTCACCCCAACCCTCTGGGTGAAACAACTAGCCATTCGACTAGGCTGCCAAAGACCGCAGCCAAGTCGCTGGTTATCCCGCTTGCGGGAGAGGGAGCTTGGTTCCCCTCTCTCGCAAGCGGGAGAGGGGCTAGGGGTGAGGGGTTGCGAGCGGAGTAGAGAAGCATGGTATTTCGACGCTTAGCTTTGCGACAACGCATTGCCCAGCAACCGCGCAGTAATGTCCACGATGGGAATGACGCGCTCGTAGTCCATGCGTTTCGGTCCGACCACGGCGAGCGTGCCGACCACTTGTCCGTCTGCGGAATAGGGCGCGGTGATCACGCTGCACTCGTCCAGCGAGGCCAGCCCGGATTCGCTGCCGACGAAGATATGAATTCCCTGTCCCCTGCGGCTGGCTTCGAGCAGTTGCAGCAGTTCGGTCTTTTGCTCGAACAGGCTGAACAGGCTGCGCAACCGGTTCATGTCGGCGGAAAAATCCTGCACATGCAGCAGGTTGTGCTCGCCGCTGATGACGTAATCCCCGGATTTTTTGGCTTCGGCGTCATCACCGGCGGCCAAAGCCGCGGCCATCAACGCACTCATGTCCTGGTGCAGTTGCTGTAACTCGCCGCGCAGCCGGTCGCGTATTTGCGAGAAACTGCAACCGATATAATTCTGGTTGAGGAAGTTTCCCGCCTCGGTGAGTTGCGATTGCGAGTAATCGCGATCCAGCAGCAGCACACGATTCTCGACTTCCCCGTCCGGCATCACGATGATCAGCAGCACGCGCTTTTCGCCGAGGCGCAGGAATTCGATCTGGCGCACGGTGATCGCGCTGCGTCTTGCCGTGGCGACCACGCCGGCAAAATGGGTCAGTTCGGAAAGGATGTTCGAGGCCTGCGCGATCAACCGTGATGGATTGTCCGGCTGCAACTGGCTTTCCATCTGTTGCACACGCTGTCTGTCCAGCGGCCTGGTGACGAGCATGGTGTCAATGAACAGGCGATACGCCAATCCGGTCGGGATGCGGCCGGCAGAGGTATGCGGGCTGCTCACCAGGCCGATGTCCTCCAGTTCGGACATCACGTTGCGGATGGTCGCCGGGCTGACTTCCAGGCCGGAATATTGTTGCAGCGCGCGCGAGCCGACCGGATGGCCATCGCTGATGTAGCGTTCCACCAGTGTCTTGAGCAGGATTTGCGCGCGTTCGTTGAGCATGAGCCGGATTCTACCATTGCGGACAAGCTGACCGGCAAAGCGATAGTCATTTGTGTTAGAGGTGCCCTGTTGACAGTTGGCAACCCTGACCCTACATTGAGCATCCATTTCAAATTAGTACAAGATCAACATGAAGCCCAGTGTTTTATTGCTCACCCTTGCATTCGTTCTCAGCGGATGCGGCAAAGAACCCCCCCCGGCAGCCAAAATCGAGCAGGCAGCGCTGACTCAGGTGGTTGGCGCTACCGTATCCGGCAGCGGCTATGTTTACAGCGGAGAAATTCGCGCGCGGCACGAGACGCAACTGGGTTTTCGCATCGGCGGGAAAATCATCGAGCGCCTGGTGGATGCGGGTGCGCGGGTTCAGGCAGGGCAAGTGCTGATGCGCCTTGACCCCGGAGATACCGGTTTGCAGGCGAGCGCTGCTGAAGCGCAGTACCGGTTGGCCGAGGCCGAGGCGAAACGCTACCGCGAGTTGCGCAATCAGAATTTCGTCAGCCAGTCGGCGCTGGATGCAAAGGAGACCGCGCTCAAGGCGGCCGCTGCCCAGGCCGGGCTGGCCGGCAACCAGGCCGGTTACACCGCCTTGCGTGCCGATCACGCGGGGGTGATCGCCGCAACGCTGGCGGAGGCCGGGCAAGTGGTCGGCGCAGGCCAGCCGGTGCTGCGTCTGGCGCAAGACGGCGAACGCGAAGTGGCGATCGCGATACCTGAAACACATTATGCGGGGCTTAAAGTTGGCGCTCCAGCCGATGTTTCGCTGTGGTCTGCCGGAAATGATGCGGTGCATTTCAGCGGGAGCTTGCGCGAATTGGCTCCGGCAGCGGATCCGGCCAGCCGCACCTATGCGGCGCGGGTCGCATTGAGCGGCACGGATGCGCGGATGGCGTTGGGGATGACGGCGCAGGTGCGCTTCAAAGATCATGGCAAGCGCGACCAGTTGATCGTTCCTCTGGCGGCGATATTCCAGCAGGGCGAGCAGACCGCAGTGTGGGTTGTGTCTGCGGATCGCAGCGTCAGCTTGCGCCCGGTAAAGGTCACGGCCTATCGCGATGACGGGGCGGTGATCGCCGGCGGTGTGGCGGCAGGTGAGCGCATCGTCAGCGCCGGAGTCCACAAACTCAGCGCGGGCGAAAAGATACGCATCATCGAGGGAGAGTTCGCAGACGGTAACGCGCAATGAAAGGACCCAACCTTTCCGCATGGTCGCTGACGCACCAGCAAATGGTGCTGTATCTCATCGTCGTGCTGATGGCGGCAGGGGTGATCTCATATCTCAATCTCGGACGCGCGGAAGACCCGGACTTCACATTCAAGGTGATGGTGGTGCGCACCCTGTGGCCGGGGGCGACGGCTAGGGAGGTCGAACGCGAACTGACCGAGCGCATCGAAAAGAAATTGCAGGAAACGCCGTGGGTGGACGTGCTGCGTTCGGCTTCCAAGCCGGGCGAATCGCTGGTGTTCGTGATACTCAAGGATTACACGCCCAAGCCGGAAGTGCCGGAAGCCTGGCGGCAAGTGCGAAAAAAACTGGATGACATACGCCACACCCTGCCCTCTGGCGTGCAGGGACCGTTCCCCAATGATGAGTTTGGCGACGTGCAGATCAACATCTTCGCTCTGACCGGAGACGGTTTCGATTTGAGTGCGCTGCGCCGTTATGCGGATCGCATCGCGCTGGATCTGAAGCGCGTGCCGGATGTGAAACGCGTCGAGCTGATCGGCGTGCAGGATGAAAAAATATACATTGAAATATCGCCCAGTCGTTTCGCGAGTCTGGGCATTACGCCGCAGCAGGTGGCCGAGGCGCTGCAAAAGCACAATGCGGTGAATCCTGCCGGTTTCGTCGAAACGGACAGCGACCGCATCCGGCTGCGCGTGAGCGGCGGCTTCGACAGTGTCGCCCTGGTGCGCAACGCCGATCTGTTTGTCCCAAGCCAGCAGAACGGGGGGCAGCATTTCCGTCTGGGCGACATCGCCAAAGTCAGCCGGGGGCTGGCGGACCCGCCCGGCCCGCGGATGCGTGTCGGCGGGCGGCCCGCGATCGGTCTCGGTGTCATCATGGACAAGGGCGGCAACGTGATCGATCTCGGCGAAAATCTGAAGCAGGTGATGAAAAATATTTCCGCACGGCTTCCGGCAGGAGTCGAGGTTCACGTCGTCGCCAACCAGCCGGATGTGGTCAAGGGTTCGATCACCCTGTTCGAACGCTCGCTGACCGAGGCGGTGCTGATCGTGCTGGCCGTGTCGTTCCTGAGCCTGGGCTGGCGCACCGGCACGGTGGTGGCATTGTCCATCCCGCTGGTGCTGGCGATCACCTTCTTCCTGATGAAAATATTCGGCATCGACCTGCAGCGCATCTCGCTGGGCGCGCTGGTGATTTCACTCGGCCTGCTGGTGGACGATGCGATCATCGCCGTGGAAATGATGGTGGTGAAAATGGAGCAGGGCTGGGACCGCTTCAAGGCCGCGACGTTCGCCTACACCTCGACCGCCTTTCCGATGCTCACCGGCACGCTGATCACCGCTGCCGCATTCACGCCGGTGGGTTTTTCCAAGTCGGCCGCCAGCGAATACACCTTCTCTATTTTTGCGGTGGTCACGATCGCCCTGGTGGTGTCGTGGATCGTCGCGGTGGTGTTCACGCCCTATCTCGGCTACAAATTGCTCGACCCGGAAAAGCTTATCGCCAAGGCGCAACGGCATGGCGCGGATGTGTATGACACGCCGTTCTATCGCCGCCTGCGCGACACGGTGGTATGGTGTTTGCGCAACCGCTGGAAAGTGATACTCGCGACCGTACTGATCTTCGTGCTGTCCATCGTGGCCTTCGGCAAGTTCGTGCAAAAACAGTTTTTCCCCGCCGCCAGCCGGCTTGAACTGATGGTGGATGTGTGGCTGCCGCAAGGCGCGTCGCTCAAGGCCACCGGGCATGAAGTGGAGCGCATCGAGCAGTTGCTCAAGGACGATCCGGGCATCGCCAATTCTTCTTCCTACATCGGCAATGGCGCACCGCGTTTCTTCCTGTCGCTCGACCAGCAATTATTCGCCGACAATTTCGCGCAGTTCGTCATCGTCAGCAAAGGGCTGCAGGAACGCGAGGACATCAAGCATCGTCTTGAAACGAGATTCGCCGCGCCGGATTACTCGCATTTAAGGGTGCGCGTAGTGCGGCTGGAGAACGGCCCGCCGATCGGTTATCCGGTGCAGTTCCGCGTGATGGGCGAAGATTTGACCAGGCTGCGTGAAATCTCCGAACAGGTCGCGGCCATGATGCGCGGCAACGAGCATTTGCATAACATCAATTTCGACTGGAACGAAAAGATCAAAAGCGTCCGTGTCGAAGTGAATCAGGCCCGCGCGCGCCAGCTCGGCACGTCCAGCCAGGAGATCTCGCAGGCGCTGCAAGGCTGGCTGAGTGGCGTGGCGCTCACTCAATACCGCGAAGGCGACCAGTTGATCGATGTGGTGTTCAGAGGACAGAGGACAGAAGACATAACCAGCGACTTGGCGGTCGTCTTTGGACAGCCTAGTCGAATGGCTAGTAGTTCCATCAGAGGACAGATTTCGCTTGGAAGCCTGGCCGATCTGGACATTCCGCTGGCGGGAGGGCGGCATGTGCCGCTGGCGCAAGTTGCCAGGCTGGTTCCGGTATTGGAAGAGGGACTGATCTGGCGGCGCGATCGCCTGCCCACGATGACCGTGCGCGCCGACATGGCCGACGCCACGCAGCCCGCGACGGTCTCCACGCAACTCGATGCGCAACTGGAAGCGGTGCGCGCCGGGCTGCCGGACGGTTACCGCATCGAAATGGGCGGCAGCATCGAGGAATCTGCCAAAGGGCAGACCGCCATCATGAAAGTGATGCCGCTGATGCTGGCCGGCGTGATCACGCTGCTGATGATCCAGCTGCAAAGCATCAGCCGCACCGTCATCGTGCTGCTCACCGCGCCGCTTGGTCTGATCGGCGTGACGATGGCGCTGCTGGCATTCCGGGTGCCGTTCGGCTTCGTCGCCAATCTCGGTTTCATCGCGCTGGCGGGGATGATCATGCGCAACGCGGTGATACTGGTAGACCAGATCCGCCAGGACGAGGAAGATGGCAAGACCCAGTGGCAGGCCATCATCGGCTCCACCGTGCGGCGCTTCCGCCCCATCATGCTGACCGCCGCCGCGGCCATTCTGGCGATGATCCCGCTGACCCGCCAGGTGTTCTGGGGGCCGATGGCGGTTTCCATCATGGGCGGGCTGGTCGTCGCCACATTGCTCACATGCCTGTTCCTGCCGGCGCTGTATGCGGCGTGGTTCAGGGTGAGGGAGGAGTGAAGAGGCAGGACTGAGGACTGAGTTACGAGGACTAAGGGTAACCCTTGGCACTATCTTTTCTCAGTCCTTGGTCCTCGTACCCCAGTCCTCTTTTTTGTCATTGGCCGGGCGATGTGGTTTAATTCCATTTCTTTCCATTGGGACACATTACTATGATACGCATTCAAAATAAAATCCTGACTTGTCTGGCTGCGCTCGCTCTGCTGGCCGCCGCGACCGCTTACGCCGGCGAGTCAGCCGATGAAATCAAGCAGCGCATAGGCAGCGGCAACCCGGTTGCCGGCAAAACCATGTCGTCGCTGTGTCAAGGCTGCCATGGCGAGCTTGGCGTCAGTCTCGATGAACTGATCCCCAGCCTCGCCGGACAATATGCTTCTTATATCTCAACACAACTCCGCAGCTATCAGTCCGGGGCGCGCACTCATCAGATCATGAATGCCATGGCGATGACTATAAACGACGCCGAACTGGCCAATATTGCGGCTTTTTTTGCCAGCCAGAAAAAAATGCAGGGCAATGGCAGTGGCGACAATCCGGTAGCGAAGAACCTGTTCCTGAAGGGCGATGCGAAACGAGGAATCCCATCGTGCACGAGTTGCCACGGGACGAACGGCAAGGGCAAGGCGCCCAACATTCCGACCTACCCGGTGATCGGCGGCCAGCACAAGGGGTACCTGAGTGTTCAGCTCACCCATTTAAGAAACAGCGAACGCAGCGACAGCCAGGGCGGCGTGATGAACAAGATCGCCAAATCCCTGACTGACGCCGAGATCGAAGCATTGTCGGTCTATCTTTCCGGATTGTAAAAAACCAGGACTGAGGTACGAGGACTGAGGACTTAAAAACCAGGACTGAGGACTAAGGGTTGAGTGTAACCCTCTGCGCTGTCTTTTCTCAGTCCTCAGTCCTCGCACCTCAGTCCTTTCTTTTGTCTTTGCATGGGCGATGTGGTTTAATCGCACCCATGAAATTCCCCTTCCAGAACATCGCGCTGATCGGCAAACACAAGGCGCCGGAAATCGCCGAGCCCTTGTTGCGCCTGGCCGCATTTTTGTCTTCCCGGGGATTGACCGTTGTGGTGGACAACCTGACCGCCGAGCATCTCAAGGATAACTCCTACCCGGCGATGAGCCTGGCTGAAATGTGCCGCGCGGTGGACCTGGCCATCGTGATCGGCGGCGATGGCACCATGCTGAACATCGCGCGCACCTTGTCGCCGTGCCATGTGCCGATGGTCGGGGTTAACCAGGGGCGGCTCGGTTTTCTCACCGACCTCACGATGGACAACATGCAGGACAGCATCGCGGCGATGCTGGAAGGCAAGTTCATCACCGAGCAGCGCCTGCTGCTGGTTGCGCGCGTGTTGCGCAACGATGTCGAAGTGTTCAGCGGCCTTGCCTTCAACGAAGTGGTGGTGCATCGCAGCAATATCAGCAGCATGATCGAATTCGAGGTGCGCGTGGACGGCGAATATCTCTACAACCAGCGCGCCGACGGGCTGATCGTTGCGACCCCAACCGGTTCCACGGCCTACGCGATGTCTGCCGGCGGCCCGATATTGCATCCCGCTCTCGATGTGCTCGAGCTGGTTCCGATATGCCCGCACACGCTGAGCAACCGCCCTATCGTGGTGAAGAGCACGTCGCTGCTGGAAATCCTGGTGCACCGCACCGGAGATGTGCGCGCGCGCTTCGACAGCCACACCAGCTTTGATTTGCAGCTGCACGACAAGATCATCGTCACGCGTCATCCCGAAACGGCCTGCCTGCTGCACCCGGTGGGGCACAGCTACTATCACACGCTGCGCGAGAAATTGCTCTGGAACCAGACTCTGTAAATGCTGAAATTCATGGCCCTGATGTTTCATAAATTTACCCGCACCGAAACGAAGCTTATTGTAGGAGCGGGCCATGCCCGCGAACCGCTTGGTCGCGGGCATGGCCCGCTCCTACAGGGGTGGTGCGTGTCTTCATGAAGCGTATGGGTTAGAAAATGCTGAAATTCCTGTCCATCCGCGATTTCGTCATCGTCTCCTCGCTTGAGCTGAATTTTTCCTCTGGTTTTACCGCGCTGACCGGCGAGACCGGCGCGGGCAAATCCATTCTGATCGACGCGCTGTCATTGGCGCTCGGCGAACGCGGCGATGCATCCATGGTGCGCAACGGCTGCGAGCGTGCCGAGGTCGCCGCAGAGTTTGACATCACGGCATTGGCTGATATGCAGGCATGGTTGCGCGAGCAGGAACTGGAAGGCGATGATGGCGTGTGTCTGCTGCGCCGCGTGCTGGACGCCGGCGGGCGTTCGCGCGGTTTCATCAACGGACGCAGCGCGACTTTGCAACAGATGCGCGAAGCGGGCGACCGGTTGCTCGATATCCACGGCCAGCACGCGCATCAATCGCTGCTGCGTCCCGATGCGCAGCGCTTGTTGCTGGATGGTTATGCGGGCATCGTGGACGCTGCGGAAAAAGTCGCGGCGTTGTATCGCGGTTGGCAGACGTTGCGCAGCCGCCGCATCAGTCTCAGCGAGAACGCCGATGCTGTGGCTGCCGAGCGCGAGTTATTGAAGTTTCAGGGCAACGAGTTGCAGGGGCTGGGATTCAACGCCGCGGAATGGGATGTGCTGCAAGCCGACCATGCGCGCCTGGCGCATGCCGCGAGTCTGCTGGAAACCGCCGGATTCGGGCTGGAAACCCTGAGCGAGGCGGACACCGCCTGCCTGGCGCAGCTCAACGCGCTGACTGCGCGTATCCGGGATGGGATGCAACATGATGCCGGTCTGGGCGAAACGCTGCGCATGCTGGAAAGCGCACAGGCGGAGCTGCAGGAAGCAGTCTATGCATTGCGCCATTATCAGCAGCGGCTGGATACCGATCCGCAGCGCTTGCGCGAACAGGAGCAGCGCATCCAGAGCGTGATGGATGCCGCGCGCAAATATCGCGTCGCACCTGAGCAACTGGATGCTGCGTTGCAGCGCATCAAGGCGCGCCTGGCAGAGCTGGGCGGCGATGCCGATCTGGCCGGACTGGAACAGCAGGAAAAATCCGCGCAGCAAAGCTATGTTGCAGCGGCGCAAGCATTGTCGGCGGCGCGCAAAAAATCCGCCGGCAAACTGGCGCGCGAAATTACTGCGGCGCTGCAGACTCTGGCGATGCCGGGTGGCAGTTTTGCGGTGGCGTTGCTGCCGCTTGCCCAGGTTGATGGTATCAGCGGCAACGCTTATGGCCTGGAGGCGATAGAGTTCCAGGTCGCCGCCAATCCCGGTGTGCCACTGCGCAGCATGGCCAAGGTCGCATCGGGCGGCGAGCTGTCGCGCATCAGTCTCGCGATCCAGGTCGCCGCCAGCCGGATCGCCAGCGTGCCGACACTGATCTTCGATGAAGTGGACAGCGGCATCGGCGGGCGCGTCGCGGAGATTGTAGGACAGTTGCTTAAAAAACTGGGCAAGGATTACCAGGTGATATGTGTCACTCATTTGCCCCAGGTCGCCGCGACCGCCGACCACCAGTGGCAAGTGAGCAAGGCGGTGGAAGGCGGCGCCACACTCAGCCACATCGCCGTGCTGGATGGCGAACAGCGCGTCGAGGAGATCGCGCGCATGCTGGGCGGCGTAAAAATCACCGACACCACGCGCAAGCACGCAGCCGAGATGTTGGGTGCGGCTGCATGAGTTATCATGCGGCATTACTCAAATCCATTAGCCGGATGATTGTGGAAACGAAATTTCGTAGGGTGGATAAAGGCACAACGTGCCGTATCCACCGTTCAGATTGGCGGTACACGCTCCGCGCTTTATTTACCCTATGTGGATTTTATATTGAATATCGATTAGGAATGTGATGCGTATCAAAATTGTTTTGTCCTCCCTGATTTTGCTTGCTTCGCTGTTGTCCTCATGCGCTTCTTACAAGATGGATATCAATCAGGGGAATTTCGTGACAGCGGATATGCGCGGAAAACTGAAGCTCGGCATGTCCAGGCAGCAGGTGCGCTATGTGCTCGGCACGCCTTTGGTCAACGATGCATTTCACGGCAATCGATGGGATTATGTTTATCGCATGGAACACGGCGGCAAAGTGGTAGACAAGCAATCTCTGACGCTTTATTTCGAGGCCGACAAGCTGGCGCGTATCGATGATGGCATCTAGTATCACAACCTGTTAATTACGAAACATGTGCAAATATGTAGGTTGGGTTAGGCGCGGTTCTTCGCGCCGTAACCCAACATAAATCTGCGCTGAGGCCAGGGTTGTTGGGTTACGCGATGCCCCTCACCTCGGCCCCTCGCTTCGCTCTCCCCTCTCGCCTGCGGGAGAGGAGGCAAACGTGAAAACGCTGGTTGTTTCTTGCGCCTGACCCAACCTGCGTGATAATGGATAATCTGGGTTTTAAGGATAAAACATGAGCAAAATTAAAATCGCCATCGCCGGCAGCAGCGGACGCATGGGACGCGCTTTGCTGGAAAGCGTTGCGCAGGCCGGCGACCTGGCGCTGCACGCCGCGCTGGAACAAGGCGGCAGCGCGCTGCTGGGGCGCGATGCAGGAGAGTTGTGCGGCGCGCCGTGCGGCGTGAAGATCAGCGCGGATGCGGCTGCCGCACTGAAGGGCGCGGACGTGCTGATCGATTTCACCCGCCCCGAAGGCACGCTGCATCATCTCGATATCTGCCGCAGGCACGGCGTGAACATGGTGATCGGAACCACCGGATTCAGCGCGCAGCAAAAGGCGCAACTCGGCGCGGCGGCGCAGGATATCGGCATCGTATTCGCGCCCAACATGAGCGTGGGCGTCAACCTGGTGTTCAAGCTGCTGGAGACCGCCTCGCGGGTACTGGCGCAAGGTTACGACATCGAAATCATCGAAGCGCATCATTGCCACAAAGTGGATGCGCCGTCCGGCACCGCGCTCGGCATGGCAGAGGTCGTGGCACGGACACTGGGGCGCGATCTGTCCAAGTGCGCCGTGTATGGCCGCGAAGGCGTCACCGGCGAACGCGACCCGTCCACGATAGGCTTCGCCACCGTGCGCGGCGGCGACATCGTCGGCGACCACACCGTGCTGTTCGCGGGCACCGGCGAGCGCATCGAGATCACCCACAAAGCCAGCAGCCGCGCCACCTTCGCGCTGGGCGCATTGCGCGCGGCGCGTTTCCTGAGCGAAAATCCGGCAGGCATGTACGACATGCAGGATGTGCTCGGGCTGAAATAACGGGTATCTTGCCCGGTGCGGGTCAGGCTGGCTCGATAACTAACTGATCGATGGTGAAAATGCAGAATGGGCATTCGGTGAATTGCCGCTCTCGCAACACTATGGAGACGGTCAGAGGGATTGCCGCGAAGGTCTGTTCTTCGGCCTAACCGGACGCTGACGATTTTATGAAAAGGGTATCGGTTCAGCCTGTCGGGATGTCCGCTTTCAACTTTTTCGAATCGTCACTTCCAAACCGTTACAGAATTTCAATTATTCAGACAGAGGAAACTCATGTCACATATCACCTCACGGCGGCACCGATCAGCCTACTGTTAACTTTGGTTACCAGCACCATCGCCTGACTCGTCGTCCTCGTCATAGCTCCTTTTTCGCATTTCTCTATCGGCTTCAGCGCGGCGCTGTTCTGCTGCGATCATAAGTTCTAGATCAGCGATATGCTTTTCGGCGAACGCTTTGACAGCCGGCCGTTCGTCTGCCAACCATTCCGTCAAGGATTCCTTCTTGGCACGCCATGCTTCCACAAAACCCAATTCACCAGAGACAACGCCGGTGTTGTCAACGCTGCCCCGGACTCCAGCCATTTTGCGGGCGTCATCTGGAAACATCGACACAATCTCCTTCAAGACAACGTAGGTGGAGGTCTCACCCCGATAGTTCTGGAGAATAGCCAGTGCGAAATCTGCTTCCGTATCGCCGCCATCCTTTACCAACTCGGCGAGCGCGGTAGCGAACTCCGGGGTGCAATTTGGAAACGTATTGCTGAGCAGGCGCCCACCTCGATACTGGAACAGCCCTTGGTCTTGAGCGAACCACGACAGTCCCTTGCTGATTGCGAGTTGCGGGTCTTTAGAAAGCACTTTTTCTAGGCCATGGAACTGGAATGGCACCGCCTCAAAGTCTTCATTTCCCTCGCCTTCAGCTGCCTCCTTTGCGAGCCGAGTTCCAAAGTAGTCCCAAACAGCCTCCAGCTGGCGCTCGGCCAGCCGAACCAAAATGCGCTCGGCCTGATAATCCACTTGGCGAAGATTGACCAGATTATCCAGAACCTGCGCCGTCCTTTCCGGATTCAATTCCTCATAAAACTTTGTTGCCTTCTCCAGAAACCACGCACCCGAGACCCAGCGTGGGTCTTTGCGATCATTCAGATAGTTCAGGGCGTCACGCAGGTATATGTCGACGTCTGCAATCTTTTCCGTTCCATAATGTTCCAGAGCAAACAGGAGACATTCAATGACCGTTTCTGACTCATCCTTTTCAATCGCGCGCTTCAGCAGGCGAGCGGCGAAGTCAGGTTTCTTAACATCTGAATAGCGAAGGTGACGTACTACGGACGAGAGGTTCCTGGCAGATTCAAACTCACTCTCCAAGGTGCGCTCATATATGTCGCTTCGACCACTCAGAGCCAGACCATTGAGAAAGCCTGAAAGGAAGCTGCGCAGGTCATCCGAGGCCTTTGCCAAGAATCTGTCAGCCACTTCTGGCTTACGTTCAGCCAGCTTGCTGATGAAATTGCCGAAAACAGGAAAGGTGGCAAGATCATTCGACTTGGTTTCCGCACAGCGCGAAATCAGATCAAACCAATCTTTCTCGTTCTCCACATTGATCTCGTCAATGTAGCGGTTAGATTCCCCGTGCCGATATTCGTCTGCCCCCCTGTAGTCGAACTCCTTTTCGGTCCAGTGATCGGGGTATACGGATTCAAAACCTACCAAGACCTTGTATCGGACAAACCGATTATCGGCGTTAATCGTGTCGCGGAACTTAAAGATTGCCGCGACGAGCGCCGCGGCTTCGGCCTGACAACCGAACTGATTTTCCGGGTCTTCGATAAGACCATTCGCCCGGAAATAGTCGTAAAGGAATCGGTGTTCCAAGTGCTGGAGCAGCTCGTAGCTCTCTGTCTTAGCTCGTTCCGTTACGAAGTCGACAATGCGTGTAGCATCCTTGACCGTAGTAGCCAGGAGCTCATTGGAATATTGCGCCTGATTAGGAGTCCTTGTAGCAGCGTCCAGGGCTGAAAGAACTGCACGCTTCTGCGCATCATCGGTCGATCGATCATAGGCCGCGAAGAGGGCTTTGATCGCCTTATCGCGAACCTCCCTGAGCTGATCCGATGCGGGTACGGCCCCCGTGCTCAAGACTACAGAGTCTGCCTTCCACTTTGTGCTGGTGATGTCTGATTGAATAGCTTCGGTCCAAACGGTGAGGGCGATGGGCCGAATACTGTCCACCTCGGCATTGCTCATGCCTGCAAGATGATCTATCAATGCCATCTGCAGCATCGGGCCTACATGATTGTAGGCATCAATGTTGTATTCGGATAGGTTTTTGACAGCGTTCACAATTTGCTGGCGAATATTGTCGTTTGGTTCGTCCCGATAAATGTCGATAAGCAGTTGCAGCGTTCCGGTTACATCGGCGTAGCGCAGACTGCTGATTATCTCCACAACAAGCTTCGTCACTGCATTGGCCTTGAAGCCCTCCAGTTTTCCATATGTTGTTTCTATCGGAACAGGCGCCGTAGCGCGAGCGGCTTTGACTGCCCTCAGCAAAGGGCTTTTCAATCCTTGGTAAGCTGCCGGCAGGTCGTCGTAAATCGGGATGGCGTAATCTTTCAACCCTGACAGAATCTCGTAACGCACGTTATTGTTCTGCGCATTGTCCAGCAGATTGGCGATGCCCTTGTCGTAGAGCTCTTTGCCCTGAAGAAGACGTTCATACTCCTGCTGTGCCTTCTGCATCTCATATCCAGCCGGGATAAGGTACTCGTCCATGATCCGCTCAAATCGGCGTTTGATACCTTCCATAGCTTTCTCGCCATAGCCATCACCCAACTCGCCTGTATAAAGGATGTCGTGGGAAGTCTCTGACCAAGCGTGGTTCAGAATGGTCTGAACTTGAATTTCGCAGCGTAGACCAACGAATCTCGCATATTCGGGAAGGCGAATTCGATCTTCACCAAGCCGGACTGTGTAGTGAACTGCGCGGTATTGCTTACCCTGGTTTTCCGGGGTGGGATGGTGAATTCTGGTCGAGTCCTCTTCAATCTCGAAATTTTCACGGATCAGTGGTGAGTTCAGGAAGCGCTCAACGTCATTGTTGGTGTAGAAGATGAGTCGAGCGCCGGCGAGATCGCGTCGGTCAAGCTCTAGCGTCTGTGTATCCAGATTGTTGGCCTCAACCAGGCGCCGTCGCAGGCTTTTGATCCCTTTAGCGCGGCATTGGACTGACTGAGGCCGTGGCAGGTCTTCAGCAGCCAGCAAAGCCTTTTCCAAGATGAAGCGAACCGTCTCAGCGTAGGCTTCGTAGATCGACAAATACTTCGTCTCGTAGTCGTCAAGGTTCACAACAGTCAGACCGTACTTCGAATTTCATTCGACGTCCTCACTAAGCGCCCCGGGGTAATGTGTGCGCGCCTAGAGCTAATGTAGCGCGCGTTAGTAGTTTAACGTATTTAGAGTCATGTCAGTTTCTTGCACAGAAGAGATTTCGAAAGAAGATGTTGCTGCGTGTTGATAAGTACCGTATAGACGCTACTGGTACGAAGCCGCTTTAGCGGCTGGCTAACAGCCTGACGTAAAGCGGTCGTTCATAGTCTAATGAATTCAGATTAGAGTGACCGACCGCTTCGGCCGAAGAGTAGACTATCCCCACTGTCAGCATGAGTTACTGCTTTTGGCACACAGTAATCATTGATGATTGTAAACTGCCTGCCCGACAGCCGATGCTCGCGAAGCCTGGTACAGTAACGGGAACTTATCCTCAACCTGCTACCGTTTAATTTGTAGTAAACGCCATCTGAATATCGCGCGTTGTTGCGCCGCTTGCGATAAGCGCGCGCACTATCAGATCTAGGGAAACAGAAGGGTCGCCAGCTTCAATTTTGGCAATGCGTGATTGGCTCGATTTCATGCGTTGCGCGAGATCAACCTGAGAGAGTTTTCGTTTTATGCGTGATTTTTTCACCGCGTTAACGAGTGAAATTTTGAGTGCGACGAGTCGCGCCTCCTCATCACTTAATTGCAGGAAATCCTCTGTGTTGCCAACTTCCCAGCCTCCGGCTTGGAGGCGTTCTAATTTGTTAGTCTTCATAGCGTTTATCCTCCTGTTAAATTGATTTGTAGTGCTTCAGTCTCGCCTTGCAAACGTCAATTACTGCTTGAGGTGTTTGGTTGGTGGTTTTAGCAAACACATCAAGAATAGCGATGGCTACCGTGTCAACGTAGTACACAATTCGCCAAGTGCGATTTTCGTCTGGAATTCTTAATTCGTGACAGCCGCGACCTATACTGGGCATTGGCCTTGAGTGTGGCAGAGATATTTTTACGCCTTCTTGCAGGTGTCGCAATAAAACGCCCGCTTCAATTCGTGCCTCGGCAGAAAAAGGCGGCGTCTTTACTTCGCCATGTAGCCACGCCAACGGTTTACACTGTTCACTCATGGCGCTGACAATATGTCAAAGATGGCATATATGCAAGCATGATGTGATAACCCCCTTCGGTAACCAGTTATCTTGAGGCAATGCGTAACCTATTGGGCTGAACGTCGGCAATGGAGGAGGGACCTCGACCGACTGCAATTGGCACCTATGTGTAGAAGCAAACTATGTGCAGTTTTTCTAGCAACCCCATACGCTACCAGACGTTGCTGGTAGCGAACTATACATAGTTACAGCGACT
>JANLIB010000192.1 GCA_024653675.1 Gallionella sp. | reverse complement strand
AGTCGCTGTAACTATGTATAGTTCGCTACCAGCAACGTCTGGTAGCGTATGGGGTTGCTAGAAAAACTGCACATAGTTTGCTTCTACACATAGGTGCCACTATGTTTAGCTCAACATAGTGGCACAAACCAGCCAATTGCAAAGCTGGCAATCAATACCAAAAGCAGGGCTGGGAATATGCGTTTGATGCGACGACTATAAAACTCAATGAAGCTAAAGCTATTTCGCTCCAGGCTGCCAATAATAATTGTTGAGATTAAAAATCCGGAGATGACGAAGAAAACATCGACGCCAACAAACCCACCTTTAATCGAAGAAGGAAAAGCATGAAACCCTACAACTGAGAGAACTGCTATTGCACGTAAGCCGTCAATGTCTGCGCGGTATTTTGGGTGGGTTAAATGTTCAGTATGCAGGGAGGTATTGTTAACATGGGTTGCAGCCATTTTTTTTGTTATTTCTTAAAATTGCGTGGTCAAAGCAGACGCACGATGAACCTCTCACAAAAAATTAACATGCAGCGGCTTTTGCCCGGTGCCCGGACGGATTCGCGCTATGCCTTTGGCGTGATTGTCGAGTGCCACACTCACATAGTGCTGAATCGGCAATGTGCCCATCATGGTCTGGGCATCGAAAGCCGGAGAAGCCAGATAATTCATGGCTCGCCAGTAACGCTCGGATTTCCAGATATCAATGAACCGTTCTTCAGTAAAATTGCCGATATGGAGTTTGGAATAGCGGGCATTAAAGAACATGCCGGAAGGCGCCACCAGGCCGCTGCCGCTGATTTGCAGCAAAAACTGGGGACCATAGAAGCGCTTGTAGGACGGCTTATCCCCATCCCTGATCTTGTCCCATTTGACAATAATTTTGGTTTGCTCGTTGCTCATGGACTCCGCCTGAATAAGCAGGTCATGAAGGCTTTCATATTGGCTGTAGTCTATGCCCAGCGTGTGCTGTTCGTCGTCCGAGCAGTGCTTGATCACGGCATAGTCAACGCCAAGATCGAGGCCGAGTTGTGCGAATGGAATGATCTCCTCTTTCAAGTGCGGCATCAGCACCATCTGGATGCCCAGCGTTACCGGCAGACGATTGCGCTTCTTGAGGTCAACGGCGTACTTGATGTGCTTAATGGCACGGTCAAAAACTTCGGTATGTTCGGGTCCTTTGTACATAATTTTTGCGTAGCTTTCCGGCCTTCCGGCAGCAACCGTGAAGCGCACCCAGGTGAGATGGGGCAAGACCTGTTCGATCTTTTCCGGTTCCCATTCCCATGCATTCGTGGCATTCCCAACGTCAATTCCCAGCTTGGCAGCGTGTTGAATGAAGGGCACATACGCATTCGACAGCGTGCTTTCCCCATCCGAAACAAGCGAAACGCTGCGTATGCCGATGGCGGCAAAATCGTCGAGCAGGTTGAGCGCGTGGGAAGTCTTGATGCTGCTGCGCGCCTGTGATTCCTGCATCATGGCGTAGCAGAATGTGCACATGGCGCCGCACGCGCGGGTTAGAGACATATCGACACTGACAGGGGCTATCCGCTCCCCGGCTTCCCATGCCTCCACCCGGTCGGTGTGATAGGAAAGCTTGTGGGAGTCGAGGATCAGCGTGCCTTCGCGCGTCTGAACAGCCTCACTCATGATTTCACCTCAATGCCACGAAGGTTTCTTAACGAGCTGCGATCCCCGAAAGGTTCGAGCCAGACGACAAGCCCCGGATCAATCGATTCCTTCAGAAAAGCTTCAAGATCAAGCAACAGCGTTCCGCGTTTGTCGGCGGGAACAGGTTCGAGCAGCCTTATTATTACCTGGCCATCCAGCTTTGCTTCGACAGCCACAAGAGTTTTGTTTAAGGCCGCCATCCTGGCCGTCACAGTATTATTAACGAGAACAAGTCTCTCGTTATCGGATAGTTGGCGCCAGGTATGCCCGGGTGCTGGCGTATTTGTATTGGCATTATAAAGATTACTGCTCATGGTTCATTAATCTTGAATAAGTTCTTGCATAAAGGGATCAAAACGGCCCGGTAAATCCGCGATTCGGGGCGTCATGCGGTCCGTCGTGCAACATCAATGCGCACAATTCGCGATAGTTGGTCGATGTTTTATCCGCGCCGACCATTTTGAGCACTTCATCGGCAATCATTTGCGGGCCTGGGTAATAGTGCCTGGTCATAAAGTGGGAAGTTGGAGCGGGATGATCGGGACAGGCGATGCGTACAGGATGGGTTCTCAACGCATCAAAGGCTTGCTCGGAAACCTGGCTGATTAATTCACCTGCGATACTGCCTGTACGAGATGCTGTATCCGCGACAATCAATTGTCCCGTTTTCCGGACTGAATTCAGCACGCTGGCAACGTCAAGCGGGCGCACGCTACGCATATCCAGTACGTCGATGCCAATTCCCATGGCCGATTTCAGCGCTTTGGCGGCAACCAGTGCTTCGACCGCCATATAAGAAAAGGCTGCTACCGTAACGGCATCGCCTTCATGCAACACTTTTGCCTGTCCCAGCGGCACACGATAGTATTCTTCGGGAACATTGTCTTTAATCTGGTGTAGCAAGCGATGTTCAATGAACAGTACCGGGTTGTTATCCTCTATCGCTGAGATCAGCATTCCTTTTGCGTCATAAGCAGTCGTCGGCATAATGACCTTGATTCCCGGCGCATGCGCGAACATGGCTTGCAAGCTCTGCGAATGCTGGGGGCCCTGTCCCCATCCGCGGCCTACGATCATGCGAACAACCAGCGGAACGGATGCCTTGCCGTCAAACATGTAATGCCACTTGGCAGCATTATTGATCAATTGATCCATCGCCAATAGCGCAAAATCAATACGCTGATGCACCATGACGGGACGCAGCCCGGAAAGTGCGGCGCCGATACAAATTCCGGTCATGCCGTTCTCGGACAGCGGCATGTCAAAAACTCTCCGGTTGCCATATTTATCGCGCAGGCCGGCAGTGGTATTGAAAATCGCCTTGGGGTCGGGCACGCCTTCGCCGATGACGATCACGCGGGGATCCTTTTCCATGGACTGATCAAGGCCTTCCCGGATCGCTTCTGCGAAAGTGATATCCCGATGCTTCATTTCAGGCGTAGACCTTCCCTTGGGAATCATCGATGGACGGTTTTTTGCTGGAGAGAGCAAACTCGAAGGCGGCGGCGATCTCCCGTTGTATTTCGGCCTCGCATCGCTCAATTTCGAGATGGATGTTTCCGTTTTCCTTTTCCAGTTTTCTGGTGTAACTGGCGATAGGGCAGTCATGTATTCCCGCTTTGATTTCCTGCGCCGTCCGGTAATTCAATTCATCGTCAAAGTTTGGCCCGCAGTGTTCGCGCCAGCGGTAAGCATGCAACTCTATGAACTGAGGCCCTTGCCCTTGCCTTGCGAGGCCGACAGCCTTGCGCGAGATTGCCAGCACTTCTTCCACATCGTTGCCGTTGCCGGTATAGGCGGCCAAGCCATGAGCTTCAGCCACCCGGTATAACGGGCGTTCAGGTTGCCGCTCGTTCAAGCGCGTATAAACGGAAAAATTATTGTTTTCGCATACAAATACCACCGGTAGTTTGTGCAGCTTTGCGAAATTCATGGATTCGTGAACAACGCCTTCTTCAAAGCAGCCATCCCCGAAGAAAACCACTGTAACCTGCTCGCTTTGTTTGAGCGAGGAAGCCCATGCTGCCCCGACCGCCAGCGGCACTGTACCTCCTACAATGGGAGTGGATCCGGAAAATCCGGCATCCAGATCAATCAAGTGCATTGACCCGCCGCGCCCACCGCAACAGCCCGTTGAACGGCCATACAGTTCCGCCACCATCGCATTGAGGCTGCCGCCTTTTGCCAGATAGTGCCCATGAGCGCGATGGTTGCTGAATACCGAATCGCCTTTTGAGAGCGCTGCACATACGCCCACGGCAATGGCCTCCTGCCCGATGCACAAATGCATCGGGCAGCGCATTTCCTGTTCGGCATAGCGGTCTGCAATGGCTTCCTCGATGCGCCTGATGCGCAACATGGAGCGAAGCAGGGCAAGCTGGCTGGAGTGGCTCATTTGTCGTTGTGGGCTATTTCAACAGGGTGGTAACGTACTTATTGAGGCCAACCGGATTGATGGGTTCCCTGTTGCAGACGATCTGCACATCCATTGCGGCAGCCACGCTGCCGACAAATGCGGCAACCTGTGCATCAAGTCCTCTGGCAAGGCATATGCCCGCCAAAGACAGGAAAGCGTCACCCGCACCGATACGGTCGATCACCCGTGTGGCCAGCGCCGGGACATTGTGAAACATTCTCATGTCCCGATCATAAATCATCACTCCTTTGGTTCCGCGCGTGACGGCCAATTGCCTGGCCTGCACCCTTTCGCCCATCAGGCCGGCCACTGCTTCCAGAGGGTCATTGCGGTTATGCGCGGCCAGGCGCAGCTCCGGTTCATTGAGAGAGACGAAATCAGCCCGCGGATAACGGTGAATCACATGATAGCCGCGATTGCCGCTGTTGATCTGCGTATTGACCGCGAGGTATTTCGCTTTGGCGGAGAGGATGCTGATCATGGCCGGAGTGATGAAGCCGTTCCCGAAATCCGGCACGATTACCGCATCATATGACGCAATATTTGCACCGAGCCATTGGCAGATTCGCTGCTCCACTTCTCCGTAAACGGCATTTTCCTTGTAAAAATATACCTCGAAAAATTTTGCCAGATCGTTATCGACAAAGCGCCGCTTGGTTACCGTTGGCGCATCGGCAAAAGCAAAAAATACCGGTTCGACATTTTTTGACAATTTGTCCAGGATAAACTGCTCATGGCTGTCAACTTTACCCAGCCCCGTCAACAGGGTGACACTCCCGGCAAACCCTGCGATGTGATTGGCGACGGCAATGGAGCCGCCGGCAAACTGTTCTTCCGATTCATAGCGCACGGCCAGAAAGCTGCCTTTGCCGGTCTGCCCCAGAGGGGTGGAGTAGTGATACTGGTCTATGATGGCGTCACCGACGACAAGAACCTTCAAATCGCCCAGCGTGGCAATCATTTTGCGGACTTCATTTTCCGGCCAGCGTTCGCGGAAATCCTTGAGGAATCCCCTGACTTCCGGCGGGAAAACGTCAAAGTAGGAATTCAGCAAGTTGCTGGAGCTGAATGTAATTTCGTCGGTATAGAAAATACGTCCGCCGTGCGCTTCGACAGCAGCCTGTTCCAGGGCGATATTCCCCGTCACATCTTCGCTGTGCGAGCGGTAATCGCTGCCTTTGGCGTAAATATTGGGCTGAATTGCGTGCAGCGCTTCGACTGCGGAAACGGCATGGTTGATGGCGACATAATCGACACAGGCCAGCGCAGCCAGGCTTTCGGCGCGCAGTTGCTCATTGAACACCGGCCGGCCAGGACCCTTGTTGACATAGGCATCGGCAGTGACCGTGACCAGCAGAATATCGCCTTCCTGCTTTGCGCGTTGCAGATAACGGATGTGCCCGGTGTGCATAAGGTCGTAAGTGCCGTGGCACAGCACTACCTGTTTTCCGCCGTCGCGGAGTTGCCGGGCACGCGCCACAAGTTCCTGCAAGTCGAGGATTTTTTCTGTGCTCATGCTGCGGTGCTTCCGTAGCCTGCGCCAAAGCGGTCGGACATGTTATGCAGAATGAACTGGTGCCCGATCTCGACCAGGCCGTAATCGCTGATATCCAGCCAGATATTGACATCACCCATGGAGCGTAACGGATTGTCGTGCAGAAAACCGCTTAAGGTGATAACGCTGCCGCCGTTGTTGATAACCTGCGTCGCCGCATTGCGGATATTCATCGAACGTCCGGAACTGCTGATGGCAATCAATATATCCTCCGGTCGCGCCATATGCGCCAGCAGGCGTGAATAGGCGTTCTCGTAGCCGTAATCGTTGACAATGCAGGTGAGCACCGATGGTTCATGCAGCGTGAATGCGCGCAGCTTCGCAACATTGATAAGATCGATTACCGCATGGCTTGCCACTGCGGCGCTGCCGCCGTTGCCGATGACATAAACGCTGCCGTTTTTGCCGCGCATACGGGTAAGAATCTGCAAGGCGGTTGCGATGCCGGCTTCTGTTCCCAGCGAAGAGCCATTCCTGCCGGTGACTTCGCAGCTCCCCAGCAATGCCGCAAATTTTGCAGCCCGTTTCGCAAGCTGCATGTCTTCCAGTTCTTTCGTCATTGCTGCTTTTCTCCCAGATATTTGAACCATGAGCTGGTCGCCTGATTGATGCTGGCAGGATCCCATACCGGCGCATCCTTCCAGTCGTTGATGCGCTCTATCATCCGGCTTACGCCTTCTTCAAAGCTGACTCTGGCTTTCCATCCAAGCAAACGTTGTATTCTGGATATGTCACCGAATGTACAATCAGGCTCCCCGGGGCGTCTGGGAATATATTCGATATCTCCTCCCAGCAATTCAACAAGACGATTGACGCTGTAATGGCTGCCGCTGCCGACATTCATTGCCTCTCCGGAAATTGAGGATTCTGCCGCACACAAGAATGCTTCGGCAACATCAGTGACATAGGTAAAGTCCCTGGTCTGTGTGCCGTCTCCTACTACTGTAAAAGGTTTCCCATTGAGCTTTTGCGCCAGGAATACGCCGAAGACTGCGCCATATGCCCCGGATGTGCGGGATCGTGTTCCGAACACATTGAACAGGCGTAAAGAGACGGCGGGCAGCTTGTAAACGCTAGACCAGTGCAGCACCAGTTCTTCTCCCATATATTTGGTCAGGGCATAGGGGTATTGCGGTTTGATCGGAGACGATTCCGGCGTGGGATACACATCCGGAATGCCGTAACTTGACGATGATGCAGCATAGATGAGCCGTTTCACGCCGCATTGACGCGCGCACTCCAGCACGTTGAAGGTGCCGGTGACATTGGTGCTGTAGTATTGCGCCGGCATTTCGATCGAAGGCACGATATCCGCCAGCCCGGCGAGGTGAAATACCCAGTCCGCATTTTCAAAGAGCGGCTGCAGGGAAGCCATGTCGCGAATATCCGCCTGGGTGAACTTGAATCCGGCATGCCCGGTAACCGACTGCAGATTTTTCAGGCGCCCGGAGAGCAGATTGTCGACGACGATAACCTCGTGCCCTTTCCCGATCAGTAATTCCGCCAAGTGGCTGCCGATAAAACCGGCGCCGCCGGTGATTAAGGTTTTCATGATGGACTCAAATAAAATTCACGTGCTGAACAAGGTTTTCGCGCAGCTGATAAAGATAGCGGTTCACCTCATCCATACGGCAGTTTTTCCGGCATTCCATGATGTCCAGTTCATTCCTGACATAGTGAAAATTAGCCTTGCGCCGCTCGCCTTCCCATATCGCCTGAAATGATTGCTCGTTGAGGTTACCATATTCGAAGCGTTTGTCGAGCAGGTAAGCGCTGCACCCATAGACCGACCCGTCGGCCATGACATAAGCCCAGAAGAACGGGGTCGCATTGCATTTTTTGTAACGCGAGCTTTCATCTTCCATATATTTCCGCATGGTATTTTCTCTAAATACCACATGAAAGTTTTCCGTGTTCAGCTTTTCAAGAGATGATGCCATCGCCAGGTAAGCGCTGTAATCGACATTCTCATAGACATGGGTTTCGCTGAACATGTGCTGTGAATACGGCTTGACCACAAGGTAGTCCAGCCCGATTTCATCGCGGCACAGCAGCGCCAGCGTTTCCATCTCATCTGAATTCTCCGGTAGAAGCAGGGATTGCGCGCCTATCGTACAGTCCAGCCCATGAGCTTTCTTGTATTCAACCGCATGTTTCAGGTTGACCACTACCCGGTCAAAATCCCGTTCCTTGGTTTGATGAATTTTTGCGTAGGTGGCAGCAGTGCCGGCATTGATGGAAACCTTTATCCAGGAAGTTAGCGGCAGTGATTGTTCGACAAATGCTTCATTCAGCACCGTGGCATTGGTGGTGAACGACACGTCGATGCCGGCATTTTTTGTCGCTTTGACGATCTCGTTGATTTTCTTGTGCAGCAGCGGCTCGCCTTCGCCGGCATACATGATGCTCCTGACGCCGAGCCGCCCTATTTCGGCCAAACGTCCGGAAAGCACGCCGACATCCAGCATCTGGCTCTTGTAGCCAATGTAGTCAACCGCGCAAAAGGTGCAGCGGTGGTTACAAGCTCCTACTGGAGAAACTTCCACATAAATCGGGTAGACGTGTTTGGCAAGTTCCCAGTTTTCACCCGCATCCAGAAACTGTGTCACGCGCTGCGGGTGGTAAATGAGCTTATGACTGTCTATTCCAAATTTGTCCATAGTTTCAATAAATCATACTCAGTGTTGTCGCGTTGTCAGGAAAATTCCCAATGACCATGGCAGACGAAAATGCCTTGATCCAGTGACAGATCTTGCGCGCTCTTGTCTCGAAGTAAAACCTTGAAATCGACAACGCGTTGCCAAGTGTCAAGTCTAACGTATTTGCTGCTTGCTATAGCGTTTAGGTAATACCAGCCTGATGTGAGTTGGCAGGGATTTAAAGTAAATGAAATGCGGTGTTTTCCGTTGAGTTGCCAGGCTTCGGATAGGCCATTGGTGGCAACCACCGCTACAATATCATTGCTTGAGGAGCAAAGTTCGAAACGAAAACGAACATTGTCCATGGGGCATCTTGCAAAAACTTCAGCTATGATACACATGGGTTCGTTCGTCAGGACTCTGTTGGTGACAAATGCAGAAGCGTTCTCGATCAATACTTTTTCGAAATAAAGTTCATGAGAACCTTCCCGGAGGCTCTCATTCATACCCGGAGAAGGACCCATATCCTCTTGAACCATTTCATGGTACTGCGCCAGAATTTCCTTGGCTGGCCTCAGATCGGATAGTTTGCCCTGATGCAAAACAGCTGCCTGGTGGCACAAACGCTCAATATGGTAAGGATTGTGCGATACCACGATAATCGTCGTACCTTGGGATTGCAGCATGGATATCTGGTCTATGCATTTCTGCTGAAATATCGTATCGCCAACTGCCAGAACCTCATCGATTATCAGAATATCCGGATCCACATGCACGGCAACAGCGAATGCCAGTCTTACAAACATCCCGCTCGAATAAATCCGCACCGGCTGGTCGATGAAATCGCCGATATCCGCAAAGGCTGCGATATCGGCGAAGCGCGCATCCATTTCCGCCCTCGTCAGCCCCATCACCGCGCCCTGAAAATAGACGTTCTCGCGCCCGGTGAATTCCGGGTTGAACCCGGCGCCCAGTTCCAGCAGCGCAGAAACACGGCCATTGACCTGCACCGTGCCGGAGGTTGGCTTGAGAATGCCGCAAAGAAGTTGTAACAGGGTGCTCTTGCCAGAGCCATTGCGGCCAACGATGCCGACAGTTTCCCCTTTTTTGATTTCGAAGGATATATCCTGCAAGGCAGTGAACTCACGGTGAAAGCGCATTTTGCCAAACGTGAGCGCCTGTTTGATCCGGTCGCCTGGGTGGCCAAAGATACGATAAGTCTTGGTCAGGTTCCTGACCGAGATGGCAATGTCAGAGCGCATCGGCGAACTCATCCCTGCTGTGCTGGAAGAAGGCATAACCCAGGATTGCCGCAACCAGGCAGAAAACAAACGCCATACCCCATGCCCCCCATTCAACCGGCTGGCCGGTTACTGTGGCGCGGCATGACTCGATCACTGTGCTCAACGGGTTGTAATGGAAAACGGGGCGAAGCGCTTCAGGCACCGCGCTTGCCGGATAGAACACCGGTGACAGGAACATCAGCATCTGCACGAACACCGGCACGATCTGGGTCATGTCCTTGATGAACACCCCCCATGCCGCAAAAAACCACGACAGCCCCAAGGCAAGCAAGAGCAAAGGAGTAATCAGTAAAGGGAACAGCAGGATGCCGGCATGCAGATGGCCGGTCCAGGCGAGGGCGGCAAGCAGGATCAGGAAGTTGAATCCTCCATGCACCAGCGCGGCGCCAAGCGGCACCAGGGGCAATATGCTCACCGGAAAAATGATTTTCTTGACGAAGCTGGGATATCCGCGAACCGACGCGGGCGCGCGGGAAATGGTTTCGGCGAACAGGTTGAAGGCGATAAGACCGCTGTAGAGCAACAGCCAGAAAGGGATGCCGCTTTCCTGTTGAGGCCAGCGTGCCTGGAATATCTGACCGAAGATGAAAGCAAAGATCGCCAGCATGATCAGCGGGCTGAGGAAGACCCACATCACGCCGAACATCGCCCCGCGATAGCGCAGCAGCACGTCGCGCTTGACGAGCTGGCCGAGCAGATAGCGGTTGCGCCAGATGTCGGCAGAGATATGCAGGGGGTTCAGGGTCATCGTTTATATCGCGATTTGTGGAATATTCCCGCGATTCTGCGGTCAGGCGACGACTTGGTCAACTGATAGCGGAAGTTACCTTATGGAGCTTTGTAGGTTGGGTTAGCGATTCACCGCGTAACCCAACATCATTTAAAGGTTGTTGGGTAGCTTTGCATAGCCATCTGACTATAGATTCGGCACGAGTAAAGTATGGAGCCGTTCGTGTTGACCCTTCGACTTTGCTCAGGACTAAAGGCCTTGTCGAAACATGAATGGCTAATGGCCTTCGACAGGCTCAGGCCGAACGGAATGTAATTTCTATTCGTGCCGGATCAATAGGCCGTCAAAAGACGACGGCCAAGTCATTGGTTAACGCGAAAATGCCGCTAACCCAACGAACTACTTCCCCTGATCGTGCGGCACGGTGGCCGTGGCGCTGGCGGTGGCTTTGTTGCCCGAAGCGTCGGTGGCGGAATAGGTGACGGTGTAGATGCGCCCGGCCAGATTGGAACCTTCGCGCTCGGCGGCCAGACTGAATTGCCGGTCGTCGGCAGCGAACCCGGCATCCTGAATATCGCCGTCCGCCAGCGTCTCGCTCGCGGTGATGGATTCGAGCATGATTTCAGGTTCGGTGTCGTAGTCGTCATTCACTGCGATGGCGGCAGTGACGGACACCATCTTGTTGTTCGGCGGCCAGAGGGTGGTAGGATTTAACGTTACCAAAAGTGTAGGCGGGGTCGTGTCGAGCCGTTCGAGTGGGACGGTAGGCGCAGTTGGAGTCTTAGGCTTACTGGAAAATATAATGAAAGCATGTCCGGTTATATAGTTGATATCAGCCTTGTCCAACGTGACGCTCATCCCGGTGAATGTTTGGCTTGGATAAAGTTCAGGGGAGTTGTCATCAATAGTTTCCCAGTTAATGCCGAATACTTCGTTTTCTTCAAGGGTAATCACGAAAACACGCCAACCGAATGGTGATGTGGCACTCGTTGATGGGATACCTGTATAAAAATCCCATCCCGTCGGCAACTCAAGTAATTCCCATGTATTGTTGGAGTTATTACTATCATTTTTGGTGTCATACCCGATGCGCACGGCAGCGATATTGTCCTGGCTGTTATTGGTCACCCGATAGTGGTACACGACCTTGCCGCCACGGTGCTCTGCATACACGCCAACGCTGGCAGGTGGCTGTGCCATGACTGTGCCGATAGAGGCAAATGCCAGACTGGCCAAACCGAATAAACGGAGCATTAAGCTCGTCATAGATTTTTTCATGATCGCATCCTTCATCTATTTGTAAATAAAATGCACGGGGTCTTTAATACGCAGGCTGGGCTTGCGGTACAGACGACAGCCCGGCCAAAATCCGTCAATAGTGGCGGGCGGCAGGCTGATCGTCACATCCACCGCCTCGCCCAGCGTGTGCAGCGATCCCTCTACGGGCTGTTGAGATTCAAGCAGTTTGTGCGTTTTGAAATGCCCCTGAATCTTCGTTTTCAGAGTTGCACAGGCGGGTTCTTTATTATTTTTAAGCTCATTCACCCACTTCTCCCACACCTCAATCAAATGCTGGTTATACGCCGGTGGCCGATAGGCCGAGCCAACGTTGGGCGAACCGGCCGCCGCAGCCGTTTTCAAACATGCAAGCGCTGTCTTCATGCGATCAGTAAGACGTGTCTCATCAGAGCGATCCGGGTTGTCCTCAAATAACTGAACTTCCGGGTCGGTTATCGGCGGCAAGTCATCCACCGAACACCCCGGCACCTTGATCGTGTCTTGCGCTACATTTGTGCAACCAACACAGCCGGCGGTAATGATGTGTTCGCCGCCCGCCACGGGCGCTGTAAACACAAAGTTCAACCTGCCATCCGCCCCGGTTGCTCCGCTGTATGTCGACAAGGTTCCTGTATAAGTAACGGGAAGCTGGCCTTCGAGCTCCGGGATGACATCAAGTGTCAGAACAACCTCTGCGCCGCTCTTGTCCGAGCCGTCGCTCTTTGCCACATGCGCGTAAGCTGCCCGTGTTTTGGTGGGCATCACCTCGCCGCCCAATCCGGTCAGGGAAATGGTGAGTTGCTCAGGAATACAGCTTGTTGCAGTGGGGTCGGGCACATAATCTGTGTTGCAATTACAAGTCGATCCGCTTAGAGTTGCATTGGACGGACACTGCATCGTCCCAAATACGCCATTACTTCCACTACAATTGCCTGTCACTGAAAAATAAGCAAATATTCCGGCGCTTGCCCCATTGCAGGTGTAAGAAAGATTGAGACCACAATTCCGCCAACCAAACGGACTAACGACCCAATACCGTTTATATAAATCCCACCATGTGTTGAGCACCCCATCAACCGTATTCCCTTGAGGACTCCCGGCATAATAATCCGGTATTGTATAGGGCGCTCCGTAGAATGGGCTTACAGAAACGCTAGCCGCGTTTGCCAAATTCGTTCCGAAGAGAAACATCCCGAAGAGAAACATCAGAGTCAAGCCTTTGAGCGCGCCCAGTATAATAGCGGGTACGTCTCGAAAGAGGCTATTCATTGCTGCTCCCTGAAGAATTTGGAATGGGAGCAAACCTATAGTCGCGATGCGTTGGTTTTTATCCCGATGCCGTCACCGTAGCATGGCTGGGGGGGGGTAGTCAAGCGGACGGATTGCTGTGTTCGATCTAGGGAAATTACAACCGCCACACTTTAAAGCCAGCAGCTTCTATCGCACCGGCATCATAGGCAGATTTTACATCCACAAATACTCCGCCGGGTTTCATCTTTGCCAGCAGACCGGTTGGCGGCATGGACAAATATTCTTTGTGAGATACGGCTGCAACGATTGCGTCGGCTTCGGGCAATTCATTCCAGGCTGTCAGGGGAATCCCATACTCATGCATGGCTTCTTCGGGCGCAGCCACGGGATCATGCACCGACACATCGCAACCGAAATCCTGCAATTCACGCACGACATCCGCTGCTTTGGAATTGCGCAAATCGCTGCAATTTTCCTTGAAGGTCAGCCCCAATACGATGATTCTTGCGTTCTTGATCGGGTCGCCCGCGCGGGATAACTGCTTGATGGTCTGCTGCGCGACGAATGCGGCCATGCTGTCATTGATGCGGCGGCCGGCAAGGATGACTTCGGGATGGTAGCCCAGCATCACCGCTTTATGCGTCAAATAGTAAGGATCTACCCCGATGCAATGTCCGCCGACCAGGCCGGGGCGGAAGGGCAGAAAATTCCATTTGGTTCCTGCCGCTTCCAGCACTTCCAGCGTATCTATGCCCAGGCGGTCGAAGATCAAGGCCAGTTCGTTCATCAGCGCGATGTTCAGGTCGCGCTGGGTGTTTTCGATCACTTTGGCGGCCTCGGCTACTTTGATGGAGCTTACTCTGTGCACGCCTGCGGCGATTATGTGCCCGTACAAATCCGCGACTTTCTCCAGGGTTGCCGCATCATCGCCGGATACCACCTTGGTCACTTTGGTGAGGGTTCTTTCCTTGTCGCCGGGGTTGACCCGCTCCGGGGAATAGCCGACATGGAAATCTTTCATCCATTTCAAGCCGGATTCACGCTCCAGTACCGGGATGCATATTTCCTCGGTCGCGCCCGGATAAACAGTCGATTCATAAATTACGATCGCGCCGCGTTTCAGGTGTTTTCCCACGGTGGCGGACGCCGACACCAAAGGCGAGAAGTCGGGCTGGTGGGCCGCATCTACCGGGGTCGGGACGGCCACGATGAAGTAATCCGCTTGGGACAGGTGCGAGGGGTCGGTGGTAAACAACAGATGTTTCGCGGCGCGGAAATTCTCGTCGGGCACGTCCCCGGACGGATCGCGGCCATTGCGGTAACTGGCTATCTTGCGCCCGGATAAATCGTAACCGACGGTGGTGAACCGCTTGCCAAACTCAACGGCCAGCGGCAAGCCCACATAACCCAGCCCGACGACGGCGATCATTGTTTTATTCACGGCTTTCTCACTCTGCGTCATTTTTTGCGCGCGTCCAGCAGTTCGCGCAACTCGCGCAGGTCGCTCTCTATCGTCGAAAGCTGATAAAAACTCCCGCCTGCCTGTTTCGCCAATTCGAGTTGCTCGATCGCGGCATAAAGATTGCCTTGCCATGCGTAACTGTAGGCCTGCGCCTGATATTGCTCTGCGCGCTTGCCCTGCATGGCGTAGGCTTTGGCTTGCAGTTCATAGAGTCTGGTGTCGCCGGGGTGGCGGGCAATCTGTCCGGTGAGCAGCTTGACGGCGACCTCATGTTGCCTGTTTTGCAGCAGCAGCTCGGCGTAGTCATAAATCAGGGCGCGATGCTGCGGGTAGTTCTGCACTGCGGCGCGGTAAAACGCCAATGCGTCGCGGCCATTTTTTGCGGCGCGCTTCACCTGTCCGGCCAGGGTTTCTATCATCGGGTTGGCGGGCGCCTGTTTTCGCAAGGCCGACAGTTCCTTGACGGCACGTTCGATCTCATTGTTGCGCAGCAGCGAGAGTACCAGGCCATAGCGTTGCGCGATGGGGTTGCCGAAATTCTGCGCGCCCAGCGCGTCGCTGAAATAGGCGATGGCATCCTGGGCGGTTTTCTGAGCGGCGATGAGTTTGCTGCGCACCAGCTGGAAATCCAGGCTGTCGGAAACCAGCCGGTAAGGCTGGTTCTGCACGCGGTTTTCGATTTCGGCGATACGATCGCTGGTGATGGGATGGGTGCGCATGTAGTTCGGCGCGCCGCTGTCCAGCAGGCGCGTCGCCTTTTGCAGCCGTTCCAGGAATTCGGGCATGGCGTGGGTGTTGAAACCGGACTTCTGCAGAATCTGCAGGCCGATGCGATCCGCTTCTTCTTCATAAGTGCGGGTGAAATTAAGCTGCTTCTGTATGGCGCCTGCCTGCACGCCGACGATTGCCGCTTCCGTCGCCTGCGGGTTGGTGCGCGCGGCGAGTATGGCGATGGCGATGGCTGCCATGGAGATCAGGCTGTCGTTTTGCTGGCCGGCTATCATGCGCGCCAGGTGATGTTGTGTGACGTGCGAAATTTCATGGCTTAAAACGGAAGCCAGTTCCGCTTCGCTCTGCGTGGTGAGCAGCAGCCCCGCGTTTACGCCGATGTAACCGCCCGGTATGGCAAAAGCGTTGACGGCGTAATCATCTATTGCGAAAAACTCAAAATCCTGCGAAGGTTCAGGACTGTTCTCAACCAGCTTTGCGCCCAGATGGTTGAGATAATCATTGATTTCGGCATCGTCAAGATATTGCCTGCCGGCGCGAATCTGCAGCATGCTTTGCCGCCCGATCTGGCGCTCCTGCAAAGGGGAAAGCGCGGCCTGCGAGACATCGCCCAGATCGGGCAGGCCATCGCCCATAACGCAGGGAGAGAAACACAGCAATACCAGCAAGGAAAGTTTTTTCATGGCCTCTATGATAGTTGTTTTTGCCGCGAGTTCACACAGCGATGGGCATTGCGCCCGGATATACTGTTTTCATATGGACAGCGCACTGCAAAGTGCTCAGAATTGAAACGCATAACCTTCCGCTATCAGAAAATGGAAAAAATCGGCAAATATGAAATCGTGCGCGAACTCGGCAGGGGCGCAACCAGTACCGTGTACCTGGCCACGGACCCGTTCAACAAACAGCAGGTGGCCATCAAATTGTTCGACCTGGGAATCCTGCGCGACCCGAACCGGGCCAGGATCTATCGCAAGCTTTTGATGACCGAAGCCTCGCTGGCCGGAAAATTGTCCCATCCCCATATCGTGAAGATCATCGATGCCGTGATGGAGGACGACGCCAACTACATCGTGATGGAATATGTCGAGGGCTGCACGCTGGAACGATACGCCGAGGTGGACAATCTGCTGCCGGTCAGCGCCATAGCGGAAATTATCTACAAGTGCTGCAAGGCGCTCGAATACGCTCAGTACCAAGGTGTGATCCACCGCGACATCAAGCCGGCAAATGTCCTTTTGCAGGGCGAGACCGACATCAAGATCTCCGATTTCGGCTCGGCGGTGATCATGGGCAATCAATCCACGCAAGTGTCCGGGGTGGGTTCGCCGGCCTACATGTCACCCGAACAGGTCAGGGAACTCAAGCCGACTCACCAGACAGACATCTATTCGCTGGGGGTGGTGATGTACAAGTTGCTGACCGGCAAGTTGCCGTTCGATTCGAGCAACAACTACAGCATGATTTACAACATCATCAACATCGAGCCGCCTCCGCCCAGCGCGTTTCGTCCCGAAATACCCCCGGAGCTGGATGCGATTGTGCGGCGCGCGATGGAGAAGGAAACGGCGAAGCGCTACCAGACATGGGAGGAGTTTGCGGGCGATCTGGTCGAGTTTTCGAGCCATGCCGCGCCGGCGCAGAACGAGATTTTCGATACCGAAAAATTCGACACCCTGCGCAGCCTGGCATTTTTCAGGAATTTCAGCGATGTGGAACTCTGGGAGGTATTACATATCAGCAGGTGGCGCAAAGTGCCGGAAGCCGGGTATATTCTTCGTGATGGCGAAAGCGGGCGCACTTTCTATATCCTGGCGCAAGGCACGGTGCGCGTGTCAAAGCGCGGCAAGTTGCTGAGCCTGTTGCACCGTGGCGATTGTTTCGGTGAGATGGCGCACCTGCTTGAAGGCGATTTCAAACGCAGCACCGATGTGATCGCCAAAAACGACGTTACCCTGATTGAGATTGATCCGGATGTCCTGATACATGCGACGACCGGTTGCCGGTTCCAGTTCGGGGACTCGTTTCTGCGCATGCTGGTCAAGCGTCTGGCGGTGGCAAATACGCGTATCTCGCGTTTGCTGGCGGATGATACGCCGGTTGAGGATGAACCTTAAAAACTTAGCTGTCCGCAGATTACGCAGATTTCCGCCGATTAAACAACCGGTAATTTCGAATTGTCGCATAACCTTTCAGGTGATGCGATACTCGCCAGCAACGCTTTGAAAATCTGCGTTAATCTGTGTAATCTGCGGATTGAACTGAGGTTTTTAGGATGAACCGAGATAACTCATCAAGGGGAAATGCCGTTGTAGGAGCCCGATTCATCGAGCGATTAACCGTGAATATTCGCCCGATAAATCGGGCTCCTACACCGGGATGACAGGCTTTACAGCCAGAAAAATTGCTGGACATTTCTAATGGATTATTTTGAATGAATAGGATGAATAGAGGATTAATAGAGAGATGAACAGTTTCAGGAATATCACGGCTATTGAGTTGCAGGACATGCTGGAAAAAGGAGGCATGCGCCTGCTCGATGTGCGCACCGAAGCGGAAATGGCTCAGGGGAAAATTCCGCAGGGCGAGCCGTTACCCTTGCATCTGATCCCCATGCGGCTGGAAGAGATGGACAAGAAGGTAACCACGGTTTTTTACTGCCGGTCCGGCGGGCGATCCGCGCAGGCGGCCGCGTTCGTGGCAGCAAACGGTTTCACGGATGTATACAACCTGCAAGGCGGCATCATCGCATGGGCTAACGCCAGCTTGCCGATTGCCTGAGGCCGGAAGACGAAAACTTTATTACAGAAAAGCTCGCGGGTTTCGCCAGCTGCACGGTTGAATCAATCCAGTTTGCCGCGCTGTATCTTCAGTTGTGACAGCGTAGCGCTGAAATCATCCATGCGTTTGCGCTCTTGTTCCACCACCTCAGCCGGGGCGCGGGCGACAAAGCTTTCATTGCCGAGCTTGGCCTGCGCCCTGGAAATCTCGTTGGACAAGCGTGTGATTTCCTTGTCCAGCCGCTCGCGTTCTGCGGCCACGTCAATCTCGATTTTCAGCATCAGCTTGAAATTGCCGATAATGGCGACCGCCGCATCATTGCCCGGCAATTCATCAATCACGCTGACGTCGCTCAGTTTACACAGCGCTTGCAGATAAGGCGCGATGTTGTGCAGTGTGGCGGCGTCGCCGCTTGCAATCAAAGGAACTCTCTGTGCAGGTGAAAGGTTCATCTCGCTGCGCAGCTTGCGGCAGGCGGTGACCATGTCCTGCGTGAGGGTGATTTCTTTCATGGCGAAGCCGTCTATTCTGGAAACGTCTGCCTTGGGATAGGGTTGCAGCATGATGCTGCCGCCCTTCTTTCCGGCGAGCGGCGCGACGCTTTGCCACAGCTCTTCGGTTATGAACGGAATGATAGGGTGAGCCAGGCGCAGGATGGCTTCCAGCACGCGCACCAGCGTGCGTCTTGTGGCGCGCTGCCGGGCAAGGATCAAATGTCCTTCCCTCGCCAGAGGGAAGTCGGTTGTCCCCTCTCCCGCTAGCGGGAGAGGGTTAGGGAGAGGGGTGCTGAGTTGCACCTTTGCCAATTCCACATACCAGTCGCAATAAGCGTTCCACACCAGTTCATACACGGTGCGTGCGGCCATGTCGAATCGGTAATCGGCAAAGTGCGTTGTCATCTCCGCCTCGGCTTGTTGCAGCACACTGATCATCCATTTGTCGGCTGCGGAGAATTCCAGCCCCTCACCCCCAGCCCCTCTCCCGCCTGCGGTAGAGGGGGGCTCCAGACCGACGTCTTTGCCTTCGCAATTCATCAGCACGAAGCGCGTGGCGTTCCACAGCTTGTTGCAGAAGTTGCGATAGCCTTCGCAACGCTGCATGTCGAATTTGATGTCGCGTCCCGGCGAGGCCAGTGAAGCGAAGGTGAAGCGCAGCGCGTCGGTGCCAAACGCCGGGATGCCTTCCGGGAACTCTTTGCGCGTGCGTTTCCCTATCTGCTCCGCCTGCTTCGGGTTCATCAATCCGCTGGTGCGCTTCTTCACCAGTTCCTCGATGGCTATGCCGTCGATCAAATCAATCGGGTCGAGTACGTTGCCCTTGGACTTGGACATCTTGTGTCCTTCCGCATCGCGGATCAGGCCGTGCACGTACACGTCCCTGAACGGGATCTTGCCGGTGATGTGTTTTGTCATCATCACCATGCGCGCCACCCAGAAGAAGATTATGTCGAAGCCGGTCACCAGCACCGAAGAAGGCAGATATTTTTGAACGAAGGAATTCTGTTCCGGGAATGTTTTTCCTTCTTCCCAGTCCAGTGTTGAGAATGGCCACAATGCGGACGAGAACCAGGTGTCGAGCACGTCGTCGTCGCGCTTCAGCTTTCCGGTGTAACCATCCTTTGCCGCGAGTTGCTTTGCTTCGGATTCGTCGTGCGCGACATAGACGCGGCCATCGTCGCCATACCACGCCGGAATCTGATGCCCCCACCACAGTTGGCGCGAGATGCACCAGTCCTGGATGTTGTTCAGCCACTGGTTGTAGGTGTTCACCCAGTTTTCGGGATGAAATTTTATTTCGCCGGATGCGACGCATTCCAGCGCCTGCTCAGTGATGCTCTTGCCTTCTTTTCCCGGCTTGCTCATCGCGACGAACCACTGGTCGGTGAGCATCGGCTCGATTACTGCGTGAGTACGGTCGCCGCGCGGCACTTTGAGTTTGTGTTTCTCGGCTTTCTCAAACACGCCGGATGCTTCCAGGTCGGCGACGATCTGCTTGCGCGCATCAAAGCGGTCGAGGCCGCGATATTTCGCAGGCGCGTGCTCATTGATTTTTGCATCCAGCGTGAGGATGCAGATTTGCGGCAGTTTGTGGCGTAGCCCCACCGCATAGTCATTGAAATCGTGTGCGGGAGTGACCTTCACGCAGCCCGTGCCGAATTCCTTGTCCACATATTCGTCGGCGATGATGGGGATGTCGCGTTCGCACAGAGGCAACTGCACCTTCTTGCCGATCAGATGCCTGTAGCGCTCGTCATCGGGATGCACCATCACCGCGACGTCGCCGAGCATGGTTTCCGGGCGGGTGGTGGCGACGGTCAGGTGGGTCAGTCCGTGCACGCTGTCCGGCTCGGCGAGCGGATAGCGGATGTGCCACATGAAGCCGTCTTCTTCCTCCTGCACCACTTCCAGATCGGACACGGCGGTGTGCAGCTCCGGGTCCCAGTTCACCAGCCGCTTGCCGCGATAGATCAGGCCTTCTTTATGCAAGCGCACAAAGGTCCCGGTAACGGAACGGGACAAGCCTTCGTCCATCGTGAAACGCTCGCGCGACCAGTCCGGGGAAGTGCCGAGGCGGCGCATCTGTTTGGTGATGGTGTTGCCGGAATATTCCTTCCATTCCCACACTTTTTCGATGAATTTCTCGCGGCCCCCGGCAGCGCCGAATTGTTCAACAAGGCTGTGGCGCGTGATGCCCTGTGCGTCGAGCTGGCGTTCGACGACAATTTGCGTCGCAATGCCGGCGTGGTCGGTGCCCGGTTGCCACAGCGTGTTGTCGCCCTTCATGCGGTGATAGCGGGTCAGCGCGTCCATCAGCGTCTGGTTGAAGCCGTGCCCCATGTGCAGCGTGCCGGTCACGTTCGGAGGAGGCAGCAGGATGCAGAAATTTCCGGCCTTGTCCGGGTCAAGTCCGGCTTTGAAATACCCGGATTCTTCCCACCTGGAATACCAGCGCGCTTCGATGTCTTTCGGGTCAAAACTTTTTGCGAGTTCCATTTGATTTATTTCTGTGCGGCTTGAAAGCCTGTCCTGAGCTTGTCGAAGGAGGCGGGATTATACAGGCGTAGGGTGGGCACAGCCCACGCAATTGATATCGCGGTCGAATGATAAATACCGCGTGGGCTGCGCCCACCCTACCGCGATATGGAATGTGTGGAAGTGGTCAGGTGGTTTGCGCGCCGGCCAAATCAATGTGGCGCAATTCGTAGCCGCGATCCCGGTAGAACTTGTAGCGCTCCCGCCCGAGACGGCTGTCTTCAGCGCCGGCGCCGATGATTTCGATGACGCGCTCGAAGCGGCTGAAGAACGGCGCACATTCGATGTGCAGGCTGATCAGCAGATCGTGATGCGGGAATTTCTCGCTGCCGTGATTCAGCACCACAGGCATTTGTTCCGCTTCTTCCTGGTCACTATTGCAGTGCGGGATGAACGCAGTGGCAGGGTAATGCCAGAGCAGCTTGTCCAGGGCATGACTTGTTGCCGCGTCAGGAGCGCTGAGTATCACGCGCACTCCGTTCAGCATGGCCTTGTGGCTCAACTGGCATGCGGTGCGCAGCTTGTCTCTTGATCCGGTATAAAAATCGATTTTAGTCATGCTTGAGATCAAGTCGCAGCAAATTGTAGGAGCGGGCCATGCCCGCGAATGTGTTGAATTTGTCGCGGGCATGGCCCGCTCCTACATGTGGAATCATTTGCCTCCCGCGCGGTTAATCAAATACTGCGTGAGCAGCGGCACCGGTCGTCCCGTCGCCCCCTTTTCCTTTCCGGATTTCCAGGCGGTTCCGGCGATGTCCAGATGCGCCCAGCGGTAGTCCTTGGTGAAGCGCGACAGGAAACATGCGGCGGTGATGGTTCCGCCGGCGCGTCCGCCGATGTTCTGCATATCGGCGAAATTGCTGTCCAGCAGCGGCTGGTAGTCTTCCCACAGCGGTAGTTGCCAGGCGCGGTCATGCGCTTGTTCGCCCGCTGCGAGCAGTTCTTTGGCGAGCTTGTCTTCATTGCTGAACAAGCCGCTGGCCACATGCCCCAGCGCGATCACGCAGGCGCCGGTGAGCGTGGCGATGTCGATCACGGTGTCCGGGTTGAACTTCGCCGAGTAGGTCAGCGCATCGCACAGGATGAGGCGGCCTTCCGCATCGGTGTTGAGTATCTCGATGGTCTGCCCGGACATGCTGGTGACGATGTCGCCGGGTTTGGTGGCGCGGCCGGAAGGCAGGTTCTCGCAAGCGGGGATCACGCCGACCACGTTGAGCTTCAGCCCCAACTCGGCGATGGCCTGCATCGTGCCGAGCACGCTGGCCGCGCCGCACATGTCATATTTCATCTCATCCATCTCGGCGCCCGGCTTGAGCGAGATGCCGCCGGAATCGAAGGTGATGCCCTTGCCGACCAGCACGATGGGTTTCTGTTTTTTGTCCGCGCCGTGATATTCCAGCGTGATCAGCTTGGCCGGCTGTTCGCTGCCGCGCGTGACGGAGAGCAAAGAGCCCATGCCCAGCTTCTGCATGTCTTTCTCTTCCAGCACGGTGGTCTTGATGCTCTTGTGCGCCTTGCCCAGCGCCAGCGCCCTGGCGGCGAGGTAGGCAGGGGTGCAGACGTTGCCTGGCAGGTTGCCCAGCGTCTTGGCGAGTTCCATGCCATGCGCGGTCGCGGCGGCCTGGTCGAGCACCGGTTTCAAGGCGGCAGCCGGTTTGTCCAGCGTGGTGAAAGTGATGTTCTTCAGCGTCGCCGCCTTGCCGGGTTTGCTCTTCAGTCCGTCGGCGCGGAAAGCCTGTTCGGCAGCGGCGAACACCGCCTGCCGGATAATCCATGCCTGTCCTGAGCTTGTCGAAGTGGCGGCATCTTTGCCAAAGCCTTCATCGATCAGATACAACGCGGCGGTTTTCGCGGGCGTGCCGTTCAGTGCAGTGAAGACCGCGCGCAAGATCTCTACGCTGGTCTTGTTATCCAGTTCACCCGGTTTGCCAAGGCCGGCCAGCAGCACGCGCTCGGCGGCGATGCCGGGAAGTTTGTGCAGCAACAGCGTGGATGCGGATTTGCCGCTCATGTCGCCGCGTGCGACGAGGTCTTTGATCGCATGTTTTGCGGCCTTGTCCAGCAGCTGTGTTGCTGCCGGCAGTTTTCCGCCTTCATAGACGCCAACCACTACGCAGCCGCTGCGCTGTTTGTCCGGAATGCCTTGTTTTATGCTAAATTCCACGCGTTGCTCCTTATAAACGGGAAATCCCGGGTTCGATGTCCGATTATCCGCAAACTCACCGCATAAAGTCAAAGCCATTGCGCAGAAGCGTTTTTCATCGCGCTCTGGTCGGCGAATTTACCGGCAATGGAATTCTGGTGCTGGCAGTGATGCTGGGCATAGTGGTGGTCACCCAGTTGATACGTTTGCTGCGTGATGCGGTCAGCGGCAGAATCGCGGTGGACGGCGTGCTGGCGCTGCTGGGCTTCAGCGCCATGAGCTATTTGCCGGTGTTGCTCTCTGTCAGCCTGTTCATTTCCATCCTGTTGACTTTATCGCGCTGTTATCGCGACAGCGAAATGGTAGTGTGGTTCTGTTCGGGCATAGGATTGACGCGCTGGATACGCCCGGTGTTGTGGTATGCCCTGCCGGTGGTGGCCGTGATAGCGCTGCTCAGTCTGGTTCTGACCCCCTGGGCATTGCATAAAGCCGATGAATACAGAAATAAACTGGAAAGCCGGGATGATGTCACTTCGGCTACCCCTGGCGTATTCCGCGAATCGAAGCAGGCGGACCGGGTATATTTTATCGAGAATGTGGATGCAGGCTCCAGCCATATCGGCAACATCTTTGTCCAGTCCGAACAGAACGGAAAAATCGGGACGATGGTGGCGCAGGATGGATTGCAGGAAACCCTGCCGAATGGGGACCGCTTTCTGGTGCTGTTGAATGGAACGCGTTATGAAGGCACGCCCGGCCAGAAAGACTATAACATCGTTGAATTTGAGCGTTATGCGATACGCATCGACGCTGTGCCAGTCCGGCAAATCAAGCTCAACCTTCGTTCCATGACAACCGCTGAATTATGGCGCAGCGAAACACCCCGGAACCGGGCCGAGGATGAGTGGCGGCGTTTGACCTATTCCGAGCTGGAATGGCGGATCGGGTTGCCGGTCAGCGCGGCGATCCTTGCCTTGCTGGCGATCCCATTAAGCTATGTCAATCCGCGCGCAGGACGCTCCCTGAATCTTATCCTGGCAATCGTGCTGTACATGCTCTACAGCAATATGATCAGCGTTACCAATACATGGGTGTGGCATGGAAAAATATCGCCGGCCGCCGGATTGTGGGGAATACATACGGTGATGCTGATGATTACCGTCCTGATGTTCTACAGGCGCATGACGCTGTTTTCCTTGCGCAGGGTGTTGCCGGGATGAAACTGCTTACCCGCTATCTGGGGCGGCAGATTTATGCCAGCGTTGCGCTGGTGTTCTCCGCATTGCTGATGCTGTTTGCCTTCATGGACTTGATCCGTGAATTAAGTTCGATAGGACAAGGGCAATATCATCTGGGGTATGTGCTGCTGTTCGTGTTGCTGACAGTGCCGGGCCACATATATGAATTGTTTCCGGTCGTGGCGCTGGTAGGCACCATTTTCGCGCTGGTGCAGATGGCCGCAAACTCCGAATTGACCGTGTATCGCTCATCCGGAACATCGCTTTGGCAGATGATCGCAGCGCTTGTCAAGATTGCCTTGCCGATGATGCTGCTGGGTTTCATTTGCGGGGAATTGCTCGCGCCGCCCAGCGAACGGATGGCGCAGCAATTGCGCCTGAAGGCGCAGAATGCGCAAATTTCACTCAAGGAGTTCCGCTCCGGAGTATGGGTCAAGGATGATCGCAGTTTTGTGAATGTGAAGAACGTGATGCCGGACACAAGTTTGTTGAATATCGACATATACCGTTTCGACGAAACCTATCACTTGCAGACGATCACCAATGCCAAGCGGGCAAATTTTGTCGAGCAAGGGCGTTGGCTGCTTGAAGACGTCATGGAGACGCGCTTCAGCAAGGAGGGAACAAGCATCAATGCGCAGCCAGAACAGGAATGGATTTCAGCGTTGAGCCCGGACATCTTTAACGTGCTTCTGGTGGTGCCGGAACAGATGTCGGCGTGGAATCTGTACCAATATACCATGCACTTGCGTGACAACCGCCAGAAGAGCGGGCGGTATGAAATAGCGATGTGGGAAAAACTGGTTTATCCATTCGCGTTGCTGGTCATGATGATACTGGCGCTGCCTTTTGCTTCTTACCATCGGCGTGCGGGGGGGATCAGTGCGATGATATTCCTGGGAATTGTGCTTGGCCTGGTTTATCACTTTGTCGGACGGCTGTTCGCAAGCCTGGGCGCACTCAATGACTGGCAGCCATTCTTGAGCGCCACAGCGATGACAGTCTTGTTTCTGCTGTTTGGAATGACGATGTTGTGGGTGACGGAAAGACGTTGATTCAGAAATAGAGGCGCCCTTAACATGGCAGCAAGTCGTCATTCATGCCGCACGAAACCAAGTTCAGGGGTTCCGCAGCGCAGCAAAAGTTGACCAAAACGCTGCCAACCTTTATCTTACGCGGTCTTTTTGGCTTAAATCCAGGGTGTTTGTGATGGGGTATTTGTGATGGAACTGACCGGTGCGGAGATCGCTATCCGCTGTTTGCAGAAAGAGGGAGTTGAATATATTTTCGGCTACCCCGGCGGCGCCGTGCTGCACTTATATGACGCGCTGTTTCAGCAGAAAAAGATCAAGCATATCCTGGTGCGCCATGAGCAGGCGGCAGTCCATGCCGCAGACGGTTACGCGCGCTCTTCCGAGAAAGTAGGCGTGGCTATGGTCACTTCCGGCCCCGGCCTGACCAATGCGGTGACCGGAATCGCCACGGCATATATGGACTCGATACCGATGGTGGTCATCAGCGGCCAGGTGCCCAGTTATGCTATCGGCGAAGACGCCTTCCAGGAAGTTGATGCCGTCGGTATCACCCGTCCCTGCGTGAAGCACAATTACCTGATCAAGGATGTGAAGGACATCGCGCCGACCATCAAGAAGGCGTTTTACCTGGCCAGGTCAGGCCGTCCCGGACCGGTGCTGGTGGATATTCCGAAAGACATATCCAATCAAAAAGCCGAATTTGTATATCCGGCCAGCGTCAGCATCCGTTCCTATAATCCGGTTGGCAAGGGTGACAGCGCTCAGATCAAGCGTGCCGCGCAAATGCTGCTGGAAGCCAGGCGCCCGATGGTATACAGCGGCGGCGGTGTAGTGCTGGCCGGGGCTTCGGCGCAATTGACCGAGCTGGTGCGCCTGCTCGGAATTCCCTGCACCAATACGCTGATGGGCTTGGGTGCTTACCCCGCCAACGACAGGCAGTTCGTGGGCATGCCAGGGATGCACGGCACTTATGAAGCATGCATGGCGATGCAGCATTGTGATGTGCTGCTGGCCGTCGGTGCGCGCTTTGACGACCGCGTAATCGGCAACGTCGAGCATTTCGCCCAGATGCCGCGCAAGATCATCCACATTGATATCGATCCATCTTCCATCGCCAAGCGCGTCAAGGTGGATGTGCCGGTGGTCGGCGATCTGAAACTGGTGCTGGATCAATTGTTGAGCGAATTGCGCAGCAGCAGGAAAAAGCCCGATGCTTCGGATCTGGCCGCATGGTGGAAACAAGTGGATGAGTGGCGCGTCAAGGGCGGCGGTTTGCGCTACAGGAATTCCACCGAGATCATCAAGCCGCAATTTGTGGTCGAGAAACTCTACGAGGTCACCGGCGGAGATGCTTTTGTCACCTCGGATGTCGGCCAGCATCAGATGTGGGCTGCGCAGTATTACAAGTTCAACAAGCCGCGCCGCTGGATCAACTCCGGCGGCCTGGGCACGATGGGCTTCGGTTTGCCTGCCGCGATGGGCGTGCAACTGAGCAATCCGGGCGCGACGGTGGCCTGCGTCACCGGCGAGGGCAGTATCCAGATGAACATCCAGGAGCTATCCACCTGCAAGCAGTTCCATCTGCCGGTCAAGGTGGTGTTGCTTAACAATCGTTATCTGGGCATGGTGCGGCAATGGCAGGAGTTTTTCCACGGCAACCGATATTCGGAGTCCTACATGGATGCTTTGCCGGATTTCGTGAAGCTGGCCGAAGCTTATGGGCATGTCGGGATGCGAATTGATAAACCCGCAGATGTTGAACCGGCCTTGAAAGAAGCCTTTGCGCGCAAGAGCGATCTGGTGTTCATGGATTTCCGGACCGACCCGACCGAAAACGTGTTCCCGATGGTGCCGGGCGGCAAGGGCTTGTCGGAAGTGATTCTGGCGGAGGATCTGTGATGCGGCATATCATCTCTTTGCTGATGGAAAACGAAGCGGGCGCCTTGTCGCGTGTGGCCGGGCTGTTCTCGGCACGCGCCTATAATATCGAGTCGCTGGCGGTCGCCCCGACTGAAGACCCGACCTTGTCGCGCATGACCATCGTCACCAGCGGTTCGGATGCGGTCATCGAGCAGATCAACAAGCAGCTCAACAAGCTGATAGACGTAGCGGCGGTGATGGATCTCAGCGAAGGCGAACACCTGGAACGCGAATTGATGCTGGTCAAGGTTCGCGCGGATGCCCCGGCGCGCGATGAGGTAAAACGCATCACGAAAACTTTTCAGGGACGAGTCATAGATGAATCCGAGTCAACATGCACCATCGAGCTGACCGATACCTGCGCCAAACTGGACAAGTTTCTGGAGACAATCAATCGCGATTCGATTCTTGAAACAGTGCGCACCGGCGCTTCCGGCATCGGGCGCGGCGAACGGATTTTGAAACTGTAGGGTGGGCGCAGCCCACCAAAGCATCCGCGTGGGCTGCGCCCACCCTGCAAATCTAACAACTAATTTTTTTACGAGGCCAATATGAAAGTTTATTACGACAAAGACGCTGACCTTTCCCTGATCAAGGGCAGGAAGGTAACCATCATCGGCTACGGATCGCAAGGCCACGCCCATGCGCAAAACCTGAAGGAGTCAGGCGTCAACGTGACGGTTGGCCTGCGCAAAGACGGCGCTTCGTGGAAAAAGGCAGTCAGCGCCGGACATCAGGTGATGGAAATCGCCGATGCGGTGAAGAATGCCGATGTGGCGATGCTGCTGCTGCCGGACGAGCAGCAGGCGGACGTCTACTATAAGTCGATAGCGCCGAATCTGAAGAAGGGCGCGGCGCTGGCCTTTGCACACGGCTTCAACATTCATTACAACCAGATCGTGCCGCGCGAGGATGTGGATGTGATCATGATCGCGCCGAAAGGCCCCGGCCACACCGTGCGCTCCGAATATCTCAAGGGTGGCGGCGTACCGACGCTGATCGCGGTGTTTCAGGACAAATCCGGCAAGGCCAAGGACATCGCGCTGTCCTATGCGGCAGCGAACGGCGGCACCAAGGGCGGCGTGATCGAGACCAACTTCCGCGAAGAAACCGAGACCGATTTGTTCGGCGAACAGGCGGTGTTGTGCGGCGGCGCGGTGGAACTGGTCAAGGCCGGTTTTGAGACGCTTACCGAAGCGGGTTACGCGCCGGAAATGGCCTATTTCGAATGCCTGCACGAGCTCAAGCTGATCGTCGATCTGATGTACGAGGGCGGCATCGCCAACATGAACTACTCGATTTCCAACAATGCGGAATATGGCGAATATGTCACCGGTCAGCGCGTGATCGGCGACCAGGCGCGCGCCGCGATGAAGGAGGCGTTAAAAAATATCCAGAACGGCTCCTACGCCAAACAATTCATTCTGGAGGGCCGCACCAACTATCCGGAAATGACCGCGCGCCGCCGTTTGAATGCCGAACATCCGATCGAAAAAGTCGGTGCACAGTTGCGCGCGATGATGCCGTGGATCGGCAGGAACAAGCTGGTTGATCAGTCTAAAAATTAGGAAGTGGGAAGTGGGGAGTCGGAAGTAGGAAAATTCCACACCCCACTCCATACTCTCCACTCCCTACTCCCCATGAACCCATACCCCCACCCCATCATCGCCCGCGAAGGCTGGCCGTTCCTGATCGGCTCCATCGCCATTGCGCTGCTGTTATCCGGCATTGCAGGCGGCATCGTTGAGCTGCTGTCCTGGGCCGTCGTGCTGTTCGTGCTGCAATTCTTCCGTGATCCGCCGCGCGAAATTCCTCAGGATGCCGGCGCAGTACTATCACCTGCCGACGGGCGCATCGTTGCGGTGGAACGAGTCACTGACCCCTATGTGCAGCGCGAGGCGATCAAGGTCAGCGTGTTCATGAACGTGTTCAACGTGCATTCCAACCGCAGTCCGGTGGACGGCACGGTGCAGCAGATCTGGTATTTCCCCGGCAAGTTCGTGAATGCCGATCTGGACAAGGCTTCGACCGAGAACGAGCGCAATGCGGTGTGGCTGAAAACTGCCGATGGCACAGACATCACATCGGTGCAGGTGGCCGGGCTGATCGCGCGGCGCATCTTGTGCTATGTCAAGGCCGGTGATGTGCTGACGCGCGGACAACGCTATGGCTTTATCCGTTTTGGCTCGCGGGTGGATGTATATCTTCCATTGAATGCCAGCGTGAAGGCCAGCATCGGCGACAAGGTGTCGGCCACCACGACTATCCTGGCAACGCTGCCGCAAAACGGGTAATCTGGGCTCATGGACGAATTCAATACACGCAAGCCGATTAATCTGCGCAGGCACGGCATTTATCTGCTGCCCAACCTGTTTACCACCGGTGCGCTGTTCGCCGGCTTCTATGCCATCGTGCAGGCGATGAACGGCAAGTTTGAGTTTGCGGCGGTGGCAATATTTATCGCCATGGTGCTGGATGGACTGGACGGGCGTGTGGCGCGCCTGACGCATACGCAAAGCGAATTCGGCGCCGAATATGACAGCCTGTCCGACATGGTTTCATTCGGCGTCGCGCCCGCGCTGGTCATCTACGAATGGGCTTTCAGGAGTTTGGGCAAGTGGGGCTGGTTCGCCGCATTCATCTATTGCGCCGCCACCGCGCTGCGCCTGGCGCGTTTCAACACAAATATCGAAGTGGTCGATAAGCGTTATTTTCAGGGTTTGCCCAGCCCAGCCGCCGCCGCTCTGGTGGCAGGATTCGTCTGGGTGATGCTGGACTATGGGATTAACGGCGAAGCAGTGAGGTGGTATGCGGCGGCGCTGACCGTATTTGCCGGGTTGAGCATGGTCAGCAATCTGCCGTTCTACAGCTTCAAGGACATCAACATGCGGAAAAGCGTGCCGTTCCTGGTGATCTTCATGGTCGCGTTGTTCTTCATCCTGATCTCCAGTTATCCGCCCGGCGTATTGTTTTTCCTGTTCCTGGGCTATGCCCTGTCCGGCTATGTGCTGTGGGTGAAGCGGCGGAGCAACAAACAGCCACCCATGTGATGAACGTGGGGCTATCATCGAATAGCAATTTGCTACATAATCCGTACCCGCAAGCGCATGACCAATCCCTTTTGGAACACCGCAAAGGAATTAAAATGCCAGTTCATATAAAGCACTTCGACCGTGACAAGGCGCTGGAAGCGATCTTGTACATCGCCAAGAGCCTCCGCAATCCGACCTTCCATAGCATCTCCAAGATGCTCTACCTTTCAGACAAGCTGCACCTGCAAGAGTATGGCCGCCTGATTTGCGGCGACCGCTACATTGCGATGGAGAACGGCCCCGTACCGTCTGCCATCTACGACATGATGAAAGTGGCTGCTAGGAGACGTTCCATAGATGTTGATTGGGACGAAATCATTCAGGAATCCCTGGATGTTTATCGTGGCCGTGATGTAATCCCGAAACGTGATTGTGACATGGACATGCTGGCCGAATCGGAAGTCGAGTGTATTCAAAAAGTCATAGCCGAATATGGCCACAAGAGCTTTGGGCAACTCACGGACATTACTCACGACAGTGCATGGGAAGCAACCGACGACAATCAGACCATCCCTCTTGAGTCCATCGTTGCAACACTGCCCAATGCTGCCGAAGTGGCGGGTTATCTGCATGCCCATTGATGTCACCACTTGGCGAACACTTCCCGGCTGAATTATTGCGACCACGCATCGAAGCCGCCCTCAAACCGGGATGCGTCATCAAGCTGCTGGTCAAGTTTCCCCAGATCACAAAACAAAAATTTCTGGTGCTCGTCGCGGATGATGACCCGGAATACCTGACGTTCATCGTCAATTCCGAGATCAACCCCTTCATCTCGAACAGGCCGAACCTGTTGCAATGCCAAGTGGCCATTGACGTTGCGAGCCATGATTTCCTCGATCGCGATTCCCACGTCGCCTGTCACGAGATTTTGCCCATGAAGCGCGAAGACGTTATCAAGACACTAATGGGCGATCCCTCGGCCATCAAGGGCACAGTGTCGCCCGATGTCCGTTCTCAAATTTGCTGCCTACTTGACCAGCGGCGCTCTTGGGGAAGAACCAGCAGTTACACTATCCACTGAAGTACCTGATCGACATTATTTTTCAGGGCGAGGTGCAAAAGACATCCTTCCTCTTTACCGTGATGCGCAAGCCCAGCATCCCAACATACACCCGGCCTTGCCCGCTGCTTTGAAGCAGGCATATGGAAAAGCAATCGGGGCAGAAGAAATCGCCGCCTATCTCTACGCCGTGCTCGCCCATCCCGGTTACACGGAACGCTTCCACGGCGAACTGGAGAACCGCGAGGTACGCGCTCCTGTCACGCTGGACAAGGAGTTGTTTGCAGCAGCCGTTGCCATCGGGAGGCGGCTCATTTGCTTGCACAGTTACGGCGAACGTTTTGCGCAAGGCCAAACTTGGCCTCATGGCCGCGCCCGCTGCGCCAAGGCTATTCCGACAGAAAGTTTGCCGGAGAAATTCAGCTACGACGAGGCAACGCAGACGCTGCATGTCGGCGACGGCCTGTTCAAGCCGGTCGCACTGGCGGTGTGGGAGCTCGAGGTCTCGGGGCTCAAGGTAGTGCAGTCGTGGCTCGGTTACCGCATGAAGAGCCGCAAGGGGAAAAAGTCCTCTCCGCTTGACGATATCACGCCAACCAGTTGGCCGCCGGAATTCACCTCCGAGTTGCGGCGCCTGCTGCACCTGCTGGAAGAGACGCTGGAGATATATCCGCAACAAGCGACCTTGCTGGAACAGATCATCAAAGGCCCGCTGCTGAATGCAGATCAATTGGGAATGCCGCCCGACGAGTACCGCAAGCCGCCTGCGAGCCACGGAACGCAACACCAGTTCGATATTTGAATCATCATCCATGCTGCACCGCGCGTTCAATCAGGCGTTGCGATTTCTGCGCTGCCTGCCTGATGTAGGAGCGGGCCATGCCCGCGAACATCTTTTCGCGGGCATGGCCGCTCCTACATTTGGTGCTGCTTTAATGCGAATTGGAATTATGGGTATTTGCGCGACTGATGGATCACCGCAAGGACAATCACCTTCCTGGGCGTCAGCCGGTAGGAGATGAAGTAAGGGTAGTGCGGGGTGGTAATTTCGCGGGTTCCGGCACGGCGACCAAGATGCCCCAGCATGGGATAGTCGCGCAGGCTTTGTGCAACCCTTAAGATTTCATTCGTTACTTTTTGCGCAGCTGCCGGATTCTCGGCAGTGATATGATCTTCGGTTTGCAGTACGTTCGCAGTTGCTCGAATAGACCACTCAAGCTGCTTTTTTCCGCTTCCGCTCATGCCGCGCCTGCTCCAATGTTTTCAGGAACTCATCATGCGAAACCACCCTTCCGGCTTTTACATCCGCCAGCCCGGCATCTATCTGCCGGAGCGCCCATTCTTCGTATTCGAGTTTCTCGGTGATGGCCTGCTTGACTATGGCTTCCGGCGAGCGCCGTGATGAAGAGGAAATTTTTTCAAGCCGCTTGAGTATGGCGGGAGGGAGTGTGATAGTGTTCATGGCATTCCTCATTGGCATGCGGGTATGTGATTGTATGTCAGTTTTGCTCATACCGGAACGGCTTCTTTAAACACGCGGCCCCTGAAACTATCTGGAAGTGACTTGGGTGTAAGTACGTCTACAGTTGTGCCAAGCAATTCTCAGGGACGGAGCCTAATTGATTTTGTCATCTGAGCAAACCGGGTTAGCTTTGCAATAAGTTATTCCAATTCCAGATAAAAAGTGCATTTGTAGGGCGGGCTACGCCCGCCATGGCGGGTGGAACCCGCCCTACGCAAAAAGCACTTCTAAATTAGAAA
>JANLIB010000182.1 GCA_024653675.1 Gallionella sp. | reverse complement strand
ACCCTCTCCCGCCAGCGGGAGAGGGTTAGGGTGAGGGGTGTTGAGCAACAATCACGCTTTCTACATCGCATAGCCCCTCATCCCCAGCCCTTGTATGTTTCGATTCGTAGTGAGTTTCCTGGCGCCACTTACTTCTTCACCGTTATCACTTATCGCCGTCAGGCGCTGCTGACCGAAGATTGGGGTGGTGTTGTGAAAATGAATGATGACAAGGGTTTTGGCAAATGAATTGGTGCGCAAGCGCACCCTGCAGACAGCCAATCTTGATTCATCTTAGAAAACCCAGTTGTCCACGAAAAACACGAAAAAGCACGAACATATTCAAATAGATGCCACAGCAAGTGGCTACACCTATCGGGTGATTCGCCACACTGGGGTAATCAATTGATTGATTTCGTGGCTTTCGTGTTTTTCGTGGATAAAAAAGGTTTTAAGGTTCATTTCTTGTGTCCGTTCGTTGCTGTTGCGCAATCTTGCCGCGAAGCGCCGTCTTTCGGATAAACTCTTGCGCCATGAAACGCATGGTCTATTGGTTTTTTCCTCTGTTACTTTCCGCCTGCGATGGCGGGCTGTGGAATAATCCCTATCCGGCGGCTGACGAGGGCAAGTCTATTCTTTATTCCGCGTTCACCGAACGTCCCAAGCATCTCGATCCGGCGCAGGCCTACAGCGAGAACGAGTATGATTTTCTTGCGCAGATTTATGTTCCGCCGCTGCAATATCATTACCTGAAGCGCCCCTATCAACTGATCCCGCTGGCGGCAGCGCAGATGCCTGAGGTGCGTTATCTGGACAGGAATCGCCATCAGTTGCCCGGCAACGCTCCGGTGAAAAACATCGCCTTCAGTGTTTATGAGATACATATCAAGCCGGGGATGCGCTATCAGCCGCATCCGGCATTTGCGCGGGGCGCGTTTGACAAGCGTGGGCATGGTGAGCCGGAATACGGCCATCTCACCCCGGATGATTTGCGTGGCATTCATGCGCTGAGCGATTTTCCGCACACCGGCACGCGCGCCGTGACGGCTGCCGATTATGCCTACCAGATCAAACGCCTTGCAAATCCGCAATTGCATCAACCTATTTTCGGGGTGATGAGCGAATACATCGTCGGTCTGAAAGATTATGCCGCCATGCTGCAACAGGCGGTAAAAAAGGATCCCGCAGCGTTCCTCGACTTGAACAGCTACCCGTTGCCCGGTGTTGAGGTGGTGGACGAAACCACCTACCGCATCACGATACACGGCAAGTATCCACAGTTCGCCTACTGGCTGGCGATGCCGTTTTTTGCGCCGATGCCGCAGGAGGCCGAGCGGTTTTACGCGCAGGCCGGGATGCGCGAGCGCAACCTGACGCTGGATTGGTGGCCGGTGGGCAGCGGGCCGTATTACCTGTCCGAGAATAATCCCAATCAGCGCATGGTGTTGAGCCGCAATCCTTATTACGACAGCGAGACCTACCCGGTGGAGGGCGAGCCCGGCGATGCGCAGGGCGGGCTGCTGGCGGATGCGGGCATGCCGCTGCCGCTGATTGACAAGGTGGTGTTCAGCCTGGAAAAAGAAACCATCCCGTACTGGAACAAGTTCCTGCAGGGGTATTACGATGCTTCCGGCATCAGTTCGGACAGCTTCGATCAGGCGGTGCAGGTCAACGTGGGCGGCGAGGCGGCGGTGACTGACGCGATGCAGGCGCAGGGCATCAGTTTGTCTACTTCGGTGGCGACTTCCACGATGTACACCGGATTCAACTGGCTGGATCCGGTCGTGGGTGGGGGCTGCGCAAGCTCAACGAGCGCTCCCCCTCCCCAACCCTCCCCCGATGGGAGAGGGGGCGAACGAAGTGATTCGTCTTGTGATCCTGAAAGGGCGAGGAAGCTGCGGCAGGCCATTGCAATCGCGGTGGATTTCGAAGAGTTCGTTTCGATCTTTGCCAACGGGCGCGGCATCCCGGCACAGTCGCCGATCCCGCCCGGCATCTTCGGCTACCGGGATGGCGAAGCCGGCATCAACCGCTATGTGTACGACTGGGTGGATGGCGCGCCGAAACGAAAATCCATCGCAGCAGCGCAGCGGCTGCTCGCCGAGGCGGGCTATCCGAACGGCCTGGATGCGCAAACCCGTCAGCCGCTGGTGATCAATCTGGATACAACTCAGGCCGGCGTGGGCGACAAGTCGCGGCTCGACTGGCTGCGCAAGCAATTCGACAAGATCAACGTGCAGCTGGTGGTGCGCAGCACCGACTACAACCGTTTTCAGGACAAAATCCGCAAGGGCGATACGCAGATGTTTTACTGGGGCTGGAATGCCGATTATCCGGACCCGGAAAACTTTCTGTTTCTGCTGAGCGGCGCGCAAGCCAAGGTGGGCAAGGATGGCGAGAATGCGTCAAATTACAGTAACCCGGAATTTGACGGGCTGTTCGCGCAAATGAAGAACATGGAAAACAGCCCGGCGCGGCAGGATATCGTCGACCGGATGCTGGAGATACTGCGCCGCGATTCACCCTGGCTGTGGGGATTCCACCCGAAGAATTATGTGCTGCGGCACGGCTGGCTGCGTAATGTCAAAGCGAATGTGATGGCGAACAACAAGCTCAAGTACTGGCGCGTGGACGCAGGACAGCGCGATGTGTTGCGCCGCGAGTGGAATCATCCGGCGTACTGGCCGCTGTGGCTTGGCGCTGGGGCATCGCTGCTGTTCTGCGTGTGGATGTGGCGTGTGCTGCGCCGGCGCGAAGAGGCGAAATGACGGCTAGCAGCCTGTCTGACTTGAAGAATCGAAGAGCAAAGGGTCAAGCAGGCAAGCCGCGCAGCGGCTGCTCGCAAAATTCGGCTGAGCGAGGGCAGATTTTGCCGGTTTTGCAGGTCAATAGTCGTTCTATTGACCAAAAAAGTGGTGAAATATGGACCGCTCAGGCTGTAGGGCGGGTCACACCCGCCATTGCAATATTCGGTGTTGCGTCGGGTACGAAAAACTTTTGTCCCGGCACCGGTGTGACCCGCCCTACATTACTGATGCATGAATAGTTCCGGGCGCCAGCCCTCTATCTAACTTTCCCCCAGAGGGGGAAAGGACGATTGTTCCCCCTCCCTCTGGGAGAGGGTTTGGGTGAGGGTCGAATCGCGCCCCTACCGCACGCAATCCACGTAATACATCCGCTCGCCGTTGGTCTTGTCAGAAACCAGGCCGTGGATGTCGGTCTCGAAACCGGGGAATTTTTTATTGAAATCGCGCGCGAACTTGAGGTAATCGACGATAGTCTTGTTGAAGCGTTCTCCCGGTATCAGCAGCGGGATGCCCGGCGGGTAGGGGGTCAGCAGCACCGCCGTGATGCGCCCTTCGAGATCGTCGATCTCGACGCGATCGATTTCGTCGTGTGCCATTCTGGCGAACGCATCGGACGGTTTCATCGCGGGCTGCATGTCGGACAGGTACATCTCTGTCGTCATCCTGGCGACATTGTGCGCCTTGTAGGTGTCATGGATCTGCTGGCACAGGTCGTGCAGTCCGACGCGCTCGTACCCCGGAAACTTTGCCGCGAACTCGGGCAGGATGCGCCAGATAGGCTGGTTCTTGTCATAGTCATCCTTGAATTGCTGCAACGCGGTGAGCAGCGTGTTCCAGCGGCCCTTGGTGATGCCGATCGTGAACATGATGAAGAAGGAATACAAGCCGCATTTCTCCACGATGACGCCGTGCTCGGCAAGATACCGGGTGACCATCGCGGCGGGAATGCCTGTCTCGTCAAAGTTGCCGTTGAGATTGAGCCCCGGCGTGATGATGGTAGACTTGATCGGGTCGAGCATGTTGAAACCCGATACCAGCTTGCCGAAACCGTGCCACTTGTCGCCGGTCTTCAGCATCCAGTCCCCGCGCGAGCCGATACCTTCCTCGGCGATCTTTTCCGGCCCCCACACCTTAAACCACCAGTCCTTGCCGAACTCGGCATCCACCTTGCGCATGGCGCGGCGGAAATCCATTGCCTCGGCGATGCTCTCCTCCACCAGCGCGGTACCGCCCGGCGGTTCCATCATCGCCGCCGCCACGTCGCATGAGGCGATGATGGCGTACTGCGGGCTGGTCGAGGTGTGCATCAGATAGGCCTCGTTGAATACATGGCTGTTGAGCTTGCGGCTTTCAGGCTCGCGCACCAGGATTTGCGAAGCCTGCGACAGGCCAGCCAATAATTTGTGCGTGGACTGGGTGGCGAAAATCATCGACTCTTTGGCGCGCGGACGATATTTGCCGATCGCGTGCATGTCCTTGTAGAACTCATGAAATGCCGCATGCGGCAGCCATGCCTCATCGAAATGCAGCGTGTCGATACGCCCGTCCAGCATCTCCTTGAGCATCTCCACGTTATACACAATTCCGTCGTAGGTGCTTTGCGTGATGGTCAGGATGCGCGGCTTGCGGGTCTTGTCCTTGATGAACGGATTGGCGTTTATCTTCTTCTGGATGTTTTCCATCTCGAATTCGGATTTCGGGATCGGCCCGATGATGCCGTAATGGTTGCGGGTCGGCATCAGGAATACCGGCACCGCTCCGGTCATCATGATGGCGTGCAGGATGGACTTGTGACAGTTGCGATCCACCACCACGATATCGTCGGGCGCCACCGTCGAATGCCACACGATCTTGTTGGAAGTGGACGTGCCGTTGGTGACGAAGAACAGATGGTCGGCATTGAAAATGCGTGCCGCGTTGCGCTCCGATGCTGCCACCGGCCCGGTGTGGTCGAGCAACTGGCCGAGTTCATCCACCGCGTTGCACACGTCGGCACGCAGCATGTTCTCGCCGAAGAACTGGTGGAACATCTGCCCGACAGGCGATTTCAGGAATGCCACGCCGCCCGAGTGTCCCGGGCAATGCCACGAGTAGGAGCCATCCTGCGCATAGTGCAGCAAGGCGCGGAAGAACGGCGGCGCCAGCGAATCCAGATAGGCTTTGGCCTCGCGGATGATGTGGCGCGCGACAAATTCCGGCGTGTCTTCGTGCATGTGGATGAAGCCGTGCAGCTCGCGCAGCACGTCATTCGGGATGTGCCGCGAAGTGCGCGTCTCGCCGTACAGATAGATCGGAATGTCGGCGTTCTTGAAGCGGATCTCCCGGACGAACGCGCGCAGGCTTTTCAGCGCAACCTCGGTTTCTTCCTCGCTGCCAGAACCGAATTCCTCGTCGTCTATGGACAGCAAAAATGCTGAAGCGCGGCTCTGCTGCTGCGCGAACGAAGTCAGGTCGCCGTAGCTGGTGACACCCAGGACTTCCATGCCTTCTTTTTCCAGCGCATCGGCCAATGCGCGTATGCCCAATCCGCTGGCATTCTCGGAACGGAAATCTTCATCGATGATGACTATTGGAAATCGGAATTTCATGGCTATCTCCCGGTGGGAATAACGAATTTGCGCGGATTGTCGCAGATTTATGCAGTGGTGTGAGGGAGATTTTTTGCAGGGGCGCGATTTTACCTAATTCCTCGGCAGCACGCGGGTTTTGCTACAATCGCCCCTTATCCAAGGAACCCGCTACATGACCCGCAAGATTCCCGCCGAGCCAAAAAAGATATTGGTCACCTCCGCCCTGCCTTACGCCAACGGCAGCATCCACCTCGGCCACCTGGTCGAATACATCCAGACCGACATCTGGGTGCGCTTCCAGAAGATGCGGGGGAACACTTGCTATTACGTGTGCGCCGACGACACCCACGGCACGCCGATCATGCTGCGCGCCGAAAAAGAAGGCATCACGCCGGAACAATTGATAGACCGCGTGTGGCATGAGCACAAGGCGGACTTCGACGGCTTCCATGTCGAGTTCGACCACTACGGCTCGACCAATTCGGACGAAACCCGCGAGCTTGCCGGACGGATTTATCTCAAGCTCAGGGACCAGAAGCCCTCGCTGATAGAAAAGCGCGCCATCGAACAATTCTATGATCCGGTCAAGCAGATGTTCCTGCCCGACCGTTTCATCAAGGGCGAATGCCCGAAGTGCGGCGCAAAAGACCAGTACGGCGACAACTGCGAAGCCTGCGGCGCGGCCTATGCGCCCACCGACCTGAAGAATCCCCGCTCCGCCGTGTCCGGCGCCAAACCGGAATTGCGTAATTCCGACCACTACTTCTTCAAGCTTTCCGATCCGCGCTGCCAGGAATTCCTGCGCGAATGGACGCGCGGCGACGCGCTGCAACCGGAGGCTGCCAACAAGATGCAGGAATGGCTCGGTGCTGAGAGCGAGAACAAGCTCACCGACTGGGACATCTCGCGCGACGCGCCCTATTTCGGCTTCAAAATTCCCGGCACGGAAGACAAGTATTTCTACGTCTGGCTGGATGCGCCGGTCGGCTACATGGGCAGCTTCAGGCAACTATGCTCACTCCCCTCGCCCGTAGGCGGGAGAGGGGCTGGGGGAGAGGGTTCGCCAGATTTCGATGAATTCTGGAAACCCGGTTCCAAAACCGAGCTCTACCATTTCATCGGCAAAGACATCCTGTATTTCCACGCGCTGTTCTGGCCTGCGATGCTGCAACACGCCGGCTTCCGCACGCCGACCAAACTGTTCGCGCACGGCTTCCTCACCGTGAACGGCGAAAAGATGAGCAAATCGCGCGGCACCTTCATCACCGCCGGCAGCTACCTCAAACAGGGGCTCAACCCGGAATACCTGCGCTACTACTACGCCGCGAAGCTGAACGGCACGATGGAAGACATCGACCTGAACCTGGAAGATTTCGTGGCGAAGGTGAACAGCGATCTGATCGGGAAGTACATCAACATCGCCAGCCGCTGCGCGGGATTCATCAGCAAGCGATTTGATGGAGAACTCGCTAACACACATGTAGACAAACTGGTTTCAGCACAATTACAACAGCACTGGGGTTTTTACAAGCTAAAACCAGATCGTGTAACCGAGATTGCGGGCGCTTATGAAGAAAGAGATTTCTCCAAAGCATTACGGGAGATCATGGCATTCGCTGATTCTGCCAATCAATTTGTTGATACGCACAAGCCTTGGGCAATGGCTAAAGAATCGGGCAGAGAAAAGGAATTACACCAAGTTTGTACAATGGCATTGAATATGTTCCGTCAGTTAACAATACTGCTTAAGCCCGTGCTGCCTGAACTTGCCAATAATGTAGAAGCTTTTCTAAATGTCTCTTCTTGTTCATGGGAAGATGTGCTCACTACTCTTCCTGAGGGGCACCGAATAAATGAATACAAACACTTGATGACCCGCCTCGATCCCAAGCTGATCGAAGCCATGGTCGCCGCCAACCAGGAAAGCCTGCAGCCCGTGCCGCAAGTCCATTCCGAGCAGCGCCATGCCGCGCATCAACAGCAAACCGCCAGGAAAGAGGCTGAATTGGCGGAGAAGGATTTCGAGCCGTTCATCGGCATCGACGACTTCAGCAAGGTGGATCTGCGCGTGGCGAAGATCGTCAACGCCGAGCATGTGGAAGGCGCGGAGAAGCTGCTGAAGCTGACGCTGGATATCGGCGAAGAAAAGTTGCGCACCGTGTTTGCCGGCATCAAGTCGGCATACGATCCGGAAAAACTCAAAGGGCGCATGACGGTGATGGTCGCCAACCTCGCGCCGCGCAAGATGAAGTTCGGCATCTCGGAAGGCATGGTGCTGGCTGCGTCCGGCGATGCGCCAGGGCTGTTCATCCTCAGTCCGGATGACGGCGCGCAGCCAGGAATGCGGATCAAATAATTTTGTTGCATTACTTATTGATCCGGCAAACAAACACTATAGGGCACCTCTATTAATCCAAACTCCGTCGCGATACGGCGTTGCTCAAGAAATTTTAACGCTTACATATCAAACATATGCGGCGCGCTAAAATTT
>JANLIB010000153.1 GCA_024653675.1 Gallionella sp. | reverse complement strand
CTAAGCGAGACAAGGCGCGAAAGAAATTTTAGCGCGCCGCATATGTTTGATATGTAAGCGTTAAAATATCTTGAGCAACGCCGTATCGCGACGGAGTTTGGATTAATAGAGGTGCCCTGGAATTGGAATTAGAAGTTTCCGGCGCCGGTGTTGTCAACCGGCAGCGCGGCAGGCCGCAGGCAGGCATTCCTCGACCGGCATCGGCCTGGCAATCCCGTAACCCTGCGCGTAGTCCACGCCGATCTTCGCCAGTGCGGCCAGGATTTCGGGGGTTTCCACGAACTCGGCGATGGTGCGGATGCCCATCGCCTGGCCGACGCCGTGAATGGCCGCGACCATGGCGCGGTCGATCGGATCATCGACCATGTCTTTCACAAACCCGCCGTCGATTTTCAGGTAATCCACCTTCATGTTCTTCAGGTAGGCGAAAGAACTCAGCCCGCTGCCAAAGTCGTCCAGCGAAAACAAGCACCCTTTTGCGCGCAGCGTCGAGATGAAATGCTTGGCCAGGTTGAGGTGCGCGATGGCGGCGGTTTCGGTAATCTCGAAACAGAGCCGATCCGGATTGATTCCGCTTTTGTCGATCTGCTCGGTTGCAAAACGCAGGAAATCGGCATCGCACAGTGACTGGCCGGAGATATTGATGGCGAGCCGGCAGTTGCCGGCCAGGCCGCGCATAAGGTCCAGGGTGGCGCGCAGCACCCAGCGGTCAATCTGCGGCATCAGGTTGTAGCGCTCGGCGGCGGGAATGAAGGCATTGGGCGGCACGAGCTGGCCCTGTTCGTCGCGCAGCCGCAGCAGGATCTCGTGGTGGATCGGTGCGCCGGGCCGGGCAACCGGCACAATCGGCTGGGCGTACAGGCAGAGGCGGTTCTCGTCGATGGCCTTTCTCAGGCGCGACACCCATTGCATGTTGGTGTGGCGCTGGCGCAGCTCGTTGTCATCCGAATGGTAGATGTGCAGGCGGTTGCGTCCGGCGTCCTTGGCGGCATAACAGGCAACATCGGCGGCGCTCATGATCTGCGACAGGCTGCACTGGCCCGCTGCGATGGATACGAGGCCGATGCTGGCGCCGACATCGAAGCTGTGCTCCTCCCAGAGGAAACGGTACTTGCGTATTTTCCCCAGCAGGGCGTTTATGGAACGTTCCGCGTTTTCCGGGTCGCAATGGATCAGCAGGATGCCGAACTCGTCACCGCCCAGCCGCGCGACCACATCAGAGTCGCGCACATGCTCGCGCAGCAGCGAGGAAAACTGGCGCAGCAATTCGTCGCCGGCCGTATGCCCGCAGGTGTCGTTCACCACCTTGAATTGATCCATGTCCAGATAGCCCATGGCATGCCCGCGCGGGTCGGGACGCGCCGACTCCACCAGCTGCTGCAGGCGGCTCTCGAACTCGGCGCGGTTGGGGAGCCCGGTCAGGGAGTCGTGCGTGGCCTGGTGGGTGAGCTGGCTGGTCAGACGGCGTGTATGGCCGACATCGTGAAATACCAGCACCACACCGGTGACCTGCCCGTTCCGGTCGCAGATCGGCGCCGCCGATTCGTCGATAGCGGTCTCGCCCCCATCGCGGGCGATGAGGAGGGTATGTTCGTCCAGCCCCCCGGTGCGGCCCTCGCGCAGCACACGCTCGACCGGGCTTTCCAGCGCATCGCGGGTTTGTTCGTTGACGATGCAAAATATCTCTGCCAGCGGACGTCCGCGGGCTTCGGGGCCGGTCCATCCGGTGAGTTTCTCGGCCGTCGGATTCAGGTATTCGATACGTCCGCCGGCATCGGTGGAAATTACGGCGTCGCCGATCGAGTGCAGCGTCACCTCGGCGCGTTCCTTGGCCTCATACAATTGCATCTCGGCGCGCTGGCGCTGTTCGATTTCATCGCGCAGAGCATTGTTGGACCGGTCGAGCTCCAGCGTGCGCTCGCGCAGTATGTCGCCCTCGCGCTGCAGGGCGGCCTCACGCTGGCGGTGCAGCAGGGATCTCACGACCAGTCCGAGCAGGACGCCAATCAGCGCAATCACCGCAGTCAGCTGGATGGCAAGCAGGTCACGGTGTTGGTAGGCCGGTTGCATATCCATGCGTATCGAGAGCATGGCCTCGTCGCGGTACGAGTAGCGCAGCGGGTTTCTGGTCTCAAAGGTATGTGGTGCGTGGATCCGGACAGAACGCTGGTAGTGTCCGAGCGCAAAGCCACTTGTGGTGATGAGCCGCACCTCGATAATATCGGGATCGTGCTCGCCCCATTCGCGCAGCAGGCTATCGATGCCCTGATAATTGTTACTCTGGAGCTCGTTGGTGACGATCGAAGAGAGCAGTTGCAACTCGTGCCTGGCGTTTTCCTGGCTCCTGCCGATCTCGCGTTGGTGTTGCTGGTCAACCAGAATGACCATACCGGTCACGAGTACGAAGAGGACCAGCGCCAGCCCGGCCCACGGGGCCGTATGCCATCCGCTCTCCGGACTGATAAACGAGGTGCTCAATGCTGCACCCGCTTCAGGGTGCGCTCAATGGCACGCAGGTTGTCGTAATCGTCATCGGCAACCGGCACGAGCGCGGTCATGCCCTTGTGCAGGCCATCGAGGATCGCCATGCCATTCGGCGTGTCCTTGATCTGCAACAACGCACGCCGCGCCGTTTCGATCTCCTCGCCCGGCAGGTTGGAGCGCGTCACGAACAGGTGCTCGGAGATCGGCGGCGTGGTCGCCAGTGCCCGCAATCCTTTGCCTGCGTACTCCTGGTAGGTCTCTTCCTTGACTGCACCGGCGTCAAAATCCCCGGCCAGCACGGCCAGCGCCACGTTTCTGTGCGCGCCAAGGAATTGCTGATGCGCCAGCGCCTGTTCCGGCACGCCGGCCTTGATCAGCATGTACAGTGGTACGACATGGCTCATGGTGGAGGACGGGTCGCCAAAGGCGAAGCTTTTGCCTTTGAGATCGTTGAGTTGTTGCAGCGGGCTGTCGGCGCGGGTGACGATCACGCCGCGCAAATGCGGTTGGCCGTTGACTTCGAAGCGCGCCAGCAGCGGCTTTTTGCCATACAAGGCAGTGAGTTGCACATACGCGGACGGGCCTATGAACGCCAGATCCACCTGGCCACTGCCGATGGCCTCGATGTGTTCCTTGTAGTCACGGCCTATGCGCACCTGTACCGGACGGCCAAGCGCTCCGGCGAGGTAATCGGCAAGCGGGGTGAAACGTTGCATGATCTCCTGGGGCGGCAGGTAGGGATGAACCGCCAGGATCAGGGGTTTGGCCCTGACCGGCTCGGCGCCGGCCCGGCTGGCGGGCAGTAACAAACTTGCGGCCAGCAGGCCTGTTGCCATGAGTCGTAGCGTACGCATATCTATCCTCCCTTGCTGAAGATACAAGCATAGGAAAATCCTGTGCAGCCAGTCTTAAGAAAATGCTGAATGAGCCTTGGCCTTGGCTTTGTCATTCCGGCCCTTCGACAGGCTCAGGATAAACTGTCCTGCGGTCAGGCCGGAATCTGGTTTTTCCGGTGAACTCGACACATGCCTGCGCCGGTGCGTTAAAATTATTCTGTCGTTATATACACCACAATCTACCGTCATGTAAACAGTGCAGCGCGCTAAAATTTCTTTCGCGCCTTGTCTCGCTTAGGATATTGAATTAATAGAGGCGCCCTTATGCGGGGAATACGCCCGTCGAAAGATAACGGTCGCCGCGATCACATACGATGAAGACGATCACCGCATTCTTGACTTGTTGCGAGAGGCGCAACGCAACGTTCAAAGCCCCGCCGGAAGAAATACCGCAGAAAATACCCTCTTCGCGCGCCAGGCGGCGCGTCATTTCCTCGGCATCCGGTTGATTCACATATTCCAGCCGGTCGATATTTTTACCGTCGAAAATTTTCGGCATGTAAGCCTGCGGCCATTTGCGTATGCCGGGTATCTGCGCGCCCTCTTCCGGTTGCACGCCGATGATCTGAATGTTTGTATCCTGTTCCTTGAAGAACCGCGAGCAACCCATGATGGTGCCGGTCGTGCCCATGCTGCTGATGAAGTGAGTGAGCTTGCCGTGAGTATCGCGCCAGATCTCCGGCGCAGTGCCCTCATAATGCGCGAGCGGATTATCCGGGTTGGCGAATTGATCGAGGACGATACCCTTACCCTCGTCGCGCATCTTTTCTGCCGTATCGCGCGCCAATTCCATGCTGCCTTCTTTCGCGGTCAGCACCAGTTCCGCGCCATAGGCATGCATAATCTGACAACGTTCCACACTCTGGTTCTCGGGCATCACCAGTATCATCCGGTAACCGCGCATCGCCGCCGCCATCGCCAGCGCGATGCCGGTATTGCCGCTGGTCGCCTCGATCAAAGTATCGCCCGGCCTGATGTCGCCACGCTGCTCGGCGCGCATGATCATGTAAAGCGCGGGGCGGTCTTTCACCGAGCCGGCGGGATTATTGCCCTCCAGCTTGGCCAGCAATACGTTGCTGGTGCTGCCCGGGATGCGTTTGAGCTGTACCAGCGGCGTGTTGCCGACGAAATTTTCTATGGATGGATACATAAAATCATCCTGCTGTTTTCAGCATCTGCCCCACATACCTCGCCACGCCCTGCTCCACATTCAGGAATGGTTCGTCATAGCCAGAGCCGCGCAGCGCGCCAATGTCGGCCTGGGTGTAGCTCTGGTATTTACCCCGCAATGCTTCGGGGAACGGGATGTACTCGATCAATCCCTGCTGTTGCAGTTCGGCGAGGCTTAACGCATTCCTGCCGCCGACGTTACGCAGGGTGTTGATCGTCGCCACCGCCACATCGTTAAAGCTTTGCGCCTGCCCGGTACCGAGGTTGAAGATGCCGGACTTTTGAGGATTGTCGAGGAAATACATGTTTACCTTGACTGCGTCTTCCACCGAGACGAAATCACGCAACTGCCCGCCGTTGGCGTAGCCATCACAGCCTTCGAACAGCTTCACCTTGCCTTCGGCGCGATACTGGTTAAAGAAGTGGAATGCGACCGATGCCATGCGCCCCTTATGCTGTTCGCGCGTTCCGTACACATTGAAATAGCGCAGGCCAACGATCTGCGCGTTGCGTTTGTGCCAGCGGCGGCGCAAGACCTGGTCGAACAGGAATTTGGAATAAGCATAGACGTTCAGCGGCGCTTCGAATTCGCGACTTTCCTTGAAGACACTACCGCTTCCGTACACAGAAGCGGATGAAGCATACAGGAACGGCACTTCTTCATTCTGGCAATAGTTCAACAATTCCAGGGTGTATTGGTAATTGTTAGCCATCATGTAACGCCCATCGGTTTCCATGGTATCGGAGCATGCGCCCTGATGAAATATCGCGCTGACCAAACCATCGAAAAATCCTTCCTGCAGTTTCCTGAGAAAGTCATCCTTGTCTATATAGTCGGCGATCTCGCAATCCGCCAGATTCCTGAACTTGCCGGCATTCCTGAGATTGTCCACCGCGATGATGTTGTTCTCGCCGCGTTCGTTGAGCGCCTTGACCAGGTTGGAACCGATAAAACCGGCTGCGCCGGTGACGATGTAGTACATTTTTGTTCCTTCCGAATTTTTTGTTAGGAAAGTGGAAAGTGGAGCGGTGCTGCGCACCTCAGTGGGAAGTAGAAAGTGGGTAAACCACTCCCCCACTCCCCACTCCCCACTCCCCACTCCCCACTCCCCACTCCCCACTCCCCACTCCCCACTTACCACTCCCCAGTTTCTACTGCATATCCCGAACAATCTCCTCACGGCTGACCACTGCCGTCCCCAGCTTGCCAACCACAATGCCCGCCGCGCGATTGGCGATGCGCATGGCGTCGGGCAAATCCGCGCCGCTTGCAAGCATCACCGCCAGTGTCGCGATCACGGTGTCGCCCGCGCCGCTGACATCGAACACCTCGCGCGTCTGCGTCGGCTCGTGCAGCACTTCATTGGCACGATACAGGCTCATGCCGTCCTCGCTGCGCGTGACCAGCAGCGCGTCAAGGTGCAATTCGGTGCGCAGCTTCTCTGCCTTGGCGTTAAACTCGGCATCGGTCTTCCAGCTGCCCGCCACTTCGCGGAACTCGCTGCGATTCGGCGTAAGCAATGTCGCGCCGGAATAACGGGCGTAATCTTCGCCTTTGGGATCCACCAGCACCGGCTTGCCCGCTGCCCTCGCCAATCTGATCATTTCGGCGATATGCGCCAACCCGCCCTTGCCGTAATCGGACAGGATCACGACATCGGCCCACGGCAAGCGCGCCCGGAAATCCTCCAGTGCGGCATGCAGCACTTCGTGGCTGGGCGAGGTTTCAAAATCAATGCGCAGCAACTGCTGGTGACGCGCGATGGCGCGCAGTTTGATGATCGTGGAGATGCTGCCGTCGCGGTGCAACAGCGCGGTGAGATTGCTGTGTTCATTGAGCAATCTCTCAAGGCACGCGCCCGCTTCATCATCACCCACCACCGACAACAAGGTTGCTTGCGCGCCGAGTGCCGCAATGTTGCGCGCCACGTTGGCTGCTCCGCCGGGACGCTCTTCGACGCGCCCGACCTTGAGTACCGGCACCGGGGCTTCAGGCGAAATGCGATTGACATCGCCGAACCAGTAGCGATCCAGCATCACATCGCCGACCACCAATACTCTTGCATTTTCAAATTCTGGCAACCTGCTCATGCCTGTTCTCCGATTTCCTGATTCCAATTCTATTGCAAAGGTCTCAGGGCGCGATGAATCGCGCCCCTACAATTTCCTTGTTGATATCGAGCAAGGCCTGCAAAGGATCCGCCGCCTGGGTGACCGGGCGTCCGATCACCAGATAGCTGGATCCAGCCTGCATGGCGGCCTGCGGGGTCATCACCCGCGACTGGTCATCATGACCGGCCAGCGCCGGACGAATGCCCGGGGTCACCAGGCAAAATTCACTGCCGAATTGTTTGCGCAACAGCGCGGCCTCCTGCGCGGAACACACCACGCCATCAAGGCCGCTTTCCCGCGCGATAGCCGCCAGGCGAAGCACCATTTCAGCCGGCGTGGCATTGATGCCGATATCGGCCAGGTCTTGCTGCCCCATGCTGGTAAGCATGGTCACTGCGATCAGGATGGGGCGATGCGCACATCTGTCTATCGCATCACGCGCAGCCTCCAGCATCTTGCGCCCGCCCAGCGCGTGCACGTTGATCATCCATACCCCCAGACTGGCAGCCGCCTTGCAGGCTTGCGCGGCAGTATTGGGTATGTCATGGAATTTCAGGTCGAGAAATATCTCAAAACCGCGTTGCATGAGCCGATCCAGTAGTTCAGGCCCGGCAGCGGTAAATAATTCCTTGCCCACTTTCAAACGGCATAGTCCCGGCTGTAACCTGTCCACCAACGACAGCGCCGGAGCAGATGCAGGATAATCGAGCGCGATGATTATTTTTGGGTCGTTCATAGCGGCACGCCGGTTTCTTCGCTGCGGCGCGGCGGGTAGCTATCCCACGCATGACAGGCGGGGCAGTGCCAATAGAACTGGCGCGCCTTGAAGCCGCAATTGGCGCAGTGGTACATCGCCAGATTGCGCGTGCGCTTATGGACCAGGTCTTTTACCAGCTCGATATCGGCGCGCCTTTCCATCGATACTTCCAGCAACCGCGCTTCGAGCAACTTGTCCAGTCCAAGCAAAGTCGGGTTGCGCTCCAGCTCATCGCGCACCAATTGGTAAGCAGCAGCCGCCCCTTCATTTTTCAGCACTCCGTCAAACACCACATTCATCAGATCCAGTGAATGATAGTTGCCCAAATATCCGCGCAACAGCGCAATGCCCTCTACCTCACGATTCAGGCTGCGATAGGCATTCAGCAAACGTTCCGCGACCAGCGGCAGATATTGCGCATCCTGAGTCTCGATTTGCTTCCAGATGGCTATGGCCTCTTCGTGCTTGCCCTCGCCAACCGCCATATCACCCTGCATCATGGTGGCGCGCACCGAACCGGGATGAACCTGCAACGCCTGTCGCAAATGTTCGCGCGCTCCAACCGGATTACCCTGCACAATCTCCTCGCTCACCAGTTCACAATAGAAAAAAGCGGCATGTTTGCTGTAAGACTGTCCGGCCACCGCCGACAACCGTTGCGCGACCTCAATCGCCTTGAGCCAGTCATGTTCTTTTTGAAACAGTTCCAGCAGGAACTCCAGAGACTGCCTGGCATATGGAGTGCTTTCCAGCTCGCGGAACAGGCTCTCGGCACGATCCAGAATCCCGGCTTTCAGGTAATCCTGCGCCAACTCGAAAATCGCCTGTTTGCGCTTGTCTTCGTCCAGGTCCACCCTGTCCACCAGATTGTGGTGCATACGCAACGCACGATCGACTTCGCCGCGCCGGCGGAACAGGCTGCCCAGCGCAAAGTGCAACTCGATGGTTTGCGGGTCGACTTTGACCACCTCGATGAAGGCTTCGATGGCCTTGTCCTGTTGCTCATTGAGCAGAAATTTCAGCCCCTGAAAATACGACTGTGGCAATGCGCCCGATTCCGAAAGCAACTCTTTTATATCAATGCGCGCAGCCAACCATCCCATGCCAAAAAACAACGGAAAGATCAGCAGCATCCAAAGTTGAAATTCCATAAACGAATAGATCAGGAAGGTTGTATAGGCAATTTTTGCGTTTCATCGAGACCGGCGAGTTTGTTCTTGACCCGGATATCCCGCTTGAGACGCGCGATCTCGCGGCGTTGTTGCAGCGCCTCGGCAAGCATGGCAAGCACGCCGACTACCGCTCCAGCCGCAAAAAACATCAACAATACGATCACAAGGGAGGCTTCCCACTCATAGCCAAAAAAATATCGCAGCGTGACCGGCTGATCGTTTTTGACCGCAAATCCGAGCAGCGCGATGAACAGCGCTGCACGCAAAATCCAATTGAAATAGCGCATACCATCTCCCCCGAAAAACCGGTGTAACGATAGCATAAAAAATGGCGGCTATACCTTGCGATATGCCGCCAATGCTACTGCCGCTTCAATCCAGACTCATAAAAAGCAAATGGTCCACGAAAAACACGAAAGGCACGAAAATAAATGCAACATACTGCTTTGTTCGTATCTTTCGTGTTTTTCGTGGATCAATCGCCGTTTGTGATTATCAGGATTTCTTTTCGCTGACCCGCTCTCTGAGTTCCTTGCCTGCTTTGAAGTGCGGCACATGCTTGGCCGGCACTTTTACCTTGTCGCCGGTCTTGGGATTGCGACCCTGGCGTGGCGGGCGATAGTTCAGACCAAAGCTGCCGAAACCGCGAATCTCCACACGCCCGCCTCGCGCCAGCGTGGCAGACAAAGCGTCCAGAATCACTTTTACGGCAAAATCTGCATCCTTTGCCAATAGTTGCGGATGTAATTCTGCAAGCTTGGCAATGAGATCGGAACGGGTCATGGTTGTGGTCCCTCGAACTTAAACTTCAGGCTTGCCGGCGCTCATCTTGGCCTTCAGCAACGCGCCCAGATTGGTTGTACCTGCACTGGCGCTGCTTTCAGCGGAGAGCTTCTGCATCGCAGCGGTTTCCTCTGTTTTGTGCAACGCCTTGATCGACAAATTGATGCCGCGATTCTTGCGATCCACATTGATGATGACGGCGGTGACGCTATCGCCCTCTTTGAGATGGTTGCGAATATCTTCCACCCGGTCAGCAGATACTTCCGAAGCTTTCAGATACGCCTCGACGTCGCCTTCGAGAGCGATAACCGCGCCCTTGGCATCCAGCGATTTCACTTTGCCGGTAACCACTGTGCCCTTTTCATGGCTGGCGGCAAAACCGCCGAAAGGATCACCTTCCAACTGCTTGATACCGAGCGAGATACGCTCGCGCTCAACATCGATAGCCAATACCACAGCCTCGACTTCGTCGCTCTTCTTGTAGCTTCGCACCGCCTCTTCACCGGGCTGGCTCCAGGACAGGTCGGACAAATGCACCAAACCGTCAATGCCGCCATCCAGACCAATAAACACGCCGAAATCGGTGATGGACTTGATCTGGCCCTTAACCTTGTCGCCCTTCTTGTGGTTGAGCGCAAAATCATCCCAGGGATTGGATTGGCACTGCTTCATGCCCAGAGAGATACGGCGACGCGCTTCATCGATTTCCAGGATCATCACTTCGACTTCATCTCCCAAAGCAACGACCTTGGAAGGATGGACATTCTTGTTGGTCCAGTCCATTTCGGAAACGTGCACCAGGCCTTCGATACCCTGTTCGATCTCCACAAACGCGCCGTAGTCGGTCAGGTTGGTCACCTTGCCGAACAAACGGGTGCCCTGCGGATAGCGGCGCGACAGGCCATTCCACGGATCATCGCCCATCTGTTTGATGCCCAGCGAAACGCGGTTCTTTTCCTGATCAAACTTCAGTATCTTGGCTTCGATTTCGTCGCCGACGGTCAACACTTCGGAAGGATGCTTCACGCGGCGCCATGCCAGGTCGGTGATGTGCAACAGGCCGTCGATGCCGCCCAGGTCAACGAACGCGCCGTAGTCGGTGATGTTCTTGACCACGCCCTTGACGATCGCGCCTTCCTTGAGGTTTTCCATGATTGCTTCACGGTCGGCGCCCACGCTCGCTTCCAGCACCGCGCGGCGGGAAACCACCACATTGTTGCGCTTGCGATCGAGCTTGATGACCTTGAGTTCCATGGTCTTGTTCTCGTAAGGCGTGGTGTCCTTGACCGGACGGATGTCCACCAGCGAACCCGGCAAGAATGCGCGGATGCCGTTGACCATCGCGGTCAGGCCGCCCTTGACCTTGCCGCTGACGAAACCTTCCACGATCCTGCCTTCTTCCATGGCCAGTTCCAGATCGTGCCATGCAGCCAGACGCTTGGCCTTTTCGCGCGACAGCTTGGTCTCGCCATAACCGTTTTCCAGCGCTTCAATCGCGACGGTGACAAAATCGCCCGCCTTGATCTCCAGTTCGCCTTTGGCGTCGAGGAATTCCTCGATCGCAATCAAACTTTCGGACTTAAGTCCGGCATTCACCACCACCATATTGTGATCGACGCGCACGACTTGTGCAGTAATCAGTTCACCGGCGCGCATTTCCTTGCGCGTCAGGCTTTCTTCAAACATTGCGGCAAAACTATCGGGATCTTGTACAGCGGCTGCAGTTGCGGTTGAGTTCATCGGATATACCTAAAGATAAAATATCTGCCCAAAAAAATCGGTGCAGAGGGTTAGTTAAAGTTCCCGTCGGACGGAGAGTCAGACGGGGCCTGGTTCTTTTGAGACTTTCGCCGGGTAGCGTGCCAGCACTTTTTGGAACGCCTGCTCGATGTCCTGAACCGCTTCATCGATGCTTAGCGCCGTGGTATCCAGCAGACTTGCACCATGCGCCTGTTGCAGCGGAGAAACGCTGCGTTGAGTGTCTCTCTCGTCGCGCACGCGTATATCCAGCAAAAGGGCGGCGATATTAGCACCGATTCCTTTTTCCATCAACTGCTTATAACGCCGCTCGGCGCGCGCCTCGGCGCTGGCGGTGAGGAATATTTTCAATACCGCATCCGGGAACACCACCGAGCCCATGTCGCGCCCATCCGCCACCAGTCCCGGCGCGCGGCGAAAAGCGTGCTGTTTGGCGAGCAACGCGGCGCGCACCCTGGGCAATGCCGCCACTTTGGAAGCCGCAGCCGCACACGGCTCACCGCGCAATTCATCGCCGACCAATGCGCCGTCCAGCCAGATCCGCTCGCCCTCGAAACGGATCCCGATGCGTTCGGCCAGTGCTGCAAGGCCGGATTCATCGGTCAGCATGACCCTGTCACGCTGCGCCGCCAGCGCCAGCAAACGATACAACGCGCCGCTGTCGAGATAGTGATAGCCAAGCCTGGCCGCGACCAATTGCGCCACCGTGCCCTTGCCGGACGCCGAGGGCCCGTCGATCGCGATCACCGGCACGGCCTGCACCACATCATGCAGCAGCGTGAAATAATTCGGGAAGGTCTTGGCGACACAGCGCGGATCGTTGATGCGTATCCCTTCCGCGCCAAATGCGGCGAGCGAAAAGCACATCGCCATGCGGTGATCGTCGTAGGTATCTATAGAAGCGGGAAGTAGGAAGTGGGGAGTGGTAAGTGGGGAAGCCGGGGTAGACGGTGGGGGGGTGACACGGATGTAGTCCGCGCCTTCTTCCACCGCCGCCCCGACCTTGCGCAATTCGGCCGCCATCGCCGCGATGCGGTCGGTTTCCTTGACGCGCCAACTGGCGATGTTGCGCAGCGTAGTGGTTCCTTCTGCGAACAACGCGACCACCGCCAGCGTCATCGCCGCATCCGGGATATGGTTGCAGTCCAGCTCAATCGCCTTGAGCCGCCCGGATTCCGGCGCGCGCGCCTCCATCCAGTTCATGCCCATTTCGATCTGCGCGCCCATCAGCGCCAGCGCATCGGCGAAACGCACATCGCCCTGGATGCTGGCGCTGCCCACGCCTTCGATGCGCAGCGGCCCGCCACCTATCGCGCCTGCCGCAAGAAAATACGAAGCCGACGAAGCATCGCCTTCCACATAGATCACGCCGGGCGACACATAACGGCTTCCCGCCGCCACCGTGAAACTGCGCCAGCCATCGCGCCGCACCAAGACACCGAAGCGCGCCATCATCGCCAGCGTGATCTCGATATAAGGCTTGGAAATCAACTCGCCGGCCACTTCCACCGTGACCTTGCGATCCAGCAGCGGCAAGGCCATCAACAATGCGGTGAGGAACTGGCTGGACACATCACCGCGCACGCTGACACGATCCACTCCGGTCAAGTTAGCCGGATGTATCTGCAGCGGCGGGAAACCTTCATTATCCAGGCATTCGATGTCCGCGCCGAGTTCGCGCAACGCATCCACCAGATCGCCTATCGGCCGTTCGTGCATACGCGGAGTGCCGGACAGCTTGTAGTCGCCGCCGGACAAAGCCAGCGCCGCTGTCAGCGGGCGGAACGCAGTCCCGGCATTGCCCAGGAACAACTCCGCCTGCTTGACCGGAAAACAAGCGCAGCGAGTTTCGCCAAAATCCCCTCCGCAGCCCTGCACACGGAGCACATGCGGCTCCAGTTGCTCCACACCGACACCCAGTTTGCGCAAGCCATCCAGCATGCGCTCGGTATCATCCGACAACAACACATCGCGTATCTCGGTTGTGCCCTGCGCCAGGGCAGACAGTAACAGGATGCGATTGGAGATGCTCTTCGAGCCGGGCAGCGTGATCGTGCCGCGCGCGCTCAACAGGGGAGGAAGGTCAATGAAATTTTCAGATGTCATTGCGGTTGAACTGTGTAGCGATTTTGTGAGGGCGAGATAATACCGCAGAGAGGAGCGGTGCGCATGGTTGCCGGGGACGGCATGTAGTATGTGGGTTGAGCGCAGCGATACCCAACAACAAAACCAAAACCGCCGGGGTAGCCCGGCAGCTAGTTACCTTTCTTGTCTTGCCAAGAAAGGTAACCCAAAGAAATCGCCCCCGGTTTGCCGCCCCTGCGGGGTCCCCTGCGTTGCTCGTCTGGTCAGGCGGCTGCGGAACTCGCACTGCGTGCTCAAACAGTCCTCGCCGAAACCCCCTGACCAGCCTGCGCTACTCGGCGGCGCACAGGGGAAGAAAAGCTGAAATTCAAAACCTTTAGCAGGTTTTGTAGGGTGCAATAAACATAGTGCATTGCACAGGATAAAATACATGCGGCGCAATGCCCGTTGGTTATTGCGCCCTACGCGGGCTGGCTGCCTGTCCGATCCACCTATAGTTAAATGGTGCAACTTGCATACGTTTTAGCCTTCAGTCCTTTTCCGTCGAACCACTCGCGGCCCTTTCTCACTCAGGAATTTGGGAGCGCTTTCATTCACCATTAACACGCCACTGAGGAGTCCCATAACCAAGGAAACTGAGCGAAACCCGAGAGCTTTTAGCTTTTCAGATGGCGGGAGTGGGTTCTCTATATAGCCGTGTACATCTTCGAGGTTTACGTAAAAAAGGAGGTCCAATTCTTTTCGGAACTTCTCTGAATATTTGGTCGATAACTCCAAGACTTTTTCTTCGACAAGTTCGTAAATCTCGGCATAAGTGATATCACGAGGGGTGTAGTGTTCCAATAGATCGCTTGGTGATTTTGCTGCTTTAGCCTTTTCCAAAGACGCTTTGAACTCAGCGTGTCGGCGGCGGCCAGAATCGAGTATTTCCTTCACCTCAAACTCAGCTCCGCCAAATCGGACATCTGGCGGATCATCGGCGACGTGGACAAGGTCCGATAGTGCGAAAGGTATTCCAAGATTCGTCAAAAACTCATTAGCTACCCATAGCTCTCGCTCGGCTCGGTTCGCCGAACTGAAGAAGCGAACTGACTCCTCCCGTACCTTTCGTACAGTTTCAAGGTAGTCGTTGTCGGTCATTTCCTCGTCACTCATTGCGCCATGCTAGATGAGTTGTACAACTCGAACGCAGCCCGGCAGAAGTGGCTTCATGCGGTGAAGTGTTGATATCTGGCTCATATGCAGCCGGTCCGTTGTCTTTACCTCTGCCCACAGCATTTGCTCGCCGTTAGTCATCGTGAGGTCAGGCCAACCAGCGCGGTAGCTGTACGGAGCCTCCATGATCGCTGCTGTGATCTGCGCCAGCCCCTCGCTGCCGAGAGCGATAAACAAAGAAGCCATCGCCTCGGAAGTCAGCCCCGGGTAACACTCCTGAACCATTAGTGAGGTGTAGATTTCGTTGAAGCTGCGAACCACATGAATTGTGTCGGCAGAACGAATTGCGCTCAGAATCAGATTGGAATGTTCCTGGTGAATTGTGAGTTGAGCTTCGGTAAAGCGGCTACAAGCATCCTGACGTGAGTTGAACGTATTGAGGCTGGTAAGCACGTCCAGTGCCGCTGCCCTTATGAGAAGAAGAATTGGGCCTCCTTCGCAGTAGGCACCCGAGTAACCGAGAGAAGAGAAGTAGCGCCATGCTGCATATTCTGGATGGTTGCCAGCCTCCAAGCCATGCACTGTCTCATAGGCAATGCCCATTATTTGGCATTGCTCCTCTAACGGCAGCATGACAACACCCTGCTTCCAGCCTTCGAGAGTCAGTGCTCCTGTGGGGTCAGCAAGCCCTCGCGCTGTAAGGCCGGCAAGGGTGGCTCGCTTAGCGGAGACGCCCTTACCCAGAACTGCCTCTTGCAGTGTTCTCTGCATCTCTCCAGTCAGAGGGCGAGACATATCACTATTTGTGGCATCTAACGAATGATGAATAGCACAACGCAGTATATTCTGAAATTGATAGCCGTATTAATTGGGACATTATAGTTACTCCCTTAATTCCAAGTGTCCCGCAAATACTAACACGGCAATCGCACCAGCTAAAAACAGCTAGCCTAGTAGAGTGGGCACAACGTGCCCACTCTAATTTACGGTTTTAGGTTTTTGCTTTTCTTCCCCTGTGCGCCGCCGAGTAGCGCAGGCTGGTCAGGGGGTTTCGGCGAGGACTGTTTGAGCACGCAGTGCGAGTTCCACAGCCGCCTGACCAGTCGAGCAACGCAGGGAACCCCGCAGGGGCGGCAAACCGGGGGCGACTTCTTTGGGTTACCTTTCTTGGCAAGACAAGAAAGGTAACTTGCTGCCGGGCAACCCCCGGCGGTTTTGTCTTTTGTCATTCATGGTTCGACAGGCTCACCACGAACGGTACTTTTTAGGATTCGCCCCGCTCTTTCACCTCAGTCCGCGCCCACCCTTTAGCAAAGGTGATGCGCAGCTCTGCGCCAATTACCAACTGCCCCGCATCCGACACTACACCACCATTTGCATCCTGCACCATGCTATAGCCCCGCGCCAATACTTTTTTCGGGTCGAGCAGGATCAAGTGTTGCTCGGCATTGTCCACTCGCACCAATCTCTGCGCCTGCGCTGTGCGCTTCGCCTTGACCAGACGTTGCACCAAAGATTGCCACTGCCAGTGTTGATGCTGCTGGCGATAGGCAAAGGCGCGCTGCATGCGCTGTTGCAATTGGTTCAGTTGTTGGGTCTGGCGTTGCAACTGTTGCGCGGGATGCACCAGCCTGCGCTGCAGGTAGTCCACCACCTGCATCGCAATCTGCAACCGGTTGCGCTGCGCACGCTGCAGGTGCTGTGCCTGGTCTTGCAAACCCCTGAGCAGGGCATGGCGATCCGGGGCTACGCGTTGCGCGGCGGCGGTGGGAGTCGGGGCACGTTCGTCGGCGACGAAATCGGCGATCGTGAAGTCGGTCTCGTGCCCGACCCCGCTGACGATGGGGATCTCGCTGGCGGCGATGGCGCGCGCGACGACTTCTTCATTGAATGCCCACAGGTCTTCGATGCTGCCGCCGCCGCGGCACAGGATCAGCACGTCGCATTCGGCACGCCGGTTGGCTACTGCGATGGCTGCGGCGATCTTCTCGGCGCTGCCTGCCCCTTGTACCGGTGTGGGATACAGCACCACTGGCACGCTGGGCAGGCGCAGCCTCAAGGTGGTGAGCACGTCGCGCAATGCGGCGGCCTGCGGCGAGGTGATGATGCCGATATTTGCCGGAAAGGCGGGCAAGAGACGCTTGCGCCCAGCGGCGAACAAGCCCTGGCTTTCCAGCAATTGCTTCAGCCGCTCGAATCGTTCATACAGTATACCCAGCCCGGCCGGACGCATCTGCTCCACGGTCAACTGAAAATCGCCGCGCTGCTCATATAAAGTAGCGACTGCTAATACTTCGACCTGCTGCCCGTTGGCGACCGGCTCTCTCAATAATTGATTTTTATGCCGGAACATCACGCAGCGCACTTGCGCCTGATCGTCCTTAAGCGAAAAATAAAAATGGCCGGAAGCAGCCTTTACCAAATTCGAGATTTCTCCGCGCACCCATAACAAGGGGACGTTACTTTCCAGCAACTGCTTGATTGCAAAGTTGAGTTCCGCGACACGAAAAACGCGGTTATTTTCTTCAGAAAAAAAGTTCAAATGCATATTGACAACTCAAAATAATCCACACTTCAAGGAAATTCGCCGCTTTTCGCCGCCTCACGTCACCCGCCAACCATACACTTACGATAACCCTTTGTTTTTTATAAGGATAACAGTCTCATAAAAAATAGGCAAAGTAACGAAATCCCTTATGCCACGCCACATTAAAGCGCTGTCGTGGAGAACCATCCACAAAGTTGTCCACAGGTTTTGTGAGTAAACAAAAATACTCTTTTCAAATGGCAGGTTAGCAAAACAGTGCTTAAGTAAATCCTGAGAAAGGTTGCTCAACTGAATATGACACGCTACAGTTGCGGCCTCGGAATCTCCCGCAAATTTCTCATTGAGCCGTAGTCTTGCAGGGCTTGTTCAGGGGATTCCATAATTTAAGCACATTTGGAGAATACGCGTGTTCACTATCGTCGAAGCGGCCGGCTGGCCGATCTGGTTTTTGATTCTGGCGTCCGTCATTGCAGTCGGTTTGATCGTGGAACGACTGAGGTACTTGCGCAGCAATCGTGTCGCCCCGGCCACTTTGCTTGACGAAGTCGTCAAAGAACTCAAACAACGCGGCGTCAGCGACAGCATGTTGACCAAACTTGCCGCCAATTCACCGCTGGGAAGCATTTTCGCCGCAGGACTCAGAAACATCAAAAGCCCGCCCGATGTGATGAAAGAATCGATCGAAGAAGCAGGGCGGGCAGCCGCGCATAACCTGGAGCGCTTCCTGACCACTCTCGGCACAATCGCCTCGATCAGCCCCTTGCTGGGACTGTTCGGCACGTTGGTCGGTATGATCGAGATCTTTGGCTCACAAAATGCGGGCGGAAATTCGCCGGCGGCGCTTGCCCACGGAATTTCCGTGGCGCTGTACAACACCGCCTTCGGGCTGATCGTGGCTGTCCCCAGCATGATCTTCTACCGCCATTTCCGCTCGCAAGTGGACAGTCTTACCATAGAGATGGAGCAGCAGGCCATCAAACTGATGGGCATCGTGCACGGGCAACGCAAATGAATTTCCAGCGCGGGCACAGCCGCGAAGAGCCGGAGATCAACCTGATCCCGATGATAGACGTGTTGCTGGTGATTTTGATCTTCATGATGGTGA
>JANLIB010000147.1 GCA_024653675.1 Gallionella sp. | reverse complement strand
TCCCATCGCACCCAACAGTAGTGCAACACAGCCGATTTCTGTTCTCGTCTCTCTCCCCTTTGGTGAGTGATTGTCTCTAATTCTTTAGCAGAAAACGTGTGCCCCCTATTGTTCCTATTGTTCCTATTGTTCTTGGGACGCGCCGGCGGCATGGGCCTGATCTCCGGAGGCAAGGCGTTCCAGAAACCGACGCAGGACGGCGTCGCGTTATTGAATGCGATTCAGGACGTTTATCTGGAAAAACAGTGACGGTGGCGTAACTGGCGCCGTTGCAAAAAGGTCTGCTCAGGCCGGCACAGGAATGGTTCTGGATTTCTCCACGATTCCGCCGCGCTTGAGCATGGAAAGGTACTCAGCCTCGTTGAGCGCGATCACTTTCGACAGGTAGGCGATGTTTTTTTCTATCGACTCCAGATAGTAATTATTCTCGACACCCATCGTATCCCTGAAATGAAAGGCCAGGTAGGAATAGATGCCGCCATATACGCTGTCGAGTTTTTCACGGGTGGTTTCGTAAAAAGCTTTGGTCTGGCGCAGCATATCGTACGTGTTCTGATAATTTCCAAAATGCGCTTCCCTGAATTCCAGATACAGAAAAAGCAGCTTTTCCAGGTAGGTTCGGTCAGCCATCTGCCCGGTCAGATCTGCGGTGCCAACAATTTTTGAGAGCATGCGGGTCGAGTCATCGGGAAAATTGATCTGGAAGAACTTCAGTGCAGGGTCGGTGCTGAGCATGATGGGCTCCAGAGTATCCGCCATGCTCGATGGAAAGTGCCGTTCGGCAAGATAGCGGCGCATGAATGCGATTCCGCGCTTGACGTGGGTCTGCGTGTACTGGGCGCCGGTGCCGTTCTCTTTGCCTTGCCGTTGCACGTAACCGATATCGTGCAGCAGCGTGGCAATCATGACCAGTGTGATTTTATCGTCGCTCTGCTGAGCACCTGAAACATGCACGCCATGCAGCAGCCTCAAAGCGCACAGAAAAACGTCCAGCGTATGGTGCAGGTCGTGGTACAGCGTCTTGATGGAACCATAGCCGGGATATTCGCCATGGAAAAGCCGCAAGACATCATCAAAAACGGCTCGAACCAGGGTGAAATCATAGCCTGGGTTGATGCGGCTGACGATGCCCATCGCCTTGACCCACACCAGGTCAGGATCGGTATTATCGAACAGGCTGTAGATATCTGCGGATTTCGGAATATTTTTCATGTTCGATAATTCAGCGAGTCGCATAGCCCTTTCAAATCCGCTGCATTCATGCTGCGCAGTATATTACGGGATACCGCCAAAATCCATGCTGCATTCCTGGCAATCATCCCGTGTTTGTTGCTCTATACAATTTCCCGGACAACAAACTTGCCGAAACGATCAGCAATGCGCCCAGCCAATCGCGCAGTTGCATCGCCTCATCAACCAGAAAATATGACGCGATGGCGGCAAAAACCAGTTCGAACAGGAACAGGACGATCACCCGATTGGCTGCCAGATGGGAAAGGCCATGCTGCACTGCAAAACTGGTGGCGCACAGCACAATGCTGAGTAACAGAAGTATCAGCCACGACTGTGCCTCGATCGCCAGCAACTGGTCCGGCAATCCGCCTTGCCGCCATAACAGCGGCACGCTCAACAACACAGTGCCGAACAGTACGCTGCTGGACTTCGCGGTCACGCTTAAATGTGCGGCGCGGCGCGACACCACATTGGACAGCGCGAAACTCATGCCCGCCGACAACCCTATCCATTCGGAAATATTCTGCGGCAGCGGCATCCCGAGTTGAGGCTCCCACAGCATGATGGCCGCGCCGCCCAGGGACAGCGCGATGACCAGGTAACCGTAGCGGCTGAGCCGCTCACCGAGCAGCCAGTAGGAAAACAATATCGTCCACAGCGGCGCCAGGTAAAACAGCAGCAGCACGCGCATCACCTCGCCGTTCAGCACCGCCAGCACGTAGCCGAAATTCGACCAGCCCGCGCTGAACACCAGGGCAATAACCCACCAGCCGGCCATGCCCTTCGTTTGCAGGAACAACTCATGCCATATGCGCGGCAGCATGAATGCGCCACACACCAAGGCCAGCAGATAAGTGATCAGTGTCGCCAGCGGGCCGGATACGCCTGCGTCCTGCAACATGCGGTAGGGATACCAGATCAGCCCCCACACCAGCGCGCCGCTCAGGATGCCGGCTACTGGTAATACATTTTGTTTTGATGGCACTGGCTACACCCTTATAATCCCAATACTTTACGATTCCGTCATTCCGGCGCAGGCCGGAATCCAGTCATTCAAAATGCCTTTATACTTAAAACCGCTGGATTCCGGCCTGCGCCGGAATGACGACATGCTCAGCAACAGCGTCATGAATTTCGCCAAAGCCAACAATAAATGAATCCCGACCTCAATCGTTTACAGCCCTACCCGTTCCAGAAGCTCGCCGCGCTGTTTCGCGAGGTGCAGCCTAACTCTGACTATCGCGCCATCAGCCTGTCCATCGGCGAACCTAAGCACCCCACGCCGCAATTTATCCGCGATGCGCTGACAGCCAATCTCGATGGGCTGGCGAATTATCCCACAACCGCCGGCAGCGACGCGCTGCGCAACACCATTGCCAACTGGCTGGCCTTGCGCTATGGCATTCCCGCACCTGATTCCAAAACCCAGGTATTGCCGGTGAACGGCAGCCGCGAGGCGCTGTTCGCCTTTGCCCAGACGGTGGTGGATCGAAGCAGGAACGACCCTGTCGTGGTCTGCCCCAACCCGTTCTACCAGATTTACGAAGGCGCAGCTTTCCTGGCGGGAGCCACACCCTGCTTCCTCAACACGCTGCCGGAAGACAATTATGCAATGAACTTCTCGCAGCTGCCGGAAGATGTATGGCAGCGCGCCCAACTAATCTACGTCTGTTCACCGGGCAATCCGAATGGGCGCGTAATGCCGCTGGAGGAATGGAAGACCCTGTTTGAAATGTCCGACCGCCATGGTTTCGTGATCGCCTCGGACGAATGTTATTCGGAGATTTATTTTGAATCCCCGCCGCTGGGCGCGCTGCAAGCCGCACGGCAACTGGGACGCAGCGACTATCGCAATCTGGTGGTGTTCTCCAGCCTGTCGAAGCGCTCCAACGTTCCGGGGATGCGCTCCGGTTTTGTCGCGGGCGATGCCGGAGTAATCGAAAAATTCACGCTGTACCGCACCTATCACGGCTCGGCGATGAATCCGGCGATACAGGCCGCCAGCATCGCCGCATGGAATGATGAAGCGCACGTCGCGGAAAATCGCCGGCTGTACGCCGAAAAATTCGGCAAGGTGCTGGCGATACTCGATCCGGTGCTGCCGGCCGTCATGCCGGATGCCGGTTTTTATCTGTGGATAAGGACACCCGTCGCCGACACCAGCTTCGCGCAAGCGCTGTATCGCGACTATAATGTGGCCGTGTTGCCGGGCAGCTATCTTGCGCGCACTGCACGGGGCATGAACCCCGGCGAGAATTTTGTGCGTCTGGCGCTGGTCGCGAATGTCGCAGAGACCGTGGAAGCCGCGCAACGCATCGTTAACTTCAGTCGCTAGCCGTTAGTCGCTAGTCGTGAGTTAAGGCAAAACCCGCGCAGCGGACAAAACCAACTAACGACTAACGACTACAAACTAACGACTATTGAGTATTCCTTAATTCATTACAGAGTTCACCCTGATGCACTTGGAGCCCCTCTCCCGCAAGCGGGAGAGGGGTTGGGGTGAGGGGTGTTGAGCAGAAATAAGGGCACCTCTAATAATTCGTCACACCGGCCCTTCGGCGGGCTCAG
>JANLIB010000146.1 GCA_024653675.1 Gallionella sp. | reverse complement strand
CTGTTTTGGTCCATTGCTGGACCGGTCTTACCTCAAAGTAAATCACTTGCATGATTTGTTTCGACTTTGCGTAAGGTACTACATATTTTTAAAGTCGTTCCCCTATCCCGAAGGATACGGAAACTTCCCAAAAACCAAGCACCTACACTCGTCGGTTGTTCGTTTGTTTTTTAAAGAACGGCTGAGGGTTGCGGGGACAGGATTTGAACCTATGACCTTCGGGTTATGAGCCCGACGAGCTACCGAGCTGCTCCACCCCGCGTCAGCGAAGACTGAGACTATAGCAAAGCGTCCCAGCGTCGTCAAACACTATCTGCACAATCTGCACTATCGGGTGCGATTCAAACTGATGTGTTCATTCAAGCGGCCTTTCTGACCTGATTCCAATAGCTGTCCCATTGCCGGTTAGCCCGATTCAGGCGCAAGGCCAGCATGTGCTCGGCGTTTGCGGCGAACCACCACGACCCCGGAAGTTTGAGCCGTTTCTGAACAATGTAGCGATGCGCACTTTCGATTTCCAAGCGCGCCTCCAATCGAAAGATTGTACGAGTCTAATTAACTGCGCTTTTCCAGCACCTGATCCACCAGCCCGTATTTCACGGCATCCTCCGCGCTGAGGAAATTATCGCGGTCTGTGTCGCGCTCGATCGTTTCAACCGATTGCCCGGTGTGCTTCGCCAGCAACTGATTTAATTTTTGTTTCAAGTACAGTATCTCGCGCGCATGGATTTCGATGTCCGAAGCCTGGCCACGGAAACCGCCCATCGGCTGATGGATCATCACGCGCGAATTGGGCAGGCAGAAACGCTTGCCCTTCTCGCCCGCCGCCAGCAGGAACGAACCCATGCTGGCCGCCTGTCCGACACACAACGTGCTGACATTCGGCTTGATGAATTGCATGGTATCGTAGATCGCCATTCCGGCAGTGACCGAGCCGCCGGGAGAGTTGATGTAGAAATGTATGTCCTTGTCGGGATTTTCCGATTCCAGAAACAGCATCTGCGCCACGATCAGGTTGGCGCTGTGATCATCGACCTCGCCGACCAGAAACACCACCCGCTCCTTCAGCAGCCGCGAATAAATGTCATAGGCGCGCTCGCCCCGCCCGCTGGTTTCCACGACCATCGGGATCAATCCGATATTTTGCGGCTTTTGATAATGCATCATATTAAGTATTTCCCATCAATTCGTTGAACTCTGTCACCTTGTCTATGGTCCTGGCCTGAGCCATCGCCCAGTTCACCACGTTCTCTTCCAGCACCAGATTTTCCACTTCCTTCATGCGCTTGGTGTCGGATGCATACCAGCGTAGCACGTCTTCGGGATGATCGAAGCTCTGAGCATATTCGCGGATCATGGCCTTGATCTGCTCCGGTTTTGCCGTCAGATCGCACTTTTGCATCCGGTCGGCAAGTATCAAGCCGAGCTTGACGCGCCGCTCGGCCCGCTCCCTGAACAATTCGGGAGGCAAAGAGACACCTTTCGTTTTCATCCCGCGCGATTCCATATCCTTCATGGCTTGCCGCATCAGGTTTTCCACTTCCCACTCGACCGAGATTCTGGGCACCTCGAACCTGGCGACCTTAATCAACGCATCCATCGCCGCATCCTTGTTGCGCACCTTCAGGCGGCGTGATACTTCACGAACCACATTGCTGCGAATCTCTTCCTGCAGCTTGCTCACATCTCCATTCGCTATGCCGATGGATTTGGCAAAACCGGCATCCACTTCCGGCAATTTAGGCTCTTCAATCTTATTCACGGTAACCGTGAACGTCACTTGCTTGCCCGCCACGTCCTTGCCGTGATAGGACTCCGGGAATATCATATCGAAAGACTTGGTTTCCCCAGCCTTCATGCCGGTGACGGCAGCCTCGAATTCAGGCAACATGCGCCCGGCGCCCAGCACCAGCGGATAGCCCTTTGCCTCGCCGCCCTCGAACACTGCGCCGTTCAATTTGCCGGTGAAGTCGATGTTCACATGGTCTTCGGCCTGCGCAGCACGGCTGGTTTCCTCGAACGTGGCGCGCTGTTTGCGCAACGTCGTAATGGTGTTATCCACGTCGGCCTGGGTCACTTCATAGGACAGACGCTCTATCGTCATACCGGACAGGTCGCCCAGCGCCACTTCGGGATATACCTCGAAAGTCGCGCTGTATTCGATCTGGTCGGCATTCAAATCCTTGGTCTTTACCTCAAATTGCGGGTAGCCCGCCACCTTGAGATTATTGGTCTGCGCCGCTTCGGCGAACGAACGCTGCAGGGCTTCGCCCAGCGCTTCCTGACGGGCCTGCGCGCCGTAATATTGCTCGACGATCTTCACGGGCACCTTGCCCTGGCGGAAACCGGCGATCTTCATGTTGCGTCCGATCTTCTGCAGACGAGTGGATACCTCGCTGCGTATGGCTTGCTGGGGAATGGAGGCGTTCAGACGACGTTCTAACGCGCTGACAGTTTCTACGCTGGGCATGCTGCATTTCCTTAGATTAAAGTTGAACTGTGACTGGTGCGAAAGACCGGAATTGTTGGTGCGAAAGGAGAGACTCGAACTCTCACGCCGTGAGGCGCTGGAACCTAAATCCAGTGCGTCTACCAATTCCGCCACTTTCGCGCTGACTAATTCCAGCCCCGGTGGCGGATTATAACATCATCGTCGACGCAATGAATTGCACCAAAGGCAGGCAATCTGCTATCGGGCAAGCTCGATGCAGAATTGACACCGCCCCTACCGTATCCCCACCACCGTGCGCCCGCTCTGCCTGCCTTGCAGCATCAACGGAAAAACCTGCGGCAATTCGGCGAAAGGCACGACATGCGCAATTTGCGCCAATAGTTCCGGATGAAGATCGTTTGCCAGCCGTTGCCAGATCTGGCGGCGCAGCGGCATCGCGGTCGCGGCGGAATCGATGCCGATCAGGCGGACGCCGCGCAGGATGAAGGGCATCACCGTGGTGTGCAGTTCGATGCCGCCCGCATTGCCAAAGCTGGCGATAACGCCGTTCTGCTGCATCGTGCGCGTCAGCCAAGCCAGCGTCTCGCCGCCCACCGCATCCAGCGCCCCCGCCCACTGCGCTTTTTCCAGTGGCCGCGTGCCCATCACCAGACCCTTGCGCGACAATATCTCAGCCGCGCCGAGCGACTTCAGGTAATCATGCTCGCTGTCCTTGCCGGTCAGCGCCACGACGTGATAGCCAAGTTGCGAAAGCATCTGAATCGCAAGACTCGCCACGCCGCCGGTCGCGCCGGTGACGATCACCTTGCCTTTTTCGGGAGTAAGTTCGTTTTGTTCCAGGCGATGAATAGATAATGCAGCGGCAAAACCCGCCGTACCGATCGCCATCGCCTCGAACAGCGTAAGCCCCTGCGGCAGCGGCACCACCCAATCGGCAGGAACACGCACATATTCGGCAAACCCGCCATCGTGATCCACGCCCATGCCGTAGCCAGTGACGATTACCACATCATCGACCTTGAAGCGTGCATCCCCGGAACTTACTACCACGCCCGCCACATCCACTCCACCCACGCAGGGAAAGCGGCGCACCACCTTGCCCGCGCCGGTGGCAGCGAGCGCGTCCTTGTAATTCACATCGGAGAAATGCGCCTGGATGACGACCTCGCCGGGATCGAGATCATCCAGCGTCAGCTCGACAAAACGCCCGGCGGATTTGCCGTCTTGTTCAAAAATTCGGTAAGCACGAAATGATTGCATGTCACTCAACCTTGAGTGTGGTTTGAATATGAGTCACGGATTAACACAAATGCTTACTGGTTTTGTAGGGCGGGTTCTACCCGCCGCAGAAGAAATCGTCGGGCAGAGCCCGACCTACATTACTAAAATCAACTTCGCCGGGGGTTGCCCGGCGGTTTTGTTTTTTGTTTCTCACAACACAAATATATGGAAGCAAATTTGAGTTTCTACCCCCACCCTAGCCCTCCCCCTGCAAGGGTGAGGGGATAGTTTTGTCCCCTACAAATCCAGCAACACCCGCCCCGGAAACTCCAACGCTTCCTTGATCGCAGCCAAAAACAACACCGCTTCGCGGCCATCGATGATGCGGTGGTCGTAGGATACCGCCAGGTAGTTCATCGGGCGAATCACGATCTGCCCATTTTCCACCACTGCCCTGTCCTTGGTCGCGTGGACGCCAAGTATGGCGGCTTGCGGCGGGTTGATGATCGGAGTGGAGAGCATCGAGCCGAACACGCCGCCGTTGGAAACGGTGAACGTGCCGCCGGTGAATTCTTCAATCGTCAGCTTGCCGGTCTTGGCGCGCACGCCAAAATCGGCAATCTGTTTTTCGATGTCGGCCAGCGAGAGTTTATCGGCATCGCGAATGATGGGCACGACCAGGCCGCGCTCGCTGCCGATGGCCACGCCGATGTCGAAGTAGCCGTGATAGATGATGTCGGTACCGTCCACCGAAGCGTTGACGATCGGAAACTTCTGCAACGCCAGCACCGCCGCCTTGACAAAGAACGATGAGAAGCCGAGCTTGATGCCGTGCTTGTTCTCGAATGCATCCTTGTACTTGTTGCGCAGATCCATCACCGGCTGCATGTTGACCTCGTTGAAGGTGGTCAGGATCGCGGCGTTCTGCTGCGATTGCAGCAGGCGTTCGGCGATGCGCTGGCGGATGCGTGTCATCGCCACGCGCTGCTCAACTCGTTCACCTGCGATGGATTGAGTTATTGAGCTTCTACCCCCTCCCCCGCCCTCCCCCTGCAAGGGGGAGGGTGTTGATTGGACTTGCTGCATCGCATTCAGCACATCCTCTTTGGTGACGCGCCCGCTACGTCCGCTGCCGTGCAGGCTGGCGGCGTCGATCTCCTTCTCGCGCGCCAGTTTGCGCACCGATGGCGGTAGTACGGGCACGGCGCGTGGTTCGACAAGCTCACCACCAACGGACAATGCCCCTACGTCCGGCACCGCAACGACCTTTGCAGCAGTGTCGATTTGCGCGATCAGTTCATTGCTGGTCACTTTTTCGCCGTCGCCCTTGATGATCCTGGTCAGCACGCCGCTTTTGGAAGCCGGCAGTTCCAGCACCACCTTGTCGGTCTCGATGTCGATCAGGTTCTCGCCCTCGCTGACCGCCTGCCCGGCTTGCTTGTGCCAGGTCAGCAGCGTCGCTTCGGATACGGATTCGGACAGTTGCGGTACCCTGACTTCAATAATACGGCCTTCAATGATGGACATGATGTGATGCTCCCGGATTAGGTTTATCGTCGAGATCGTCGCGGAAGGCGGCTGCGATCACCGCCTTCTGTTGTTCCTGGTGCACCGCCAGATAGCCCGCTGCGGGTGCAGCGGATGATGGACGCAGCGCATAATCGAGGCGCATGCCATTGCGCAGATGGCGCAGCAGGTAATGCTGGATGCGATGCCACGCGCCTTGGTTGCCGGGTTCTTCCTGGCACCAAACCAACTCGGTCGCTTCCGGATACGCGGCGATCTGCGCAGTGAAGTCATCGTGCGGGAACGGGTAAAGCTGCTCGATGCGGATGATCGCCATGTCACTGATGCCCTTGGCACGCCGCGCCGCGAGCAATTCGTAATACACCTTGCCGCTGCACGCGATGATGCGGCGTACTTTATTGGGTAGGAGCGCAGCTTGCTGCGCGACATCTGATGATCGCCCAATGAATTGGGCTCCTACAACCGGCACATCCACGTCTGGTATCACCGGCTGGAAGCGGCCCTGCGTCAATTCTGTGATCGGCGAGGCGGCATCCTTGCTGCGCAACAGGCTCTTGGGCGTGAACACGATCAGCGGCTTGCGATACGGGCGCAGCATCTGGCGGCGCAGCAGGTGGAACATCTGCGCCGGCGTGGAAGGGATGCACACCTGGATGTTGTAATCGGCGCACAGTTGCAGATAGCGTTCGATGCGCCCCGATGAATGTTCCGCGCCCTGCCCCTCGTAGCCATGCGGCAGCAGCATCACCAAGCCGCACAGCCTGCCCCACTTCACCTCGCCTGACGCAATGAACTGATCGATCACCACTTGCGCACCGTTGGCGAAATCGCCGAACTGCGCTTCCCACAACACCAGCGAATCCGGTTCGGCGGTGGCATAGCCATATTCAAAACCAAGCACCGCTTCTTCGGACAGCAACGAATCGATCACCACAAAATCCGACTGGCCGGGCGCAAGATGCTGCAAAGGCGTATAGGCACCTTCGTGCAACTCCCCGTGGTTTTGGTCATGCCAGGTGGCGTGACGGTGAAAGAACGTGCCGCGCCGGCTGTCCTGTCCGGACAGCCGCACCGGATAACCCTCGGTGAGCAATGTGGCATAAGCGAGGTTTTCCGCCATACCCCAGTCCAGCGGCAAATCGCCGCGCGCCATCGCGATGCGATCCTCGACGATTTTTTTCACGCGGTCATGCAAGGTGAAATTCTCCGGCACGGTGGTCAGCGGCACGGCCAGTTTCTGCAGGCGTTCCAGCGGCACCGCGGTGCTCACCGCTACGTCCCATGACACTTCGCTCTTGAACTGTGCCCAGTCGGTGGCTATTTTGCTTTCTTTCATTTCCAGCGTCGGCTTTATGGAATTTCGCCCTTCGTCCATGGCCTTGCGATAGCCGGCGATCATCGTCTCCGCTTCATCGGGCTGAATCACGCCCTCCGCAACCAGCCGCTGCGCATACAAAGTGCGCGTGCCGGAATGCTGGCGGATGATGTTATACATGAAGGGTTGCGTCACCAATGGTTCATCCTGCTCGTTGTGCCCCAGCTTGCGGAAACACACCAGATCGATCACCACGTCCTTGTTGAACTGCATGCGGAAATCCAGCGCGATCTCGGTGATCAGCAATACCGCCTCCGGATCATCCGCATTCACATGAAATATCGGCGCGTCGATCATCTTCGCCACGTCGCTGCACCAGGTGCTGGAACGCATGTCGCGTATGTCGGATGCGGTAAAACCGATCTGGTTGTTGATGATGACATGCACCGTGCCGCCGGTGCGATAACCGCGCGTCTGCGACATGCTCAGCGTTTCCATCACTACACCCTGGCCGGCGAACGACGCGTCGCCGTGCAACAGGATCGGGATCACCTTTGAACCGCCAAAATCCTTGCGGCGATGCTGGCGCGCGCGCACCGAACCTTCCACCACCGGGTTGACGATTTCCAGATGCGAAGGATTGAACGCCGAAGCGATATGCAACACACCGCCCTTTGTTGCGATGTCCGCCGAAAAACCCTGGTGATATTTCACGTCTCCGGAAGTCAGGTGTTCGGCATGGATGCCTTCGAATTCGGCGAACAACATGGAGGGCTGCTTGCCAAAAATATTGATCAGCACATTCAGCCGTCCGCGATGCGCCATGCCGATCACAGCTTCCTGCACACCCTGTGCGCCGCATCGTTGCAACAGATGGTCAAGCAGCGGGATCAGCGTCTCGCCGCCCTCCAGCGAGAAACGTTTTTGCCCGACGAACTTGGTATGCAGATAACGCTCCAGCGTCTCGGCGGCGGTGATGCGCTCCAGAATGTGGCGGCGCTGTGCTGCGTCATAACCGGCCTGTCCGCGCACGCTTTCCAGGCGATTCTGTATCCAGCGTTTCTGCGCCACATCGCCCATGTACATGTATTCCGCGCCGATGCTGCCGCAGTAAGTCTGGCGCAACAGCCTGAGGATCTCGCGCAAGGTCATGCGCGGCAAAATTCCGGTATCGAAGGCGCTATCCATGTCGGCTTCCCCCAAGCCGTAATGCGCCGGATCAAGTTCGGCAACTGCCGGTTTTGTGTAACGATCAAGCGGATCGAGATTGGCAACACGCATACCGAGAAAGCGATATGCGTTGATGAGCAGCAGCACACTGGCCTGCCTGCATTCCAGACCGGCATCCGGAACAGGCACATTGCCAGCGGACGCTTTCGGCAATGCCGCAAAGGCGCGCCGAATGGGGCTGTGTGCCACATCGTGCGCGCCGTTCGCCAGCGGCGGCAGCGCGTCGAAATAACCGCGCCACGCTTCGGATACCGATGCCGGATCGGCGAGGTAATCCTCATACAAGCCCTCGACAAACACATCGTTCATCCCGAACAGATGTGAAGTATCGCGCATGGACTGCATGTAGTTTTTTTCTGGTGCGGTCACTGGCTCGGCTTTCCGGAATTGACAGAAAAACGGCAATTATTGAGTCTTACATATTTTGAAGACAGTGTCTCCGCATCTCGTAGGTCGGGCTACGCCCGATGCGGCGGGCAAAGCCCGCCCTACGGTAAATCACTTAACCGTCATGAATTATGTAAAGCTCAATAGCCACGGATGAACACGGATTTACACGGACAGAACACCGTGCCGGCAAATAGTAATTCGTGAACATCAGTGTGCATCCGTGGAAAATGAAATCCCTATCGGCTGCCGACCGGCACGTAGTCACGCCGCGTCGCGCCGACATATAACTGGCGCGGGCGTCCGATCTTACGGTCGTGATCGACCATCATCTCGTTCCATTGCGAAATCCAGCCGATGGTGCGCGCCACCGCAAAAACCACCGTAAACATATTGACCGGAATACCCAGCGCGCGCAACACGATGCCGGAATAGAAATCCACATTCGGATACAACTTGTGCTCGATAAAATATGGGTCGTTCAAAGCGACGCGCTCCAGTTCCATCGCCAGCTCGAACAGCTTGTCGTTTTCCAATCCCAGCTCTTTCAATACCTCATGGCAGGTTTCGCGCATCACCGCAGCGCGCGGATCCATGTTCTTGTAGACGCGATGGCCGAAGCCCATCAGGCGGTATTTCTTGTCCTTCACGCCCTGCACATATTCTTTCACACGCGATATATCGCCGACGCTTTCCAGCATATTCAGCGCCGCCTCATTGGCGCCGCCGTGCGCCGGTCCCCATAGCGCGGCGATGCCGGAAGCGATGCAGGCAAACGGATTCGCCCCGCTCGAACCGGCCAGGCGCACCGTCGAGGTGGAAGCGTTCTGCTCATGGTCGGCGTGCAGGATCAAAATACGTTCCATCGCGCGCACCAATACCGGGTTGGGCACGTAATCCTCCGCCGGTATGGCAAACGTCATCTGCATGAAATTTTCCACATAGCTGAGCTTGTTCTTCGGATACATGAACGGAAAACCGGTGTGATACTTATGCGCCATCGCCGCGATAGTCGGCACTTTTGCCAACATGCGCATTGCCGAAATCTCGCGGTGTTCCGGATTGTTGATGTCCAGAGAATCGTGATAGAACGCCGACAACGCACCCACCACCCCCACCATCACCGCCATCGGATGCGCATCGCGGCGGAAACCGGTGAAGAATTTAATCATCTGGTCATGCACCATGGTGTGCTCTTTCACCGTGGACTCGAAAGCGGTTTTTTGCGCGGCATTCGGCAATTCGCCATTCAACAGCAAGTAGGATACTTCCAGGAAATCCGAGTGCTGGGCCAATTGCTCGATCGGGTAACCGCGGTAATAAAGCAAGCCGGCATCGCCATCGATAAAGGCAATCCTGGAAGCGCAACTCGCCGTGACAAAGAACGCCGGGTCGTAGGTGAATACCCCCAACTTGCTCAGGTTGCGTACATCGATCACGTCCGGGCCAAGCGTGCCGGACAGGATAGGCAATTCGATGCTGCGCCCGTCATCCAGCGTCAGTGTTGCAATCCGTTTATTTTCTATGTCCATACTCACTCTTATATTTGTCAAGCCGCCCTGATCTTTTCCAGCAACGCCTGCTGTTCGGCGTGCGTCCCCTCCGCTCTCCCCGCAATCATATCCCAGAGCGGGTTGTCGGGCATATCCAGCAATGCTTCGAACGCCCGTTGCCCGGCCTCGTCAAGCTGCGCGTAATGCATTTCGATGAATCGTCCCAGCACAATGTCCAGCTCCAGCAGCCCGCGCCGGCTGCGCCAGCATATGCGTTGCAGAAAGGCAGGATCGGGGATTGAGGATCGAGGATCGAGAGAATGCAAAACCTGGTGGGGTTCCTCGATCCTCGATCCTCGATCCTCGATCCTCACATGCTCCTCGATCCTCATACCATGCGCCTGGTCATCAAATCCTTGATCTTTCCAATCGCCTCGGTCGGATTCAGCTCTTTCGGGCACACATCCACGCAATTCATGACGGTGTGGCAGCGAAACAGGCGGTACGGGTCTTCAAGATTGTCCAGCCGCTCGGCAGTAGCCTGATCGCGCGTGTCGGCGATGAAGCGATACGCCTGCAACAACCCCGCCGGGCCGACGAACTTGTCCGAGTTCCACCAGAACGACGGGCAGGCCGTGGTGCAGCAGCCGCACAGGATGCATTCGTACAAACCGTTCAGATGCGCGCGTTGCTCCGGCGACTGCAACCGCTCGGTTTCCGGCGGCGGATCGTTGTTTATCAGGAAAGGCTTGATCGAATGGTATTGTTTGAAGAATTGCGTCATGTCCACGATCAGGTCGCGGATCACCGGCAAGCCGGGTAGCGGGCGCAGTTCGATCGGCTGCTTCAGCGATGACAGCGGCGTGATGCATGCCAGCCCGTTGCGCCCGTTGATATTCATCGCATCCGAGCCGCACACCCCCTCGCGGCAGGACCTGCGCAACGACAGGCTGTCGTCCTGCTGCTTGATCAACAGCAGCGCATCGAGCAGCATCATGTCGCCCGCCTCGGCTTCAAGCGCGTATTCCTGCATGTATGGCGCAGCGTCCACATCCGGGTTGTAGCGATAGATACGGAATTTCATTGCAACTCCTAACTCCTAAGCTTGTAGCCGGTAGCTTGTAGCTGGTAGAAAAATCTGTATAGGCTACCCGCTACAGGCTACAAGCTACCAGTTCATCACTTTGCCTGGCAGGCGCCGATGCGCTTGCCGGAGATCGACTGGGTCATTTGTATATCCTTGGAGGACAACTTCATCGAGCCCTTCATGGTATCCCCGGTATGGGTCACCTCCCCGCTGCCATCCATCGCATCCCTGCCGGAACAATGCATCTTCCAGGTGGTCTTGTTGCCGGACACCTTGAGGTCGGTCATTTCGCAATTCTTCTGATGCGGGACTTTTCCAGGTTTGTAGGATTCCCCTTTGCGCAGACAGACAGTCTGTGTCATGGCCGGCATGGGCATACCCGGCATATCCATCCTGGTGGTCATTTCCCACAGCTCGTCGCTGCCCGCTGCCAACACGGAAGTCGAGCCCATCGCAGCCAGCAACACCATTCCCGATAGTAGTTCTTTCATATTGCCGTCTCCTTGAGGTTTTGGTTAATAACAATAAACGCAGTTAACGATGAATACACTATATGTTCAAGCTGCACGTTATTTTTGCAGCAGTTTCCGGGTTGCAGCGGCAGATTCGAAACTTCATTTCCCTGCTCCATCATCCCTGAGCATACAGCGGCGCAATTGCATCTGTTCCCTGCAATAACAATTCGACTGATTGCGCTTTGCTTCATACATTGCGGTATCGGCATTGCGCAGCAGCGTCTCTGTATCCTCGCCATCTCTTGGATAGATGGCCACACCGATGCTGGCCGAGATGGTCACGTCAGAACCTTCTGTCAGCCGGAAAGGCCGCTCGATTTCGGCAGTAATCTTCCTCACGATGTCGCACACGCCATCCTTGTCTGTGATGTCCTCCACCAATACCACGAACTCGTCTCCGCCCAGCCTCGCCACCATATCGCTCGCCCGTATCGTGCCGGATAGACGTTGGGCAACCTGTTTCAGCACCTCGTCTCCGGCCTCGTGCCCATATTTGTCGTTGACCGGCTTGAACCCGTTCAAATCCATAAACAATAACGCCATGCTCTTCTTGTGCCGCACACAGCGCTGCACCGCCCGGTCCAGATGTTCCAGCATCAGGCGGCGGTTCGGCAGGCCGGTCAAAACGTCATGCGAGGCAAGGTGAGCCATTTGCTGCTCGGTCTCATGCATCAGACCCACCATACGCAACAGGTAAAAATGGAGGTAGCCCAATAGGGCGACAAACAACACGGCGGCAATGATCATGTTGCGCCGCAACTCATCCATCATCGCATCGCGTTGGGAACGCAGTACATTCCGGCGTTCGGTTTGCGCTCTGGATATCTCGCCCAGGGTTTCCCGCAACGAATTCATTTCGCGCTTTCCGGCGCCTTCCGACACGCGCGCTCGTGCCGCCTCGAAACCATGTCTGCGCGCCTGCACATTGGCCTGAGACACTGCAACTTTCGCATCGAGCCGCATGGACAGGTTTGCCAGCCTGTCCTGTTCTGATGGATCGCCGGCAAGCAGGCGCACAAGTTCGTCACGCTGCCTGTACACCATCGCCAAGCCGCGCTCGTGCGGCACGAGATAATCATCATTGCCGGTGATGATGTAGCCGCGCTCCCCTGTCTCCACATCGATCATGTGCGCGATGAGCGCATCCAGCACATTCACGACCGTATTGGAATTGGTCAGTCTATCGGTGTTGGCCGACAGCCGGGTTAATGTCCCGGCAACCATCCATATCATGGCGCCGGTCAGCATAATAGTCAGAGTCAGGCTTGCCAATGCCGCTCTCCTGATGTTCGATCTTGCCTTGCTCATGGCTCACTCTCAATAAACTCGCGCCTTGAGCGGAAACGACTCCACCGAGATCGGTTTCAGGCGCACCGGTTTGTAATCCAGCCGGTGTCCCTCGCGGAAATACAGGCTGTGCTTTAGCCAGTTCACGTCATCGCGCTGCGGAAAGTCATCGCGCGCATGGGCGCCGCGGCTTTCCTGCCGCGCTGACGCGGCGATCATCGTCGCCTGCGCGGCTTCGATCAGGTTATCCAGCTCCAGCGCCTCGATGCGCGCGGTGTTGAACACCTTGCTCTTGTCTTGAATGCTGGTGTTCGCAACACGAGCGGCGATCTGTTTGATCTGCTCCACACCCTCGGCGAGCAGGCCGGGGAAGCGGAATACGCCGCAATGTTTCTGCATGGTCCTGCGCATCGCTTCGCCCACCTCGGCGACGCGCTCGCCGTTTTTCCGGTTTTCCAGCCGCGCCAGTCTGGACATGGAGCGCTCGGCGGAATTTGCCGGCAGCAGCTTAGGATGCGGATAGCTTTTCAAATCTTCGATAATCTGCCTGCCCGCTTCGCGTCCGAACACCAGCAAGTCGAGCAGTGAATTGCAACCCAGGCGATTCGCGCCATGCACCGACACGCAGGCGCATTCACCCACGGCATACAGACCATGCACCACTTCTTCCGGCCCGTGCTGATAGGGCGCGACCACTTGCCCATGATAGTTGGCGGGAATGCCTCCCATCATGTAATGCGCGGTGGGCACAACTGGGATCGGATCTTTTGCCGGGTCTACATGGGCGAATTTCAGCGCGATTCCGCGGATGCCTGGCAAGCGCTGCCGGATCACGTCGTCGCCGAGATGATCCAGCTTGAGCAGCACATGGTCGCCGTCCGGCCCGCAGCCGCGCCCCTCGTTGATTTCCACCGTAACGGCTCGCGACACCACGTCGCGGCTGGCCAGGTCCTTTGCAGTAGGCGCATATTTCGGCATGAAGCGTTCGCCGTGCCTGTTCACCAGATAACCGCCCTCGCCGCGCACCCCTTCGGAAATCAGCACACCCGCGCCGTACACGCCGGTGGGATGGAACTGGAAAAATTCCATGTCTTCGAGCGGGATGCCGGCGCGCGCCGCCATGCCCAGCCCGTCGCCGGTGTTGATGTAGGCGTTGGTGCTGGATTGGAAAATGCGCCCGGCCCCGCCGGTGGCAAGCAGCGTGGCGCGCGCATGAAACAGCATCACTTCGCCGGTTTCAATTTCCATCGCGGTCACGCCCAGCACGTCGCCTTCCTCATCGCGTACCAGGTCGAGCGCCATCCACTCGATGAAAAAATGCGTATTGGCTTTCACATTCTGCTGGTACAGGGTGTGCAATAAGGCATGGCCGGTGCGGTCGGCTGCGGCGCAGGCGCGCTCCACCGGGTTCTTGCCGTATTCCTGCATGTGCCCGCCGAACGGACGTTGATAAATCTTGCCGCTGTCCAGGCGATCAAACGGCATGCCGAAATGCTCCAGCTCGTACACCACTTCCGGCGCGGCGCGGCACATGAACTCGATGGCATCCTGGTCGCCGAGATAATCCGAACCTTTCACTGTGTCATACATATGCCAGTGCCAGCTGTCATCCCTGACATTGCCCAGCGAGGCGGCAATGCCGCCCTGCGCCGCGACGGTGTGCGAACGGGTCGGGAACACCTTGGACAACACGGCAACTTTCATGCCGGCCTGCGCCAGTTGCAGCGCGGCGCGCATCCCGGAGCCGCCGGCGCCGACCACCACCACATCAAAAGTTCTTTTTGCAACTTGCGTCACTTTTCCCTCGCCGTCTTATTCCGGCTTACGCCGGGATGACAATCCTAAAAACCCCACAATATCTGAACAGACCAGATCGCATAAAACAGCAAAGCCAGGATCACCAGCACATGGCATACCAGCCGCGCGCCGGCAGGCTTGACGTAATCCATCACCACATCGCGCACGCCTATCCACGCGTGGTAGAACAGGCTTATCATGAACATCAGGGATAGCGCGCGAATGACCTGGCTGGAAAACAGCCCAGTCCAGACGTCGTAATCCAGGCGGGGTTGCAGCAGCAGATAAACGACCAGCGCGACACTGCACAATGCCATCAGCATCGCGCTGATGCGCTGGATCAACCAGTCGCGCAAGCCATAATGCGCGCCGGTTACCACGCGGTCTACCATAGCCTTGCCCCGGAAAAGACGGTCAATATCAGGCTCGCCGCCAGCACCAGCCTGCTGCTGTAACGTGACTGGGCAAGGTTGCCGAGGTAATGCAGGTCAATCGCCAGATAGCGCAGCCCGGCGAAGAAATGATGCAGGAATGCCCAGAGCAAACCCGTCAGCGTCAATTTAGACAGCGGATGCGCCAGCACGGCCCTCAGTTGAGTATAGGTCTCGATGGAATTCAGGCTGTATTGCAGCGCCAGCAGCAGCAATGGCAGCGCGAAAAACAACAGCAGGCCGCTGAAGCGGTGAAGAATGGAAACGATGCCGGGAAGCGGCAGTTTGATGAGATGCAAGGTGAGGTGTTTCGGGCGTTGTTTTTTCATCACTGATCTCTGCCATGGCGTAATGCCAATTTGCGTAATGCTACACTGGGCGCATTTGAAAGTGTTGGTAATTCTATCGGGAGCGCACGCCGTGCGCACGGTTTTGGGTTGTGTTGTCGTGCGCACAGCGCACGCTACGCGATACGGATTGGCGAATGACCGGCACTTTCAAATGCGCCCTGCCGCACCTTTTGTATGGCGCAGGAAAATCAAAACAATTATGATGCGGTTTTTTTGCCATAAATCATTTGCCAGGGGAAAGGAATCATGAAAGCACCCATCCGCGTCACCATCACCGGAGCCGCCGGCCAGATAGGCTATGCAACCCTGTTCCGCATCGCCAACGGCGACATGCTGGAACAAGACCAGCCCATCATTCTGCAATTGCTCGACTTGCCGCAGGCGCAAACAATGTTGCGCGGCGTGATGATGGAACTGGAGGATTGCGCCTTTCCGCTGTTGCAACAGGTCATCATCACCGATGACCCCAAAGTCGCATTCAGGGATACCGAAATCGCCCTGCTGATCGGCGCACGGCCGCGCAGCAAGGGCATGGAACGCAAAGACCTGATCGAAGCCAATGGCGCGATCTTTTCCGCGCAAGGCAAGCTGCTCAACGAATATGCGGCTCGCCATGTCAAGGTGCTGGTAGTGGGCAACCCGGCCAATACCAATGCGCTGATCGCGATGAAAAACGCCCCCGGCCTCGACCCGGAAAACTTCAGCTCGATGATGCGCCTCGACCACAACCGCGCCATCGCGCAAGTGGCGCAAAAGCTGTTCCAGCCTATCCACGACATCAAGAAGATGATCGTCTGGGGCAACCACTCCGGCACACAATATCCCGACCTCGACCATGCCGAGATTCGCGGCATCCCGGTGCGCGACCTCCTGCAGGATCAGGATTGGGTGGAACGCGAATTCATTCCCACCGTGCAAAAACGCGGTGCGGCGGTGATCGAAGCGCGCGGCTCATCCAGCGCGGCGAGCGCCGCGAATGCGGCCATCTCGCATATCCATGACTGGATGCTCGGCGCACATCACAATAACTGGGTAACCATGAGCGTGCCGTCCGATGGCAGCTACGGTATCCCTGAAGGAGTAATCTACGGTTTCCCGGTGAGATGCAACAACGGCCAGTACCAGATCGTGCATGACCTCTCGATCAGCGAAACCAGCCGCAAGCGCATGGAAGACAGCTACCGCGAACTTCTCGAGGAACGCGAGCATGTAAAGCATTTGCTGGGATAGCAATGGCGTTATCGATCACTGACGAATGCATCAATTGCGGTCTTTGCGTGCCAGTGTGCCCAACCGGGGCAATATCTGAAGGTGATTATATTTTTGTTATCGACCCCGACAAATGCAATGAGTGCGTAGGCTACTTTGACCAGCCTCAGTGCGTTGTTGTGGGCCCGGTGGATTGCTTCATCGACGCCAACGGCAACCCGTTTCGCCTGCCGCGTCCGTAGCTTCCGCGACTGATACCGTTCGCCCTGAGCCAGTCGAAAGGAAACAAACTTCGGACTGCTAGTGTAGTGTCACGTTCCTGGCGGCACATATGTGCAAACCCAGAGCGTAGGAGCCCGATTTAACCAGCCACTTACCCATCGTTTCTTGATGGGTTAGTGGAATGGCTATGCAAGGCCATCGGGCGATTGAGCTTTTAACAATCGCGCAGAAATCTGCGCTCCTACAATGCCGTTCTGGCTGTTCACATAAGCTCCAGACAACTTGCAACACTACACTAGTGTTTAATTGCATTATTAAAAAAGCCGTTTTCAACAAATACCCGTAGGTCGGGTTAGCGGCTTTATCGCGTAACCCGACGTAATTTGGTGCAAACGTCGGGTTACGGCGCAAAAAACCGCGCCTAACCCGACCTACAGATACTGCCGTGTAATTACGCAATTA
>JANLIB010000131.1 GCA_024653675.1 Gallionella sp. | reverse complement strand
TGTCGGCCAGTGGCGCCGAGCAAGGACTGGCCCATGCCTCCAAAGAGGAATACGCCGGACTCGATGTGTATCTGAAAGACAGCTGGGGTTACTCGCGCTGAAGCGCTAGACAGCTCTCCCGTATTCGCTTTCCCACGGCAGCACTCCTTCATGCCGATCAAATAGGGCGATCACTCGCCCGGGCCACTGCCCTGCCTCTGCTGGGCCAGCGCCTTGATCTTCAGGGGATCGTCCACGCCGAGAAAGGTCACCTCGATCCCGCTGCCGCCGGCGCTGGAAAATTCGACATCGCCCACGCCCATGAGCCGTTGCCATAGCGTCTGGTTCACGTTGATATTGCGCAGGTCCCGGATGCGGATGGATTTCACCTTGCGCGCGATAATTCCCTCTCGACTTTCGATCGACACATCGTCTATTTTGTAGCGCCACGAATACCGGCGGTATAAAACAACCGCAATCAGGTAGACAAACACCGCGGCGATCACCGCATAAACGACACGCAGGATGTTCGGGTCAGGAAAATATTGATTGCCCTTGAAAAGGGCCAGAAGCAATACGAAAGGCATCAAAATCATAATGCCGATTTGCCACCACTGATTCAGCCACGCCGGCCGCGCAATATATTTCATGGTCTCCTTCTCCGGTTTTGTTTCCGGGGACTCTTCCTTATCACGGGAAGCAAGGTATTTGTAGTCTTTCATACCGCCATTTTGTTCCGCCTTTGACAGATTGAAAAGCTATTTGCGGATGGCTCCCGCCCCTGCGCCCTGGGGTCCATTTCTTTTGTTCGGCCAAAAGAAATGCACGAAAGAAAAGGCCGCCCGGTCGCTTCGCCGCACACATTATGTGCGGTTCCCTGCGCGCCTCGCTGCGGCCGGGCGCTCGCCTAACTCGCCGGGCACCCACAACGTGCTTCGGGCTCGATCAAAAGTCTCGCGAAGACTCCCGGCCTGGCTCGGTGCTCGGCTGGCTCCAACGGGTGATTAAAAAAACTAACGTGTTGTTGTGCCGCGCCGGCCATGAACATAACAGGAAACACGCTGCGCTGTCTCCGGCGTCGGCACGAACAACGAGTTAGGGAAGCCTCAACACATGGTCTGCTACTTCATTATGTAGTCTTTGAAGGAGTTTTTTAGCCAAAGCCAGAAATGGATGCGCATCTAGAAACTCTGGATAGACCGAATAGCGCTTGCTACTTAGAACTCGAGTCTCAAGATCAATACCAACTGGAAATTCGTTCCACTCCGCATGCGCAATTGCTTTGTTTCGCCGATCTAATATGCGTTCGTGCAACGAACGTTCGTCTGTTGTGAATTTATCGATCACTCGCGCTGGTACGCGAGATGTTGCTTTTGCGTCTTTTTCTTTCTCGTTAAAAGAAAAAGGACGAGCATAGTGAATAATCGCACTCGTAACCAGCGCTTCGTACTCAACTGTCGTTGAGGTGTGTTTTACCGCGACTTCCAGCAAAGAAACAGCCTTATCGAGATCCCACTTTCCAATATTGAGGCGGTAGAGCTCCTTTTGTTCTCCCTCTGTCATGGTCGTGTTCATTGGTCCGCCTCCATCTCAATACGGGCAATGGCCTCACGGGCTTCGAGAAGGGTCCGAACTTGTCGAGCGCTGTTGATCTTATCTTCCGCAACATCCAAGGGGTCCTGGGGCGGGAGTGGTAACCCAGTTTGGGAGGCGGCCTGATTAACCATGGCTTCTACCTGAGGAAGGTACGCGATGCTTTGATCCAAAAGATAGATCATGGCTTTCCCGGGCGTGTCAAGGTGTTGGGACTCCATGGTCCGAGTAAGTTCCTTCTCTAGTTCTTTCCGTGGTACTTCGGAGACAGAGAAATAAATGGTCTTTTGTTTCTGCACTTTAGGGGAGTCGCTGTTACACCCTACGACTATAAAAAGTGTGAGAACAAGAAGAAGCATCGTTTTCATGGCACGGTCTCAAGTTGAAATTTCTATTGGTGACAGGGCCCTAACGTCGCAAATCACCGGCGGCAAAATGCAGAGCGACGTAGGAGCGGTGCTTTTTGCCGTCCGGGTGCATTTGCCTTGTTAGGCCATATAGATGCTTACGGCCTTTTGGGTAACCAGTCGATCACTGTCTTGACCATTTCTTCCTCTTGGCCATCGAACGTGTGGTTCGCGCCTGAAATAAGTACCTGTTTGTAGCGATCCGAAACCATGTCCGATCTTGCTTCGGCATGTGTCATATCCACGCCGTCCCCGCCGTCGCCATAGACGTCCAGGACCGGGAGTTCGACCCGGCGGAGATTGGCGTTGCTGTCCAGCGGCCCAGGACCGCCGTTTCGGATGCCGACGCCGATAAAAGCCGCGATCGGGGCAGATGGGTTGCTCGCGAGAAAGGAGGTCGCCATCCGGCTGCCCATGCTGTGGCCCATTAGGTAAATCTTCTCGACCTTCTTCTCGTTACGCAGAAAGGCGATGCCGGCCTCGATCTCCTGGTGTGCGCGCGGGAAGTCGTCCGCATAGGCTTTCCAGTTCTTCTTATCGGCCGGCATCTGCAGCGACAGCGTGTGGTAGCCGAGCTTTTCGTTGATGCCTTTACGCAGCGGATCGACGACGTTCCACTTCGGATGGTGCCCTCGGCCGTGACAAAGAATGACGCCGACCTTGCTCGTGCCGCCGTCCAAATAAGCTGAGCCGGACGGGGGACCCGCAACAGCGAGTGAACCGGTTAAACAGGCGATCACCAGTACAAACTTCGTTAGATTCTTGTGCATTTTGCTCTCCCATTGAAAAGCCTAACGCTGCGCTTGAGGGGCGAGCGGTGCGCCAGCACTGCGAGTCCCTCTCGAAGCGCTAGTTAGGCTGTTATGCGGCGTAAAGCACCACGACCAAGAAAAATATTCCAAACACAATACCCATTGGCGAAAGGTCCCGTCCGTTCTACCTACAGTTAGGTGCATCATAAGCAATGCCTAAAAATAAAAGTCCTAATCTTTGCGATTTTTTCCTGATTTATGGTCAGGATTATTCTCCATTCTAGATCGCCTATGACGCACGATACGATTCCACCTCTCTGCGTCGCAAACAACGCCTCAGGGAAGCTTTCAGCTTTTGTTGGATTGTTTCCCTCTCTTATACGACTCACCTTAAAACCACGAGCTTCTAAAAACGGAGTGGCGTCCTCTACCCGCATGCCAATAAGCTGCCAACTCGATACCAAGTGCGCGAATTCCTTTTCATCTCGCGTATATGGCGCGCAAGCAGTGAGCAGAATCAACAGTAGAACTGAGATGCCAGTTATCTTCAGGACTCGGGTCATTTGCGCCTAACGATGATTAGAGGACATATTGACGGTTATTAACATTAGTGGCGCATTGGCTCCTATGTGAATCAATGCTTTAGGATGGACGACGCCGGAGATAGGCTGCAAGATTGCGGTATAACATGCAAGAAACCGTCAAACGGCGGCATAACATGAATATAGTTGCAGCGGAGAATGGCAAATTCACCAAGCAAATCAAGGAATCCCATGGGTCGGGTGCGAAGGCTCCCAATATCACCGCGGCTTCCCCCCCCCTCTTCTCCCGGTCAAAGCATCACAGCCGGTAAACCCGGGCAGGGCTTGATGTTGTTCAAGCCCCGTAGCCGCCGCCGAGCATCGCAGCCCGCCTCGGGGATTTCGCGAGACTTTTGATCGAGCCCGTGACGAGTTGTGTTCGTCCGGCGAGTTAGGCGAGCGCCGAGGCGGGCGAGAAGCGCTGGAAGATTTCGGCGGCACCGGGGCTACGTGTTTCTTTGGTTCCTTTCTTTGCACGAGCAAAGAAAGGAACCCTGGGTCGGGGGCGGAGCATCCCAGATTAAAATATCGCGGGCAAAGCCCGCTCAACCAAAAACTAATGCCAAACTCGCCTCGCGAGCTTGGGAAGATCCCCCTCCAATCCACTGGCCCTTCGCATGATCAAATTCTTGATCGGCGTCGCCGCATTGGTGAGATCCAGCCCCAAATTCCGCAATTGGCTGACCACCGGCAGGTCATTACCGAAAAGATATTTGAATCCGCCGGTGATGGAAATCATCGCGAGATTGTCGCCCTTGCGCCAGCGCTCGTAGCGCCGCAGGACTTCATGCGCGCCGATGTCCTTCTGCTTGGCCGCCGCATCCAGCAATACCTCGGCGAGCGTGGCGGCATCGAGGAAGCCTAAGTTCACACCCTGCCCGGCGAGCGGATGCACTGTGTGCGCGGCATCACCGACCAGCGCCAGGTGCGGTGCGGTGTAGGCCTTGGCATGCGACAGCGCCAACGGGAACGCGGCACGCGGGCTGATGGTTTGAATTTTTCCCAAAGAATCGCCGAAAGATTGTTGGAGTTCCGCCATGAAGGCCGGATCGTCCAGCGCCAGCAATTGATCGGCACGCGCCGTGTCAGCCGACCAGACGATGGAACAGGAACGAGCTTCACCGAGTGGCAGGAAGGCCAGCGGTCCGGTGGCAAGAAAGCGCTGGCGCGCCGTCGCTTCATGCGGCTTTTCGGTCGTGACCGTGGCCACGATGCCTTTTTGGTTGAGATTGAGCGATTGAGTTTCGATGCCGGCCGCGTGCCGTACCCCCGAATCAGCGCCGTCGGCGCCGACCAGCAGTTTCGCATTCAGACTCCGGCCGTCCTTGAGCGTGACGACCGCGCCATTATCCGCCAGCGTGATGTCGGTAATTTCGACCGGGCACAGATAATGGACGTTGGTGAACTGATGCAGGCGCTCGATCAGCACTGTCTGGATCACGTTGTTCTCGATGACCCAGGAAAGGGCCGCTTCGCCGATCTCGGCGGCATTGAAATGAATTGATCCACTGCCCTCGCCGCTCCACACCTGCATCTCCCGCACCGGCGCCACGCGCCGTCGTTCCATGCCTTGCCAGACACCGAGGTTCTCGAACAGCGCGCGCGAGGCCAGCGTGATGGCGCTGACGCGTAGGTCGTACTCCTTATCCGTTGACGGTGGCGCGGGCGCGCGGTCGAGCAGCGCCACCTTGAGCGGTGAATTACCGAGCGCGCAGGCCAGCGCCGCACCCACCATGCCGCCGCCAACAATCACTACGTCGTAATTACTTTTCATGGATTGGCTTTACCGTTCACAACGGCAAGCCGCGCGCCAGGCGCGGCAGCCGCCCGGCCAACCCGCTGGTGACGCGCACGAAGCGGTGCTTCACCCCCGGCAACAAATCCACGGCGATCAGGCCGGCGTTGCGCACGAACGTGAGCGGGAAGGCATTGTTGGAAAAAATCCGGATGAGCCCGTTGGTAAAACCGGCCGTCACGCGGTTGTCGCGCACGCGCCAGTCAGCATAGCGTTGCAGCACCGGCAGGCCGCCAATGTCCTCACCGCTGCGCAGGGCATCGGTGAGAATTTCCGCCATGACCGCGACATCGCGCAGGCCAAGATTGAAACCCTGGCCGGCCACCGGATGCACCGTGTGCGCGGCATTGCCGATGAGTGCCAGACGCGTGCGTACCTGCTCCTTTACATTCGTGAGCATGAGCGGATAGGCCGTGCGCTTGCCGAGCCGCGTAAACGTCCCGAGCCGGTCGCCGAAGCGGTCCTGCAAATGCGCGAGAAATTCCGCCTCGCTCCAGCCGATAATGGTCTCTACTTCTTCGGCTTTGGCGCTCCAAACCACGGCACAGCGATTATGGGTCAATGGCAGCAAGGCCAGCGGGCCGGTATCGGTGAAACGCTCATATGCCGTATTGCCATGCGGTTCGTCGACCGTGACCGTGGTCACGATGGCGCTTTGGCAGTACGCGGTGCGCTCGGCCGCGATGCTGAGCAGCCGGCGCACCGCGGAATGTGCGCCGTCGGCGGCGATGACGAGGCGCGCCGTGAGCGTCCGGTTCGCGTCGTTATGGCGCACCGCTATGGTCGCCGACTCTGAATTCAGCTTGATCTCCTGCATTTCCGCGGGACACAGCCAGGTAATGTTTTTTGCACTCTGCAGGGTTTTCATCAGGGCCGCGCCCAGCGCGCGGTTGGGGACGACATAGCCCAGTGCCGGCAGCCCGGACTCGGCGGCCGACAAACGCGTTACGCCAAAGTGACCGCGATCAGAGATGTGAATGTGCTCGATGGGCGTGGCCTCCGGCGCAATGTCGTCCCAGCAGCCGATGCTGTCGAATATCTGCTTCGAACCGTAGGCCAACGCCAGCGTGCGGTCGTCGTAGCTGGGTTGCGTGGAGGCCGCGAGCGGGATCGCCTCGATCACGCCGAGGCGCAATGGGCTTTCGCGCAAGGCCATGGCGAGACTCGCACCGACCAGCCCGCCGCCGATGATCAAAACATCGAAGTTATCTTTCATAAGATAATTGGAACCGCAGATTAACGCAGATGGACGCAGATAAAAGTCACTG
>JANLIB010000128.1 GCA_024653675.1 Gallionella sp. | reverse complement strand
TTCTGCTACCGACACACTGCACAGTGATTTGAAATGTTTATGCTGGTAAGATTTGACAGGTCAATACATATCAGGATTTTGAATTAATAGAGGCGCCCTTACCAATCGGCCATGCCAGCAGCTTATTGGGTAAGCCACTTAAAGGGGCTGCGATCTCCGCCTCCCCCTTTGGCAAAGGGGGAAATGAGGGGAATTTGAAAATGCAGGATTCGCACACCATCCACAAATCCCCCTGCGCCCCCTTCTTCAAAGGGGGGGGATATACAGCAGCTACAGAATGATACTGGATGCGCTGCCTGCGCAAAATGATTTCACTCCAATAAATATCACTTGAATAGATTGTTGAACAGAACAACAACTCGCCAGAGAATAGCAGCTGCCTTTTTATTGCCTTTCCCCATTATCCTTACTACAATCTATTTCGTAAGGATTAAAGGAGTTTGAAATGACCACTGATGCCACACTGACCAGCAAGGGACAAACGACCATTCCCAAGGAAATTAGGGACAGCCTGCACATGAAGGCCGGGGACAGGATGACCTTCACGTTGATGCCCGATTCCACCGTCGTCATGCGCGTGAAAAGCAGGAGCCTGACCGAACTGGCCGGTACGCTGCACAAGAAAGGGCGAAAGGCCATTCCTGTCGAGCAACTGTCGCGCTGATGCTCGGGATCGACACCAACGTTCTCGTTCGTTTTCTGGTTCGGGACGACGAAGCCCAGTTTGAAAAGGCACGCAAGCTGATCAAGCGTGAAGTTGCAGCAGGCCGCCGCGTTTTCGTAAACCAGTTGGTTCTGATGGAACTCGAATGGGTGTTACGCAGCCGGTATGCCGTGACTAAGAATCAGATCATCGAAGCCATCTCGGGCTTACTGGATTCGACCGACGTCCAATTCGAGGATGAGCCGGCCATTGAAGAAGCTCTTTTCATCTGGAAGGATACCGCTGCCGATTTCACTGATTGTCTGATCGGCGCCAAAAATAGGCGGCTGGGATGCCGTGCGACGGCATCCTTCGACGTGAAGGTAGCCAAGTTGCCGGGCTTCGTGGCTGCCTGACAATTTGTCGAAGCATAAAACATAAGGGCACCTCTATAAATTCGTCACACCAGCGAAAGCCGGTGTCCAGCCAGCACTAAAGGGGTCCGCTTCGCTTTTCTTTCTTAACCGCCGCTCAAAGTTTCACGCACGATCCTTCAATAGCAAAATCCCCGGCAAAAACACTTCCTTAACCAGCAACGGCGCGCCGTGCAGATAGAACAGCGAGCGGCGCGCCCACAGCCTTGTTCACGAACGAACAAACGCCAGCAAGGATGAATAATCCCTCCTGTCCGCCGCCTGCAAAGCATCAATGTACCTTCGCCGCACGTCACCTTCGGCAACCAGGTTCTCAGCAGCCCCCCAGGTAAATCTCTCCGCGCCATGCTGTACCAGCAGTAAGTCTGCGATGGTGCGTGAAAAACGGCCGTTGCCATTCGCAAAGGGATGGATCGCCACCATGCGATGGCTATAGCGCGCCGCGATTTCATCCAGCGGATAACTCTTGTATTCAAGTTGTGTTTCCACATCCCTGAAGAGATCATGCAAGGCTGCCTGAATGTGTAATGGATCAATACCAATATTTTTTTCCGTCGTCCGGTATGTCCCAGCCCAGCGCCAGGTATTGCCAAACATGCGTTTGTGCAACTGCCGGATGAAATCGGCCTCAAGTATATTGTTGCGCTTGCGCGAAAAGGCCCAGCGTTCACCTTCCAGGATATTGGCCATCTCCCACTCGTTCAACTGCGCATTGTTGAAAATGTGAGAGGGAATCAACCCGGCAGCTTCGTCTGGGTCGAGTGGCGTTGCGCCGGGCGCGGAAGCGAAGTTTATTACCATAACTTTCGCGAACTGCCGCGCAGCAAGGTTTCGGCCAATGACTTGCGCTGACGTGCCCGCTCATTGGCACCAACTCCTTGCGCCTCCAGTTTCATGGAATGATCCGCCGGTTTCAGCAATTCTTCCGCCATGACATTCGCCTGACGCTCGCGCATATCGTCCAGCGAACCATTCTCCGGCACCAGTGCATACACTACGCGACATCCCATTGCTCGCGCCAGCCGGTCCAGGCTATCCAGCGTAATCCGGCGTTTCGCCTCAGCTTTTTCGAGGTCTTGTACCGACTGGCGGCTGATCCCCACCCGCGTGCCAAGCTGCACTTGGGTCATCCCCAGCGCTTCGCGAATTGCCCGCGCCCACCCGCCACGAGGGGAAGTTGTGGCATCCGGCGCTGGGTAATTACGCAGCGCATCCGCGAGTTGCATACGTTTCAAGCTGTCTTTGTTATAGGTCATTTGCGCTCCTTTGCAGGCTATAACCTGCTTATGCCGACACATTATGCAGGCTATGACCTGCTTATGTCAACACATTATGCAGGCTATGACCTGCTTATTTCATGCAGGATCAGACAGCCGCAAAATCCCCGGCAAAAACACCTCCGTCACCAGCAGCGGCGCGCCGTGCAGATAGAACAGAGAGCGGCGCGCCCACAGCCTGGGCGGCGGATCACCTAGCACCGTGGCAGCACGTTGATACAGCGGATGCGTGTTGCGCAGCGCTTTGTAATGCAGCGGCTTGCGTTCTACCAGCGGATGCGCGAACAGTAATGCGCCCAGCGGTTTGTTGCCCAGCGTGCGCACGGACGGCCATGCGCTGCGCAGGTGTTCGGGGGCGAGCGCGCTGTGCGCGAATACCACCGGCTGATCGCCGGTATACAGGAACACTTCGCGCGAGTAGGCGAGTTGCTGCGGCGCGATACCCAGCAGGGCGGATTCGTCCGGCGCGATGCGCGCCAGGCCGGTGCGCACTTTGTCCACCGCGAAGCGGGTGCAGCGTTGCTGGATGCGCCGGGTGAGCGAGCCGCGGTCGCGCAGCCAGGGGGCGAGATCGGGTTCGCAACCCAATACGTCACCGCGCCAGAATTTATCAAACATGCCGGTAGGGGCGTGATTCATCGCGCCCTTCTTTTGATACATGAACAGATAGGGCGCGATGAATCACGCCCCTACCGGCATGTTTGATAAATTCTGGCGCGGTGACGTATTAGGTTGCGAACCCGATCTCGCCCCCTGACTGCGCGACTGCGGTTCGCTTACCCAGCGCATCCAGCACCGCTGCTCCCGCTTCGCGGCGGACAAGGTGCGCACCGGCCTGGCGCGCATCGCGCCGGACGAATCCGCCCTGCTGGGTATCGCGCCGCAGCAACTCGCCTACTCGCGCGAAGTGTTCCTGTATGCCGACGATAAACCGGTGGTGTTCGCGCACCCGCTGGTAGAACGCAAGCCGCTGCATTACAAAGCGCTGCGCAACACGCTTCCGCTGTATCAACGTGCTTCTACAGTATTGAGCGGTTTGCCGCCCAGGCTGTGGGCGCGCCGCTCGCTGTTCTATTTGCACGATGCGCCGTTGCTGGTTACGGAAGTGTTCTTGCCGGGGATATTGCTTCTGACTAACCCTGCATCTAATTTTGCGTAGAGTGTAGCGTAAGTGATTACTTACCACCAAGCTATAATTAACTAAGTGGATACTAATAACGTTTCAGTTATACTACTAATAAATGCTAATTTAGTATTAAATTAGTAGTTGTTAGTAGTAGCTGTTTAAGAACTACTAGTGTCGTGTCATGCATGATATGTCGCATTAATATGAGTTGCTTTTCGTAGGGTGGATTAAGCGCGTAGCGCGAATCCACCAGAAAAATGGTGGATACACGCCTTCGGCGTTTTATCCACCCTACCGATACCCGATAACTCTATACGCCATTCTATGCATGATACGACACTAGTTGGCTGAAGATAGAGGCGCCCTGAATTACAAAAATATGAGACTGCCGCTTACCCCACCCGATTTTGGCAAATTGCTATCTAAGATAGGCAGTTCAGTTTTAGCACATGCAATCCAGAATCGCGCCCAGGTGTTCGACAACAATTATCTACACTGGGATCAAATCCGGCATCGCCCGCCACCTGATGGATTAACCGCAGAATCGTGGTGGGTAGCGCTAAAATTTTCACGCTATACCCTTTATCGTCAGCTTCCATTGCTTAACAAGTCAGGTCAACAATTTGTTTTGGGAATGCCAGAACCCGTACTAATGCACCTCCATCATATTGATCAAGAAGCTGGGGGGAAAATTCTTTCAACCACAAATAAGAATATAGCCTCCAAAGAACATCAGCAGCGCTACCTTATAAATTCATTAATTGAAGAATCTATCACGTCCAGTCAACTTGAAGGTGCTTCAACAACTCGCAAAGTGGCAGAAGCAATGCTCAGGGAAGGGCGAAAGCCTCGAGATCATAGTGAACGAATGATTTCTAATAATTATCACGCGATGGAAATCATCAGAAGCATGAAGAATGACCCGATTACTCCGGACCGCATTCTTAGGCTGCATGAAATCCTGACCGAGAACACATTGGAAGACCCAATGGATGTAGGCAGGCTTCGCCAGTCCGATAATATACAGGTTGTTGACAATAGAGATGGCGCCATAATCCATCAACCGCCAAAACATACAGAGTTGACTGATCGCATGAAGCGCTTATGCGATTTTGCAAATGCCGATGAAAATACTACTCCGTTTATTCATCCGGTTGTTCGAGCCATATTGCTTCATTTTATGATTGGCTATGACCATCCATTCGCAGACGGCAACGGACGCGCAGCACGAGCGCTTTTTTACTGGTCTATGGCTAGAAGCGGGTACTGGTTAATGGAATATGTTTCCATTTCTCACTTCCTTCGCAAGGCTCCGGCTTTATACGTAAGAGCATACCTTCACACAGAAACCGATGACAACGACACAACTTACTTTGTAGTCCATCAGCTGGAAATTATTCGGAGAGCCATTGTATTATTTCGTGAATTCTTTTCGCGTGTATACCAGCAGCAGCTGGACTTTGAAAGAGTGCTTTCATCCTCGCCGGCATTACGAGGCAAACTCAACTACCGCCAAATCACACTACTAACACATGCGTTAAAACACCCCGGTGAAAAATATACCATTCACGGACATCAGAAAGTACATGGGGTGGTAACTCAAACTGCTCGGACTGATTTGATAGGGTTGGCTGAAATGAAACTCCTGAATATAAACACCACAGCGAGACGTTATACTTTTATGGCTCCATTAGATATTCATGATCGTATAAATAAGTTGGTCGCGTTATCACAAGATACCTCTTAAGGGCACCTCTAAAAAGCAGATTTCGTCATTCCGGCGAAGGCCGGAATCCAGTATTCTCAATAGGCTGGACACCGGCTTTCGCCGGTGTGACGAATTTTTAGAGATGCCCTTAAGTTAAGCCAAAGAAAAAAAGTCCAGTTGGGTTTGGGGATATTGCTGACCCGCGCGAACCATGCGGCCAGATTCTGGGGCGCCCCGCGCCAGTCCGCAGAATGCTTATTGTTGTTGGGTTGCGCGGAGTTTATCCTGAGCATATCCGAAGGGCCAATTCAACCTGCAAAAGCCGGGTTCCAGCAAGCGCGGCGAGGGCGTGGCAGGGTAGAATCGCATCATGAAATTAGCCGAACGTCTTTCGCTGTATCTGCAACTCACGCGATTGAATCGCCCCATCGGCATCATGCTGCTGTTGTGGCCGACGCTGTGGGGTGTGTGGATCGCGGGTGCGGGGCAACCAGAGTGGCACATCGTGCTGATCTTTGTGCTGGGCACGGTGCTGATGCGCTCGGCTGGATGCGCAATCAATGACTACGCCGACCGCGACTTTGATCGCCGTGTGAAACGAACCAGCGAGCGGCCCGTCACCAGCGGGCGCATTGCGCCGCGTGAGGCGGTGTGGCTGTCTGTCATACTTTCATTGCTCGCCTTTCTGCTGATATTGCCGCTGAATAATCTGACGCTGCTGCTGTCATTTCCGGCGGTGTTCCTGGCCGCCAGCTATCCTTTCACCAAACGTTTTCTTGCGATACCGCAAGCCTATCTCGGCATCGCGTTCGGCTTCGGCATCCCGATGGCGTTCGCCGCGCAACTGGGCGGCGTGCCGCCACTGGCGTGGCTGCTGCTGCTCGCTAATGTGTTCTGGGCGATCGCCTACGATACAGAATATGCGATGGTGGACAGGGACGATGATATCCGTATCGGCATCCATTCCTCGGCTTTGCTCTTTGGAAAATACGATGTCATTGCGGTAATGGGCTGCTACGCGATTGCGCTGGTGTTGCTGGCAATGGCGGGGCTGATGACAGGCGCGGGGGTGTGGTATTTTGCCGGGTTGATGCTGGCTGCGGGTATTGCGCTGCACCACTACGCGCTCATCAAAAACAGGGAACGCGAGAAATGCTTCAAGGCATTTTTGCACAACAACTGGTTCGGCGCGGCGGTGTTTGCGGGGATTGCAGGGGATTATTTGATGCGGTGAAGTGCAGGGCGGGTTGAGCGACGCGATGCCTAACAATGAAGGGCGAACAACGATGGGTATCGCTTCGCTCAACCCATCCTACGCTTGCTGTGTTTGCTCACTGCAAGTCATGCAGCAGAGATGCGCGTACCGCAGCCGGAACCGGATCGAGCGTGGCCTGGCAGGCCGGGTGATCGACGCCCATGCTCAATCCTGCACCTTGCTTGAGGGCATGCGACATCTCTGTTGACAGTTCGAAGCGCAGGAAATGGACTGCCGAGGTTTTCTGCCCGGTGGCGCGCTCCAGGTCTTCGTCGGCGATCGCGTGGACACGCTCGTGACCGGCCACCTTTACCCACACGCGGTCTTCGATGCCGACCAGCCGGGTGAGCATGAGGCGGCGCTCGTCGATATCCTCGTATTCGATCATCATGGTCGCTTTCCAGTTGTTGCCATCCGGAATGAGCGGATTGTAGGCGTCGATCTCGTCCTGTATGCCGGCTTCATCGAAGATTTTTTCCACGCGCAGCATTTCCTGCACCTGATAACGCATCGTCTTCTCGTCCTCGAAGAACAGTGTTACATGGCCGCCCAGCGCAACGTTGCGGTTTTTTTTGTGCATCATCACATCGGCACGGATTGCATTGCGCGCCTTTGAGTAGGCTTCCAGCGTCATCAGGCTGTCTTGGGTGAGTTTTGCCATGGCTATTTATGCTGGCCGGCGATCGGCCCTTCCTTGAACAAGTTGTCCTTGAGTTCATGATCGAATGCCGGGTCACGGCGGCGTATCCACTCCAGCACCATCGCGGCATGTTCCTTTTCCTCGTCGCGGTTGTGTGCGAGGATCTTCTTCAAATCCGGGTCGGTGGCGGCATCCACGCGCTGGTTATACCAGTCCACAGCTTCCAGCTCCTCCATCAGTGAGACTATTGCGCGGTGCATGTCCATGGTTGCGGCGGACAGTTTTTCAATCGGTTCGTGATAGCCTTCGTTTGCCATTTTTTTCTCCTTGGTTAAATTTACAAGCCGTAAGCGATACGGATCAGGGTGAGCGGGTGCTGCTTCCGCGCGGGTGTTTCTCCGATGCCCTGCATGATGTGGCGTCCGGCGATGGCGCAATCCGAGCTGACATAATCCGGTTCGCTCGATGCCATTTGCTTGAACACCGGTTTGCCGATCTTCATCGACTCCGCGAAGAATTCGCTTTTCACGCCCCAGGTGCCATCGTGTCCGGAGCAGCGCTCCACCGTGTTGACCTTGGTGTCCGGCACAAGTTGCAGCATTTCGCGGGTCTTCAGTCCGAGATTCTGCACCCGCAGGTGGCACGGCACATGATAAGAGACATTGCCCAGCTTGTTCCTGAAATCGGTCTTGAGCAGGCCGTCCCGGTGGCGCAGCATCAGGTATTCAAACGGATCGAACATCGCCTCGGCCACCGCTTTCACATCCGCGTCATCGGGGAACATCAGCGGCAGTTCCTGTTTGTACATCAGCGTGCAGGAAGGGATCGCCGTGACGATAGCATAACCATCGCGCGCCAGCACGGCCAGGTGCGGGATGTTGGTTTCCTTGAGGCGGGCAACCGCCTCCAGATCGCCCAGCTCGAGCTTGGGCATGCCGCAGCAGGCTTCCTTCTCCACCAGCCGGGCGGGGATCTCGTTGTGCGCCAGAATGGCAAGCAAGTCGTGGCCGATGCCTGGCTCGTTGTAATTGATGTAACAGGTGGAATAGACCGCCACCTTGCCCGGCGTGCGCTCGCCGTTCCTGACCGGGAATCTGTCTTCAGGCGCGGCATAGCTGCGGAAGGTGCGGCTGGTATATTCGGGCAGCTTGCGCTCCTGATGGATGCCCAGCACGCTGTCCATCACTTTGCGGGTGACGGAATTATTGTTTACGGCGTTCACCGCCTGGGCGACCACCGGGATGGAGGCCAGCTTGCCCATTGCATCGGTGCTGGACAACAGCTTGTCGCGGAAGCTGATTTCGCCTTTCTTGAACTTCACCGCCTTGGCGCGCAGCATCAGGTGGGGGAAATCCAGGTCGAACGGGTGCGGCGGCACATACGGGCATTTGGTCATGAAGCACATGTCGCACAGGTAGCACTGATCCACCACCTTCCAGTAGACCGTCCTCTCGACGGTGTCAAGTTCGTTCGAAGGGCTCGCGTCTATCGCGTCGAACAGCGTGGGAAAAGCGTTGCACAGGCTGAAACAGCGCCGGCAGCCATGACAGATGTCATAGACCCGATGCAGCTCATCCATCAGCGACGCTTCGTTATAGAACTCCGGATTGCGCCAGTCCAGCGGGTGGCGCTGCGGCGCTTCCAGATTGCCTTCGCGTGTGCTCATTTCATTTCTCCTGTTGCCAAGTCATTAAATAACCGTTCGCCCTGAGCCTGTCGAAGGGCAATTTTGATCTTGCATGTGGTTCGACAGGCTCACCACGAACGGCTTATTAGTTTTGGCAATCAATCCGCCAGCGCGTCCAGCGCCTTCTGGAAACGGTTGGCGTGGGAACGCTCGGCTTTGGCCAGGGTTTCGAACCAGTCGGCGATCTCGTCGAAACCTTCGGCTCGCGCGGTCTTGCCCATGCCCGGATACATGTCGGTGTACTCGTGGGTTTCGCCGGCGATGGCGGATTTCAGATTGTTGCGCGTGCTGCCGATAGGCATGTCGGTTGCCGGGTCGCCGCAGGCCTCCATATACTCCAGATGGCCGTGCGCGTGTCCGGTCTCGCCTTCCGCTGTGGAACGGAACACGGTGGCCACATCGTTCTGGCCTTCCACGTCCGCTTTGGCTGCGAAATACAGGTAGCGGCGGTTGGCTTGCGATTCCCCGGCAAATGCATCTTTCAGATGCTGATGGGTCTTGGATCCTTTGAGTTGCATGGTCGTTCTCCTTGATAAAGTTGAGGTTAAGAATGAACTGCGGAAAAGTGATCCGCTGTTCACGTCCGCAATTTATGCCCGATGCGTCTATAAATCCAATTGAAATAATTATGCGATATGATTTATTATTCAAATCATAGGCGGCCTTTCTTCCGGCCTGAGTATACGACTATGGAGGCCATGTCATGACCCTGAACGAACTGCGTTATATTGTTGCGGTTGCGCAGGAACGCAATTTCCGCCGCGCCGCGGAAAAATCCTTCATCAGCCAGCCTGCGTTGTCGCTGGCGATCCAGAAGCTAGAAGAGGAATTGGGCATCAGAATATTCGAGCGCGGCAAGAGCGAAATCTCAGTCACGCCGGTCGGGGCGGAGATCGTGGAGCAGGCGCAACGCGTCATGGAAGAAGCCGGGCGCATCCGTGAACTGGCCAGGCAGGGAAAAAACCAGTTGGCCGGCACGCTGCGGCTGGGCATCATCTACAGCGCCGGTCCCTATCTGCTGCCCGACCTGGTGCCCGCGCTGAAGAAGCTCGCGCCCGAGATGCCGCTGGAGATAGAGGAAAATATCACCGCGAACCTTGAAACTTTGCTGCGCAACGGCAAGCTGGATGTCATCATCATCGCGCTGCCGTTCGGTGATGGCGGGATCATCACCCGTCCGCTGTATGATGAACCGTTCGAGGTGGTGGTCAACAACGAGCATCAGTGGTCGGAACGGCGCAGCATCAAGGCGAAGGAACTTGCCGCAGAAAAAGTTCTGATGCTCGATTCAGGTCACTGTTTCAGCAACCAGGTTGCCGAAGCCTGTCCGGAGCTAAGCCGCAAGGGCGCGGATATCCAGCATGGCACTTCGCTGGAAACCATACGCAACATGGTCGCCTCCGGCCTGGGCATCACCGTGCTGCCCGCTTCGGCAAACAGCGCGCGCTATCGGAGCCGGATGTTGCATGTCATTCCGTTCGCAAAACCGGCGCCATCAAGGCGTATCGCGCTGGCATGGCGCAAAAGCTTTGCCCGCGACCAGGCAATTGAGGCGCTGGCAAAGGCCGTCGGGCAAACCAGGATCACCGGCATCAAGCATTTGCCATGAAACCAAATAATCCGTTATGCACTATGCCCCCTCCCCCTTGCAGGGGGAGGGCTGGGGAGGGGGTAGAATCGCGGACATCTCACCGAGCCAACCCCCATCCTAACCTTCCCCCTTGCAGGGGGAAGGAACGGGCGCGGTAAATTTGCCATGGACCCACGCGACCAGCCCTATCGCAACAACCCTTTGCTCAGATTGAGCTACAGCCTGATCGCTCCGTTCTATGATCTGGCCGTCGCGCGTGCGCTGAGCGCGGCGCGCAGCCGTTCGCTGAGCTCGTTGCCGGCGGATGCGGCAGGGAAGGTGTTGCTGAGCGGCATAGGCACCGGCCTCGACCTGCCGTTGCTGCCGGAACTGCATCGCTACACCGCGCTTGATTTCAATGCCGCGATGCTGAATCGCGCCAGGAGGCGCAATTCCGCTGCACAGGTTGAGTGGGTGATCGGCGACAGCATGGCATTACCATTTGAAAATGAACGGTTCGATCATGTCATACTGCACCTTATCCTCGCCGTGGTGTCACAGCCTGAGCAATGTCTGGCTGAGGCGGCGCGCGTGCTCAAGCCGGGCGGAACAATAGTAATTCTCGACAAATTCCTGCGCCCGCAACAAACCGCCTTGCTGCGCCGCGCGCTCACTCCAGTGTCGCGCCGCATCGCCACGCGCATGGATGTGGTGTTCGAGGATGTATTGCGCGAGGTGCCGTCGTTGAAACTGGTCAGCGATGTTCCGCTGCTCGCCGGAGGCTGGTTTCGCGGGATCGTGCTGCGGAAGATGTAAATTCGAACTTCTGGGCGCCTCTATTAATCCAAAATCCTAAGCGAGACAAGGCGCGAAAGAAATTATAGCGCGCCGCATATGTTTGATATGTAAGCGTTAAAATTTCTTGAGCAACGCCGTATCGCGACGGAGTTTGGATTAATAGAGGTGCCCTTCTGAAAACGCATTCGAATCAATATGCAGTACCGCTGTATTATTTCATTGTGCGATCCGGCAAGGAGATGCCTGACATGCTGCTCTGGTTGCAACTTCTGATCTGCCTCGCCGTCATCGGCTACGCGGGCTACTTTCTTTCCCGCTACGGTGACATCATCGCCGAGAAGTCGGGCATTTCCGCCTCGTGGGTCGGCCTGATCCTGCTGTCTACCGCCACCTCGCTGCCGGAGCTGGTGACCGGAATTTCCGCCGTCACATTCGCCAACGCGCCGGACATCGCGGTCGGCGATGTGCTGGGCAGCACGGTGTTCAATCTCGCCATACTGGTGATGCTGGATGCATTGTACAAGCGCGAGACGCTTTACAGCCGCGCGGCGCAGGGACACATCCTGTCCGCTTCGCTGGGCGCGATCCTGATCGCCTTCGCCGGTTTCAGCCTGCTGCTGGATCACGCGGGCATGAGCCCGGCATTCGGCCATGTTGGACTCTACTCGCCGTTCATCCTGCTGGTCTATCTCGTTGCCATGCGCGCCGTGTACAGCTATGAACGCCGCACCGTGTCCGAATTTGTCGAAGCGAGCGCCGAACGTTATCCCGGCATTACGCTGCGCAGCGCCCTCAAAGGCTACGTCTGGGCGGCGATGGCGGTGGTGCTGGCGGGTTCATGGCTGCCTTTCATCGCCAAGGATATTTCCGGTCTGATGGGATGGGGACAGGGTTTTGTCGGGACTTTGCTGGTGGCCGCAGTGACTTCCGCCCCCGAAGCCGCCGTCACGATTTCGGCGCTGCGTCTCGGCGCGCTGGACATGGCCATCGCCAACCTGCTGGGCAGCAACCTGTTCGACATCATCATTCTGGCTATAGACGATCTGTTCTATATCAAAGGGCCGCTGCTTGCGCATGTCGATGCCAGCCACGCGCTGACCGCATTCACCGCAGTGATGATGAGCGCGCTGGTGATCGTCGGTCTGGTGTTCCGCCCGCAGGGGCGCGCCGTGCTGGGGCTGACCTGGATCAGCCTGGGGCTGTTCCTGCTGTATATCATCAACACATGGATTCTTTTCCAGCATGGACATTAGCAAACACCACTGGCACATGCTGAGCGCCGCCGAGACGGCGCAACGGCTGGAGACCGACCCGCAGTCGGGCCTGAGTTCGGCTGATGCAGCCAGACGGCTGGCGCACTACGGCGCCAATGAATTGAAGGAAAAGCGCGCGCGTTCCCCGTGGCGCATGTTGCTCGATCAGTTCGCCGATTTCATGATTGTCGTGCTGATAATCGCGGCAATCGTTTCCGGCATCGTTGGCGATGTGGAAGACACCGTAGCCATCGTCGTCATCGTGATCCTCAATGCGGTGATCGGATTCGTCCAGGAATATCGTGCAGAGCGCGCGATGGCCGCGCTCAAGCGCATGGCCGAGGCGGGCGCGCATGTGGTGCGCGATGGCCGGGCGGAGATCGTCAACGCATCGGAACTGGTGCCGGGCGATGTGGTGCTGCTGGAGGCGGGCAACGTGGTGCCCGCCGATCTGCGCATCATCGAAACGGCGCGGCTCAAGATCGACGAGTCCGCGCTCACCGGAGAATCGGTCGCGGTCGAAAAGCAAACCCAGCCGGTCACTGATGCAAATGCTCCGCTGGGCGACAAGCTGTGCCTGGCCTACAAAGGCACCATCGTCACGTACGGGCGCGCGCGCGGCCTGGTGACAGCGACCGGCATGAACAGCGAACTGGGCAGGATCGCCGCCATGCTCGGCGCTGACAACGAAACAAAAACCCCGCTGCAGAAGCGGCTGGCCAGTTTCGGCAAGCGGCTGGCGCTGGCGGCGCTGGCGATCTGCGTGCTGATATTCATCGTCGGTGTGGTGCGCGGCGAGCCGCTGCTGCTGATGTTCATGACCGCAGTTAGCCTGGCGGTGGCGGCCATTCCCGAGGCGCTGCCCGCCGTGGTGACGATCTCGCTGGCGCTGGGCGCGCGCAAGATGGTCAAGCAGCACGCCCTGATCCGCCGCCTGCCCGCTGTCGAGACGCTGGGCTCGGTGACGTTCATCTGCTCCGACAAGACCGGCACGCTCACGCAGAACAAGATGCACGTGACGGCGATTTACGCCGACGGTGCGTTAAGCGGCAAATTGCAGGACGAGAAGAAGGCGGAACCCTGGCCCACGCTGTTCCGCGCACTGGCGTTAAGCAACGACGCGCATCTGGATCACCACAACAAGGCGCGTGGCGAGCCGACCGAGGCGGCCCTGTTGCGCGCCGCACAGGCAGCGGGCTGGGACAAGACGGCGCTGGAAGGCGAAGCGCCGCGCCTCAAGGAATTGCCGTTCGATTCCGAACGCAAGCGCATGACCACCTTTCACGGCACGGCTGAGGATGTCATCGCCTACACCAAGGGTTCGCCGGAAGCAGTGATTCCACAGTGCGACCGCATGCTCATGGCTGGCGGCGAACAAGGTATCGACCGGGACGTCTTGTTGCAGCAAGCCGAAGCCATGGCTGCCGACGGCTTGCGCGTGCTGGCGATCGCCTGTCGCCGGTGGCCGGCGTTACCGGCAAGCGAGCGGCCTGACGAGCTGGAGAGCGAACTGGTATTTCTCGGCTTCGCCGGCCTGATCGACCCGCCGCGCAGCGAAGCCAGGGAGGCCGTTTCGCTGTGCAGGTCGGCCGGCATCACGCCGGTGATGATCACCGGCGACCATCCCGCCACCGCGCGCGCGATCGCCCGCGAGCTCGGCATCCTCGTCAACAATGATGGCAGAGTGATGACGGGCGCCGAGCTGGCGCGGCTCGATCAGGAAGCATTCGAGGCGGAAGTCGAGCAGGTGCGCGTGTATGCGCGTGTCGATCCCGCCCAGAAGATCAAGATCGTCCAGGCGCTGCAAGACAAGGGCGAGGTGGTGGCGATGACCGGCGACGGGGTCAACGACGCGCCCGCGCTCAAAGCGGCGGACATCGGCATCGCGATGGGCAAGGGCGGCACCGACGTGGCGCGCGAAGCGGCGCACATGGTGCTGCTCGACGACAACTTCGCCACCATCGTGCATGCGGTGCGCCAGGGGCGCCGCATCTTCGACAACATCCGCAAGTTCATCAAATACACGATGACCAGCAATGCCGGAGAGATATGGACGATCTTCCTGGCGCCGTTCCTCGGCCTGCCGATCCCGTTGCTGCCGATCCATATTCTGTGGATCAATCTGGTCACCGATGGCCTGCCCGGCCTGGCGCTGACGGCGGAACCCGCCGAGCGCGGCATCATGCGCCGCCCGCCGCGTCCGATGCAGGAAAGCATCTTCGCGCACGGCATGTGGCAGCACATGATCTGGGTCGGCCTGCTGATGGGCGGGGTATGCCTGCTGACACAGGCCTGGGCATTGCAGAGCGGGTCGGCGCACTGGCAGACCATGGTGTTCACGGTACTCACCCTCTCGCAGATGGGACACGTGCTTGCGATACGCACAGAAAAAGAATCGCTGTTCAGCGCAGGTGTGTTTTCCAATCCGCTGCTGATCTTCGCCGTGCTGCTGACTTTCGCGCTGCAGATGGCAACGATCTACCTGCCTGCGCTCAACCCGATCTTCAAAACAGAGGCGCTGAGCATGGGCGAGCTTGCGCTATGCCTCGTTTTATCCAGCGTGGTGTTCATTGCCGTGGAGATCGAGAAATGGCTGGTGCGGCGGGGATGGATCTATCTCGCGCGATGACTTGGAAGAGCCGGCATGTGAACAATCGTTTCTCTAATGGGTGCCTCTATTAATTCAAAATCCTAAGCGAGACAAGGCGCGAAAGAAATTTTAGCGCGCCGCATATGTTTGATATGTAAGCGTTAAAATTTCTTGA
>JANLIB010000124.1 GCA_024653675.1 Gallionella sp. | reverse complement strand
CGTGTCGCCGCTTTTTCCAGGCGGCGACACGTCGCCGCACTCCAAAGTTGAACCGCTCCTTTGCTAAGCATGGGAACGATAAGTTCTGTTTCCTGACTTATGAGTAATACCCACTTGATTCTGCCCATCCAGCCCTCATGTAACAAATACAGTTTGAATAGAGGTCATCATGCCCACCGTCCGTCCGCCTGCCGTTGCAGGCATGTTCTACCCCGCCGAACCCAGGCAGCTTGCGCATGACGTGCAACAGCTGCTGGCTGGCGCGCGCGCGCATGATCTGGTCCCCAAGGTACTGATCGCGCCCCACGCAGGTTACATCTATTCGGGCGCTATCGCCGCCACAGCTTATGCCACATTACTCAGCCCTGACAGAGCGGAGCAAAATTCAACTGCTCAAGAAGGGCTGATTGGCGGCAGCTCCCGCAATCGGCTGGCTTCGCCAGTAACGTGTCGCAACCGCCCCATCGCTGCGCGCATCCGCCGCGTGGTGCTGCTCGGCCCTGCCCATCGCGTTGCGGTGCGCGGCCTGGCGCTGCCCGGTGCGGATGCCTTCGACACGCCATTGGGGCGGGTCATGCTGGACACCTCAGCGGCATCCGCCATCGCCCATCTGCCGCAAGTCAGCGTCAACGCGCAGGCGCACGAGATGGAACATTCGCTGGAAGTGCAGCTGCCGTTCCTGCAAAGCGTGCTGCCCGATTTCACGCTGCTGCCGCTGGCGGTGGGCATGGCCACTGCCGATGAAGTCGCCGAAGTGCTGGAGATTGTGTGGGGCGGCGAAGAGACGCTGATCGTGATCAGTTCCGATCTTTCGCACTTTCTGCCCTACTCCACCGCACAGCGCGTGGATAATGTGACCGCGCAATCCATCCTGAAACTGCGCCAGCCCATCGCCCATGACCAGGCCTGCGGCGGCACGCCTATCAACGGCCTGATCATCGCGGCGAAAAAACATCACCTCACCCCTCACCTGCTCGACCTGCGCAACTCCGGCGACACCGCCGGCTCGCGCGACCAGGTGGTGGGTTATGCATCCTTTGCATTCACCGAGGAGGAAAAGCGGCCATGACCATTGAACGAGGAAATATCCTGCTGCCGATCGCGCGCGCCGCGATCTCGCGCGTGCTGAACGTGCCGCACACAGCGGATGAGACTGCGCCGTGGCTGACCGAGCATGGCGCATGTTTCGTCACGCTCACGCAATCAGGCGAATTGCGCGGCTGCATCGGCTCGCTGCAAGCACACCGGCCATTGCTCGCCGATGTAAAAAGCAACGCGGTGTCCGCCGCGTTGCACGATCCGCGTTTTACGCCGTTGTGCGCGGAAGAACTCGACATCACCACAGTCGAGATCTCGCTGCTCTCGGCTACCCAGGCCATGGAGGTTCGCGACGAGGCCGATGCGCTGGCGCAACTGCGCCCCAACATTGACGGCATCGTGTTCGAGTATGGCCATTACCGCAGCACATTTTTGCCGCAGGTCTGGGAAAGTCTCGCGCAGCCGCGCCAGTTTCTCGCGATGCTCAGGCGCAAGGCCGGATTGCCAGATGACTTCTGGGCGGAGGGCGTGAAACTGTCGCGCTATACCGTGACCAAATGGAGTGAATAGCCGACGTAGCGTGCGCTGCGCGCACGATCTTCAATCGGATCGTGCGCGCAGCGCACGCTACTCTTACCACAAGGAGCGCAAACATGGATGAACCTATCAGCATAGAGGAACGCTATCCGGCCAAATACTGGCACAAGCTGGATGACGGGCGCATCCAGTGCGACCTGTGCCCGCGCGACTGCAAATTGCACGATGGCCAGCGCGGCGCATGTTTCGTGCGCGGCCGTGTCGGCGAGACGATGGTGCTCACTACTTACGGACGTTCCTCGGGTTTCTGCGTCGATCCGATCGAGAAAAAACCGCTCAACCATTTCTATCCGGGCAGCAGCGTGTTGTCATTCGGCACCGCGGGCTGCAACCTCGCCTGCAAATTCTGCCAGAACTGGGACATCTCCAAATCGCGCAGCTTCGACAAACTCGCCGACCAGGCCACGCCGGAAGCCATCGCGCGCACCGCAGAAAAGCTGGGCTGCAAGAGCGTCGCCTTCACCTACAATGACCCGGTGATCTTCGCCGAATATGCGATGGACACCGCCGATGCCTGCCACGAGCTCGGCATCCGGACCGTGGCGGTCACGGCGGGCTACATGCACGACCAACCGCGCCGCGATTTTTACGCAAAGATGGACGCCGCCAACGTCGACCTGAAAGCGTTCACCGACGAGTTCTATGTCAAGCAGACCGGCTCGCATCTGCAACCGGTGCTGGACACGCTGAAATATCTGAAACATGAAACTCAGGTATGGTTCGAGATCACCACGTTGCTGATCCCCGGCCTCAACGACAGTGCGGACGAGATCGGCAAAATGTGCGAGTGGATCGCCAGAGAACTCGGCGTGGACGTGCCGCTGCATTTTTCCGCCTTTCATCCGGACTACAAGATGACCGGCACCCCCGCCACGCCGCCCGCGACTCTGGTGCAGGCGCGTAATATCGCCAAGGCTGCCGGCTTGCAGTATGTCTATACCGGCAACGTGCACAACCGCGAAGGGGATACCACGAACTGCCCGTCATGCAACAGCGCCCTGATCGTGCGCGACTGGTACGAGATCGAACAATACCGCCTCACGCCCGACGGCCATTGTCCGGATTGCCATGCCAGGATCGCCGGACGCTTCGAAAAATTCGGCAAGGCATTCGGGGCGCGACGTATCCCCGTAAAAATGAATGGGTGATGGGCGCCTCTATTAATTCAAAATTCTAAGCGAGACAAGGCGCGAAAGAAATTTTAGCGCGCCGCATATGTTTGATATGCAAGCGTTAAAATTTCTTGAGCAACGCCGTATCGCGACGGAGTTT
>JANLIB010000040.1 GCA_024653675.1 Gallionella sp. | reverse complement strand
TCTCGCCGACCTGATGCAGGTCAAATGTACGCCGCCCTATCGGCACTTCATAGCCGTGTTCCTTGATCAGGATTGCGCCGACCGGGCAGATATGCGCGGCCATGTCGCCGGTTTCGAGACCGCTGTCCGCCAGCTTGCCGCTGGGTGAATTCACGATCAGATGCGCATTGATGCCGCGCCCAGATATGGCGAATACGTTCTTGCCGTCCACTTCGCGGCTGGCGCGCACGCACAACTCGCACAGTATGCAGCGATCCCGGTCCAGCATGACAGAGGGGTGAGATGCATCCACTTCGCGGTGCGGGAAGAACTGCGGGAAATGCCCGTCCAGCATACCCAGGTGATAGGCCATCGCCTGCAGTGTGCAGTCGCCGGTCTTTTCGCAGGAGGGACACAGATGATTGCCCTCGATGAACAGCATCTGCGTGATGTTCTTGCGCACCTCGTTCAATTCCGGCGTGTTGTTGCTGATGTGTTGCCCGGCCACGGCGGGCATGGTGCAGGCGGACACGCTCCTGCTGTCGATATCGACGGAAAATTTTGTTTGCACGCGGCGGTCGGAGGGGCTGGACGATACGCTCCGGTCCTGGATGTTGACCGTGCAAAGCTTGCAACTGCCATGCGGTGTCAGCCCGGGTTTATGGCACAGGTGAGGAATGTAGACACCGGCTTCCAGCGCCGCGTCCATGATGGTCTGGCCCGGCTTGAACGGGATTTCCCGCCCGTCTATGAAGATGATATTTGTTTCTGCGTCCATGTCTGTCCCACTTGATTCATTTGTAGGCCGGGCTTCAACCCGGCTTTGGAGTGCGGCGACGTGTCGCCGCTTTCTATAACAAGCGCAGTCATGCCTGATTCAACTACTAGTGTTTAATTGCATTATTAAATATGCCATTTTTAACAAATATCCGTAGGTCGGGTTAGCGGTTTTATCGCGTAACCCGACGTGATTTTGCGCAAACGTCGGGTTACGGCGCAAAAAACCGCGCCTAACCCGACCTTCAGATACTGTCCCACTTGATTCATTTGTATTCAACCCGGCTTTGGAGTGCGGCGACGTGTCGCCGCTTTTTTTAACAAGCGCAGTCATGCCTGCGCACTCCATATAGCCCGCTATTTCAGATGCGCCGCCGCATCATCGCGATGCGTGATCCGGCGCGCCTCCTCCAGCGCTGCGTCCAGATCGAAATGCGGCACAAAATCGCGATGAACCAGCCGCTGCTCGAATATGTGCGGGAACCGCTGCAAACTGTCCAGGATGGGATTCGCCGCAGTCTGTCCCAGGCCGCAATGCGAGCGGCGCTTGATCAGCATCCCGATGCGCTGCATCTCATCCAGATCATATTGCGTGCCGCGTCCGCCGGCGATCTTGTCCAGGCCATTCCTGAGCAGCGCCGTGCCCACCCTGCATGGAGTGCAGAAACCGCAACTCTCATGCGCGAAGAAATGCGCAAAATTGACGATGACTTCCATAAGGTCGCGCTCCCGGCCAAACACCATGAAAGAGCCGCCGGTGGACATATCTTCAAAGCCAAGTCTGCGATTGAATCCATTACTGCCGATCAGCGTGCCGGAAGGCCCGCCGATCTGCACCGCCTGAACATCCTGCGCGCCGCAGTCATCCAGAACCTGCTGGATCGTTACACCGAACGGGTATTCATAAATTCCCGGCTTCGCGCAGTCGCCGCTGACGCTCAGTATCTTGCTGCCCGCCGATTTTTCGGTGCCGGTTGACCTGAACCAGGCGCTACCGTGCCGCATGATGTGCGCAGCCGCAGCGAATGTCTCGACATTGTTGACCACGGTAGGTTGGCCGAGATAACCATGCGTCACCGGAAATGGCGGACGATTCCGCGGCATTCCGCGCTTGCCTTCCAGCGATTCGATCAGCGCAGACTCTTCGCCGCAGATGTAAGCTCCCGCACCGGCCACGATTCCGATATCGAAATCAAATCCCGGCTGGCCAAGAATGTTGTTGCCCAGCAAACCCAGTTCGCGACGGCGCGCCAGCACGGTTTGCAATTGCGGCAACAGGTAGCGGTACTCGCCGCGCAAATAGAGAAACCCCTTTCTGGCGCCGATCACAAAGCCGCATATGGTCATACCCTCGAACACGCTGTCTGCATAACTGTGCAACAGGACGCGATCCTTGAACGTGCCGGGCTCCCCCTCATCGGCATTGCAGACGACATAGCGCGCGTCACCCTGGGCCTCGCGCTGGGCCTCGCGGCAGAACTTCCACTTCATGCCGGTGCTGAATCCCGCCCCGCCCCGTCCGCGCAGGCCGGACTGGATAATCTCGTTCAATGTGTCTGCTGCGCCATGCGCCAGCATCGCGCGCAGTCCATCTCCTGCCGCAAGATCATCGTTGAGCAACAAGCCGGTTCTGCGGATATTGTCATCTACATGAAACCACTCGGCAGGCCAATCCGCCAGCGGTGTTTCGGTAATAACCAATTCGGCGATGCGCGTGATCATGCCGGCATCCAGACCGGTGATCGGCTGGCCGTTCACCAGCAATGCCGCGCCGTGGTCACACATCCCGATGCAGGAAGTCTGGCCTATGCTGGCCAGCCCATCAGTACGCGTCTTGCCGGCAACCACATCCAGCCTTTGACATAACAGCCGCATCAAATCCGTATCGCCGCAACTGGTGCAGTTGCTGAACAGGATGTCATAACGGCCGCGTGGTGTCTTGTGGAAAAAGGAATAGAACTCGACCACCGATTCAACCTGACTTACCGGCACATCAAGCTGCGCGGCAACCGCATGGATGGCTTCGTGAGAGATATGCAGGAAGCGCTGTTGCAGCGCATGAAGCACATGTAACAAATGGGGCGATTCAGCACAGGCTCCGGCGATAACCGAGCGAAGCGCGCCGGTCGTATCCGCAGAGTTCGAGCTCGTGATTGCATCATGCTTCAAGATTGCTCCCCATTCATCGCGCTGTCCTGCAAAGAGTACTCTCAGGTCGCATTTGCGGTCAATTGATATTCATTCTTTCCCCAGATTGGGATGAAAGTGGAAGCACCACCCCCCGTTTAAGTGTTGAGTTCAAGGCGCAATCTTTTCTCGACTTCGCTGACCTGCTCGCGCGGGACGCCATGCTGTGCCGCCAATGCCCCCCACCCCGCAAACGCCTGTATCACCTCGTCGATCACCGCCCCCGGATGCTTGATGCTGAATTTCTCGCCGGTCTCGAGCAGGAGCGCGCGCGTGAAATCGCCGGACTTGCCGCCCAGCGTCATCTGGTGCCGCGCGGTATAGCCCGAACCTGCGGCGAAGGTCAGGTCGTAGGCCGGGGCCAGACGCCACTCGCCGGTCATGGAATCGAGCAGGAACGAGATGTTCTTGACGTGGTCGTCCTGGTTGCGCCCGACGATGTTGAACACCATGCGCTTGTAGGCCTGCTCCAGCGCCTGATGTCCGAGCTGCAGTTCGAGCATCAGCCTGAACCATGCCTCGTAGCTGAATGCCTGCGGGCGGTTGTAGTCAACGTGCGTCATTCCGCCCAGGCTGTGCATGTGGAGTTTCTCGCTGCCCTTGCGGTCGAAGCGCCGGGTCATGAAGTGGAACAGGCCGTGGTCTTCCAGAAAAGCAACCTCGGACATCCCGATGCCGAGCTGTTTCGCCAGCAGCGCATAGGTGTACTCGATGCGGTTGTGCGGCTTGGCCTTCATGTCCAGCACATTGGCGGAACCCACGCCATCGAACTTGATGATCCACGCTTCCTCGCCCGGCTGCGGGTTGGCAAAACCCGACCTCACCCGCTTGCGTTCCCGGTCCCACAGGATCAGCGCCTTCGCGCGCGCGCCGCCCGCAGAGCCGCCGACGCGCATGATCTCCTGAACGGCATCGTTGGCGTCGCCCTCGATCAGCTTGCGCGCCGATTCGACCAGGGTCTGCACTTCCAGCGCCCGCTCTTCCTCTTTGGTCTTGCGCAGCAGTGCAGGGGTATATTCGAGCGCGCCCATCGCGCGCCTGCCGACATAAAGCAGGCGTTGCACCGGACTCAGCGCATGGTCTTTCTCCCCCCTGGCCTCGAAATAACTCTGGATGATCTTGTTACCGAATGCGTCCGGGAGCGAATCCGCCAGTACGCCCGGCAAACCGAGAAACACCTCCGAATTGCGCAGCGCGGGAAACTCGAAGATGCCCGCTTCCAGCGGAAGGTGTTTGGGAGACAACGCCCGGCCGGTAGCCAGATAATGCCTGTCATAGGTGAACCCGACCCGGCCATTGGCGAACTCCAGCACCTGACCGGCCAGCTGCCCCCACAGATGCACGTTGGCGGTGGCGGTAACTTCCGGCCTGTCAGCGCGCGGTCGTCGTGTCGCCATGTTTTCTTCTCCCGGAAGATGCCTTGATGCGCGGCTGACCACGGGACGAGATGCTCTCGCCTCCCGGCAGCACATCGGGGAAAGCCGCCTCCAGAGCAGCGAGCGTGTTCAGTCCGCGCAACAGCTTGACCAGCGAAGACAGGCGCACGTCCCTGCCCGCCTCCAGTTCCATGATCGTCTTGCGATTGAGCCCGGTCTTGTCGGCGAGCTGGTCGACCGGGATGTTGCGGGCTAACCGCCGACTGCGCATGCGCTCGCCGAGCAGATGCATTATTTCATCGTTCGTCATAAAATCCGATATTGTGGACATATTGCCTCCTTGACAATCATGGCGACCACTATAAAGGACTTTATGATAAAAAGTCAATTAATATTCATATAGTCCGCTTTAATGGATATATTATGGAATTAATCAACATATTATCCGTTTTAACGGATTATCAACCGGTGATAAAGCCCGCCAGTCTTAGCCTGACTTTAATGCCGAATTGCGTAGATCCGCATATGAGCGGGGTATAGGGTGCCTCTATTAATCCAAAATCCTGATATGTATTGACCTGTCAAATCTTACCAGCATAAACATTTCAAATCACTGTGCAGTGTGTCGGTAGCAGAACGGACGGCATGCCGACGGTTGATCAGTCTGATATGCGCGGGTTGGTTACCGCATGACAACCGATTCGTCGGGGAGCTGCCTCGCTCTAAGATCGAGGATCATTCCGTTGCCGGACGCCTCCTAGGATTTTCGAG
>JANLIB010000032.1 GCA_024653675.1 Gallionella sp. | reverse complement strand
TCCCTGTTCGCCGGCGCGCGCCGCTTCCACGGCGGCGTTCAGCGCCAGGATGTTGGTCTGGAACGCGATGCCTTCGATGACGCTGATGATGTCGACGATCTTTTTCGAGCTGTCGGTGATCGAGGCCATGGTTTGCACCACGTCATTCACTACCTGGCCGCCTTTGACCGCCACGTCGGAGGCGTTCGCCGCAAGCTGGTTGGCCTGTCTGGCATTGTTCGCGTTCTGCTTCACCGTCGAGGCCATTTCTTCCATGCTGCTGGCTGTTTCTTCCAGGCTCGAGGCCTGCTCCTCGGTGCGCTGGCTCAAATCAGCGTTGCCCGCCGCAATCTCTTTTGCAGTTGTGGCGATAGAGTCGGTGTTGATGCGCACCCCTTCGACGATGCCTGCAAGGCTTCCATTCATGTTTTTCAAAGCCTGCATCAACTGGCCGGTTTCATCTCTGGTGGCCGCGTCGATATGTTGAGTCAGGTCGCCCTCGGCCACAGCGTTGGCCGTTTTAACCGCCTGATGCAAGGGGCGGGTAATGGCGCGGGTGATTATGAAACCCAGCGTTGCGGAAAGCAGCGTGCCAAACATGAGCACTGCGATGTTCAGGTTTTCCAGTTCGCTGCGCAGTTTCAGGCGGCGTTGGTTCAGACTGTCGATGTGTGTCTGCAGAGCCTGGTTGGATGTGGCCGCCATATCGCCAAGCAGCGCTGCTTCTTCAAGCACGCCTTGCCCGGCTTTAACTTCTATTCCTAGTATCCGCCCGACCTGCTGCACAAGCTCGGTGCAACTGGTAACAAGCTCAGCATTGCCCAGTTTTGCTGCCGCATTATTGGCCTCGCTCATGTTGAACAGGGCATTTTTCAATTCTTCACGCTCAGCGCGGATGGTGTCCTGTATTTGATTATCCACGGCTGCGCCATAGTGTATTGCGATCAATGACGAAGTCATGATATCGCCGCGCATTTTATATGCGTTGTCAATCTGCTGGTTTATTTTGTCAATAATCCCGTTAGCGTAACTGCTCCACCACGCCAGGGCCAGGAATGTCAGGAAGAATGGCGACAGCAGCGCTGTCAGTTTATGGGCTACACGAAGATTTCTAAACCATTGCGGTGCAAGCATGATGTCAAATCCTTTGTAATGAGATTTGTCGAATCAATGTGGTGCGCGAGTAATCCATTTTCGTGCGGTTGACAGCCGGTTAATTGCAGCCGAAGCTGTTCCCGCTATGGCATTCCGCCCCTGGGGATCATCCGGGTTAACTCCGGGAATCCCGACTGTGCTGTTATTCCAGGGTGAACAACACTCTTATCCCGGATTTTCCCTCAATATTTTTCTTCGGGACATAACCTATGGCATTGGGTGTTTTGGCTACAATTGATGAAACCAGCATATCACGCTTGGTTTGCTGAGGATTGCGAGCCGTATTTGAAACAACACGATTGGACTCCGCCGCCGCCGCGTCGCGCGCCGACACGCCGAGCACCTTGCGCGCAAAAATTTCCGCAGCCGCATCTTCCGGCGGCAGGTTATATACCGCGATCTTATTGCCGTCTGTCCAAGTGTTGGTTCTGTCCATGTAGATGTTTTTTGCATCTACCGATGAAATAACCTGTGAATTGGCGCTGTTAACGATTACAGCCACTGGGTCGGCGAGCGCAACGGACACGGTGAACACGGATACCAGCAAGGTTAACGCGATAATCAGTTTCTTCATGGGTATGCTCCTGTTAGCCTAGCAGCCTGTTTGACTTAAAGGAAATCGGCTGCAAATCCGCCTGGCCGGTGCATATTTCGCCGCTTTTTTGGTCAATAGAACGACTATTGACCTGCAAAATCGTCAAAAT
>JANLIB010000016.1 GCA_024653675.1 Gallionella sp. | reverse complement strand
CGAAGATGCGATGCGCGCAACCGCCCTGCTGCGCGGCCATGCAGCCGAGCGGCTGACCGTCAAGCCGACCATGGGCAACCTGCTGCTGTGGCGTTCGATCTACCGCTACGGCGATACTTTTCATGTCGATGCGGTGCGGGCCGGCCTGGGTGGGGCAGGGCGGATTTACCATGGAACGACTGCGCGCGCCTTTGATGCTTCACGCGACCAACCCGGGCTTTCCACAAATTCGGTTTTATATGGTGACATACTGCGATTCAAACAATTTTCCGACGGCTACCTGGCGTTGCACCCGGATGATCCCGGCCTGCTCGGCGATGTGCGTTACGCCATGCTGCCCACCAGCACACGGCCGCTGTGGGGCATCCGCCTCGACACGCAACACCCGGAAGCGCATGCCCAATTCGAAACCGCCCGGCGGCTGTCGCGCCAGGAAATCGATCAGTTCATAGGAATGTTGAGAGGCAAGGATTGAGCCGGAAAATACCTGTCGAGCGCCGGGATTACAGCCACGAAGTCCGCAAGCACCGTTTTCTGTGGGTGCAGGCCGCCTTCGCGGCGCTGGGCACGCTGTTTCTGCTGCTGGGTATTGCCGGCGTGTTTCTGCCGGTTCTGCCGGCCACGCCTTTTCTCCTGCTGGCCACCGCCTGTTACGCCAGGTCATCTCGCCGTTTCTACAACTGGCTGATGAACCATCCGGCCTTCGGGCCGCTGATCATCGAATGGCGCACCTACCGGAGCATCCCCTGGCGGATCAAACTGGTGGCGCTGGCCACAATGATCCTGACCTTCAGCGTTTCGATCCTGTTTTTCATCCGTGAAGGACGGTTGCAACTGGCGCTGACTTTTTTCGGCCTGATGATGGCGATCTGGCTGTATCGGATTCCTTCCCGCGACCGGCCAGGCAAACAATAAGGCCAAGCAATAAGGCCGGGTTGCCGGTCAGGCGCTGTAATGGCAGAATTTTGAAACACGCCATTGCTGCCCATGGGTGTTTGCTATACTTCGCGCACCTGCCTGCAGGCTGCGTTGCGCAGTTTGCCCTGCCCGCTGCTGCGGAACTGAAACACCTGCTTACTCTGGAAGGCTCAGCAATCATCACTTATGACGCAAAATATAAAAAAACTTGCGGTTCTATTCGCTGATATCTGCGGCAGCACTGCCCTCTACGATAGCCTTGGCGACATCCTGGCACGCCGCCTGATATCGAGATGCATCGCCACCATGGCCGGCGAAATCCGCGCCAATCAGGGCGTGGTGGTCAAAACCATCGGCGACGAGATCATGTGCACTTTCCCCACTGCCGAAAGCGCCTTGAAGGGCGCCTGTGCAGTGCAACGCGCGATAGACAAATGCAATCAGGGCGCCGGTCAGCCGATGCACATCCGTATCGGCTTTCATTATGGCGATGTGATCTGCGAGGAAGATGACGTGTTTGGCGACACCGCAAATGTCGCCGCGCATGTCGCCAAGATAACCAGGGCAAACCAGATCATGGCGACCAAGACCGTGATTGACGCATTGCCGCCCGATCTGCAAACCCTGGCGCGCCGCATCATGCGTTCCGACTTCAAAGGCAAGCAGCAGCAATTCGATTTATTCATGATCACCTGGGGAGTGGAGGATATGGAGAGCACCCGCATCGGGATCCCCGCCTACCGCAAGCCCGAAAGCGCCGTCGTCGACAACGACAACGGCAGCGAGCTGGTGCTGCATTACCGCGACCAGTCCCGCATGGTCAATAAACGGCACAAGACCGCGATACTGGGGCGCGAAGATGACTGCCAGGTCATTGTGCGAAATGACTTCGCCTCGCGCCAGCACGTGCGCATCGAATTCCGGCTCGGCAAATTCTATATCGTGGATCAAAGCACCAATGGAACCTTCATCCGATTCAAAAACGGCAACGTCTCAAATATCAAACACGATGAAATGATTCTAGAGGGTTCCGGATCGATCAGCCTGGGCCAGGCATTTTCAGACCAGACCGCAGACCCGGTGGAATTTTTGGTTTATCACAAATAATTCATCATATCTGCAAGGCCGGTCATTACGCCTCCGGAAGAGGCGCCGTAGCCTTGAATGCTATACTCCACGCCAGTTTTTCCGGCCTTTGAATGATGCCATTTCAGCTTACGACTTCCGCATTGAACCACCTGCTTACACAGAACATCTGGGCGTTGCCGAGGCTTGCGCGCTTTGCAGGCAAAACGATACGCTTCGACATTGCTCCTTTTTCTCTGGTTTGCGCCATCCTGGAAAGCGGCGACACGTCGCCGCACTCCACAAGCTGACTTACGACCAACATGCGCATATTCCGCCTGATCAAGATAGTTTTTGTGGTGCTGCGTTTCGGCCTGGACGAATTTCTGCTCGCCCATGCACGGGTGAGATGGATCCGCGTTCCGCTGAATTTCCTGTTGTTCTTCCGCAACACCTCCAGGCCAAGAGCGGTACGGCTGCGCCTCGCGCTGGAAAATCTCGGCCCGATCTTTGTCAAGTTCGGCCAGGTGTTGTCCACGCGGCGCGACCTGATGCCGAACGATCTGGCCGATGAACTGGCCAAGTTGCAGGACCAGGTGCCCCCTTTTCCTTCCAGACAGGCCATCGCAGTCCTGGAAAAACTTTACCGCAAGCCATTGCATGAAGTGTTTGCCGTTTTTGACGAATTGCCGGTAGCCAGCGCATCGGTCGCGCAGGTGCACTTTGCTGAGTTGCCGGATGGCCGCAAGGTCGCCGTGAAAGTTTTGCGCCCCGGCATCGCCGGCGTCATCGCGCACGATGTCGCATTGCTGAAGGTCGCAGCCGACATGATCGAGTGGCTATGGGCGGACGGCCGCCGGCTCAAACCCCGCGAAGTTGTATCAGAATTCGAGAAACACCTGGCCGACGAACTCGACCTGACACGCGAGGCCGCCAATGCCAGCCTGTTGAAACGGAATTTCGCCAACTCCGATCTGCTGCTGGTACCCGAAATCTACTGGGATTATTGCAGCGCCGAAGTCATGGTGATGGAACGCATGTACGGCATCCCTGTCAGCCAGGTGAGCGCGCTGCGCGAGGCGGGAGTGGACATTTCCCGGCTGGCCGCGAACGGGGTCGAAATCTTTTACACGCAGGTTTTCCGCGACGGTTTTTTTCACGCCGACATGCATCCGGGCAATGTCCAGGTGGCTGCCACGGGACAAAACGCCGGACAATATATCGCGCTGGATTTCGGCATCATGGGCACGCTCACCGACGCCGACAAACATTATCTGGCGCAGAACTTCATCGCTTTTTTTCAGCGGGATTACCGCCGGGTCGCAGAAGTGCACATCGAATCCGGCTGGGCGCCCAAAGAGACGCGCGTTGACGAATTGGAAACCGCCATACGCGCCGTGTGCGAACCCATCTTCGACAAACCGTTGCGCGAGGTGTCGTTCGGGCGCGTACTGTTGCGCCTGTTCCAGACCTCGCGCCGGTTCGGCATCGAGGTTCAGCCGCAACTGGTGCTGCTGCAAAAAACGCTTCTTAATGTCGAGGGACTGGGCTTGCAGCTCGACCCAGAACTTGACCTGTGGAAGACCGCCAAGCCCTGGCTGGAGCGCTGGATGAGCGAGCAGGTCGGCTGGCTCGGATTCCTCAAGTCATTGCGCACCGAAGCGCCGAACATCGCCGTCTTGCTGCCGCAACTGCCGAGACTGCTGCACCAATACCTGAACGAACATCCCGTCGCGCGGATTGAAACCATGCTGGAAAAAATAGCGTCGCAGGAGAAGCGAAGAAACCAGTTGCTGGGGTTGGCCGTGCTGCTGCTGCTGGGAATGTTTATTCTGGTGATTTTTAAGGCATTCCAATAAGGTGACACATTCTTCGTCATCACGGCTTGATACAGCGCGCGATGCCACCAAGGCCGGGAAGCGATATGTTACCGTGCGGCTCAAGTTCGCGCTCGCCCTGATTGTTGCATCTGCCTGGGCGATACTATCTTATAAGATCGCGCAGCGTTGGATATCAGAGCTATCCGGAATCATCGGCGAGCCGCTTGCCATCCTGGTGATTCTGGGCATTGCCATCCTGCCTGGTTTCATGAATGCTTTTCTGGTGATTGGTCTGCTGCTTGATCGCCGCCCAAGGCGCAAGCCCACCTCGCTTCATCCTGATATCACCTTCCTGGTTGCTGCTTACAATGAAGAAGACTCCATACTCAGCACGCTGAAGAGCATTGAGATGCAGAATTACGGCGGCCAGATCGAAGTCATCGTCATCAATGATGGTTCGACCGATTCTACGATGGAAAAGCTGGGCAGTGTTTCCTACCCATGGCTGCATGTGATCGATCTTCCGAAAAACGGCGGCAAGGCAAACGCGCTGAATGCAGGGCTGGAACAGGCGAGTTTTGCGCTGACGATCACTCTTGATGCCGATTCCTATCTCTATGCCAACGCCTTGACGCACATCGCCGGACGTTTTCTCGGTGACCCCGATAATACTGCGGCGGTTGCCGGTGCCGTGCTGGTGCGCAACTCGCGTCTTAACCTGGTTACCCAGATCCAGGAATGGGATTATTTTCACGGTATCGCCGCCGTCAAACGCCTGCAGAGCCTGTTTCAGGGAACGCTGGTGGCACAGGGCGCTTTTTCCATCTATCGCACCGATGTGCTGCGCGAGGTTGGCGGGTGGCGCAACTGCGTGGGTGAAGACATCGTTCTTACCTGGGCCATTCTCGAGCACGGGTATCGCGTTGGTTATTGCGAAGACGCATGTTTGTTCACAAACACGCCTTTCACGTTTCAGCAATTCATTCGTCAGCGCCAGCGCTGGTCACGCGGCCTGATCGAAGCATTCAAGCATCACTGGCCGCTGCTGTTCCGGTTTCGCATGATAACCATCTTCATCTGGTGGAATCTGCTGTTCCCTTTGCTGGATTTCATCTACACCTTTACCTTTGTGCCGGGAATAATACTGGCGCTCTTCGGCTACTATTGGCTGGCGGGGCCAATGACCCTGCTGGTGCTTCCGCTCGCCATGCTGGTCAACTATCTTATTTATTCGATACAGTCAAAGATGTTTACTGAGCAGGGACTGAAAGTCCGGAACAATCCGGTTGCCTTTGTGTTTTACGCCTTGTTTTACGGAGTAATTCTGCAACCCGTATGTTTCATCGGCTACCTGTCCGAAATTCTGGGCACGCGCAAAAGTTGGGGCACCAAATGAGCCGATGCTCAGCAACCTGTGCAATGGTGTCCGCCCTCTGGTGCTTTTGCCACTCCGCGACAGCGCAGCCCTTCGCAACCGGCGAGGCAATCTACAGTAAGGATTCCGACGGTTTTCAAGTCAACAGTCTCACCGCCGGCTTCGGGCTCTACGTGAGCAAGGAAAAATTTTTCGAGCGCCTGGGTTTCAAACAGTCGTCGCTTGATTTTGCGGCGCCCGGTTTCAGCATGCATGGCAACGGCACCGGTATCTACGGCGCCAAAATCCTGCCGTTGCCGTCAGTACCTGTCAAGGGTGAGGTTGAACTAACGCGCCTGGCGTTGCCGGGCTGGTCAGCAAACACTGGCGCCATGCAGATTTCAGGACAGGCTATGCAAGCCATGAACTACGAAATACGCGCCGAGAAAAACATCGTCGATTCGGTAATGGGCCTGACCAACCGGGTGACCTATTCGGCACAGACTGTTGCAGTCGATTACCCTTTCACCCCTCGCATTAATGTCGCCGGCGTGCTGGGTCGCCAGAGTTTTTCAGATCAGAACATGCGCACATTGATAAAGGGCAAAGCTTCCTATGTTTTGTCGGAAGACTATGGCCTTCGCACCTATCTCAAACTGACCCGGCATACCAATTCCCTGCCTTACACCGGCAACTATTTTTCTCCGGATGATTTCCAGGACTATCATCTCGGCTTCGGATTTCGCCGGCGCCTCGCCATGCTGTATGGCGTGCTGTCGGCTTATGCCGAGGCAGGGTCACAGGCCGTCGATGGCGCGGATTCCCCGGTGCATGGCGCACAGATAAGGCTGGAAGCATTCCTGGGACGGCCGTGGTATTACGATCTTGCTGCCGGTGTGCAAACCAGCGCCGGCACTGGCGGCGGCTCTGACTACGAGTATCGCTACGCCAGGGCATCTTTCGTCTGGCCATTTTGAAGCTGATAATGGCCGGGTAGTGCAACGTAACCCGGCAATCAATTATCACCGCGTCGGGTTACGGCCTGCGGCCTAACCCGACCTACCCTTTCGTTCACTCGACCGTGACAGACTTGGCAAGAAATAAATGCTTGTGGTTACGACCGCCCTTCGGGCTTAACTTGCTGAGCATGTGAAATTTGTAGGTCGGGTTAGTGCAACGTAACCCGACAATCACCAGAATCCGCGCCGGGTTACGGCCTGCGGCCTAACCCGACCTACCCTTTCGTTCACTCGACCGTGACCGACTTGGCGAGATTGCGCGGCTTGTCCACATCAGTGCCTTTTTGCAGGGCGACGTAGTACGCCAGCAACTGCAACGGGATGGTGTGCAGAATCGGGCTGAGGTATCCCGCGTGTTCGGGCATTTGCATGATGTGGATGCCGTCTGCCTCGCGGATATGCGTGTTTGCATCGGCGAACACATACAGCTCGCCGCCTCGCGCGCGAACTTCCTGCAGATTGGACTTCAGCTTCTCCAGCAGCGCGTCATTCGGTGCGACCGAGATCACCGGCATATCCTTGTCCACCAACGCCAGCGGCCCATGTTTCAGCTCGCCGGCCGGATAGGCTTCGGCGTGGATGTAGGAAATCTCTTTGAGCTTGAGCGCGCCTTCCAGCGCGATCGGGTAATGCAGGCCGCGTCCCAGGAACAGCGCATGTTGTTTGCCGGCGAACTGTTTGGCGAGCCTGGCGATATGCGGCTCCAGTTCCAGCACTTTCTGCGTCGCGCCGGGCAGATGGCGCAACTCGTGCAGATGTTGCTGCTCTTGTTGCGCCGTCAAACGTCCGCGCTGCTTGGCGAGCACCAGCGTCAACAGGAACAGCGCGGCGAGTTGCGTGGTGAACGCCTTGGTCGAGGCTACGCCGATCTCCGGCCCGGCGCGCGTCAGCATGCGCAGTTTGCACAGCCTGACCAGCGCGCTTTCCGGCACGTTGCATATCGCCAGGGTATGGTCATGGCCCAGCTTCTTCGCATGGCTCAGAGCGGCCTGCGTATCGGCTGTTTCGCCGGATTGCGAGACCACCACCACCAGCGACTTCGGGTTCGGCACACTGGTGCGATAGCGGTATTCGCTGGCGACTTCCACATTGCAACGTATCCCGGCGATTTCCTCCAGCCAGTAGCGCGCCACCAGCCCCGCGTGATAGCTGGTGCCGCAGGCAAGTATCAGGACACTGTCGATGCAGGCAAAAGTAGCCGCCGCTTCCGCGCCGAAAATCCCCGGCACCAGCGTCTGGCTGTTGCACACCGATTCGAGCGTGTCGGCCAGCGCCTGCGGCTGCTCGTGGATCTCCTTCTGCATGTAGTGCTTGTATTCGCCCAGTTGCACGCTTTCCTCGCTCAGTTCGCTGGTCTGCACCGCTCGCTCCGCGCGCTTTCCCGTCGCGTCAAAAATCCGGTAGCCGCCGCGTCCCACTTCTGCCACGTCTCCTTCTTCGAGATAAACCACCCTGCGCGTCACCGGCAACAGCGCAGACACGTCCGATGCGATGAAGTATTCACTGTCGCTCACGCCCAGCAGCAGCGGGCTGCCGCGCCGCGCGCAAATAATCTGATCGGGGTTGTCCGCCGCTATCACGCCGATGGCGTAAGCGCCCACCAGTTCTTTCAATGCGGCCTGGGTTGCCGACAGCAACGAGTTACCGCGCGCGTAGTGGCTGTGGATCAGGTGGCCGATGACTTCGGTGTCGGTATCCGAGGTGAACTCATAGCCGGCTGCGGTCAGGCGGGTGCGCAGCGCCTCGTAATTTTCGATGATGCCGTTATGCACCACGGCGATGTGATTTTTGCTGATGTGCGGATGGGCGTTGCGCTCGCTGGGCGCGCCATGCGTCGCCCAGCGGGTGTGCGCGATACCGATCAGTCCCCGGGTGTTCTTGCTTTTCTCGGTGAGTTCGGCCACTCGCCCGATACTGCGCACACGCTCAAGTTTCCCGTCGCGCACCACCACCAGGCCGGCAGAATCGTAGCCACGATATTCCAGACGGCTTAATCCTTCCAGCAAAACCGGCACAACATTGCGCTGCGCCACTGCACCTACGATTCCGCACATTTTTCAGACTCCGGTGAAATACTTTAAATCCATTAGTCCGTCATTCCCGCGCAGGCGGGAATCCAGCAATAAAAAACATTCCGCGAAGCGGACAAAGCCGTGATGTTGTCCCACTGACGTGGGAATTTGTTAATCATCTGGATACCGGCCTGACCTCAGGTCAGTTTATCCTGGGCCTGTCGAAGGGCCGGTATGACACAGTTTTTTCTAATGGATTATCTGGGTTTAATCATCTGGATTCCCGCCTGCGCGGGAATGACGAAGCTTTGTGCCTTTGAGCAATTTGGGTTTATTTTTTCTTGACCGGCCTTTTCCACCCGGCAACGGTCACCTGTTTGCTGCGCGAGACGGTGAGTTCGCCCGCCGGCGTGTCGCGCGTGATGGTCGAGCCTGCGCCTATCGTCCCGCCCTTGCCCACCGTCACCGGCGCGACCAGTTGCGTGTCCGAGCCGATGAACACGTCGTCCTCGATGATGGTGCGATGCTTGTTCGCGCCGTCGTAATTGCAGGTGATGGTTCCCGCGCCGACATTGACACGGCTGCCCACGGTGCTGTCGCCGATGTAGCTGAGATGATTGGCCTTGCTGTGCGCCGCGACTTCGCTGTTTTTGACCTCGACAAAATTGCCGATGTGCACGTCGTCATGCAACTTCGTGCCGGGGCGCAAACGCGCATACGGACCGATGCGGCAGTTGGCGCCCACTTCGCTGCCATCAATGTGGCTGTACGGAAAAATACTTGTGCCATTGCCGATGCTGGCGTTCTGGATC
>JANLIB010000303.1 GCA_024653675.1 Gallionella sp. | reverse complement strand
GCAGGTCAATAGTCGTTCTATTGACCAAAAAAGCGGTGAAATATGGACCGCTCAGGCGGATTTGCAGCCGATTTCCTTTAAGTCAGACAGGCTGCTAGTACACTGGTATTACGAGTCAGGAGGACATCCTGCGTACCCACAGCGGTCTGAAAAACACCTCCTTTGTTTGCTCATGGACGCAGGATGCAGACTCCATTGCGTTTTGGTCGTTGTACTCAGCGGACAAGTGTGGTGTTCGAATCTCTTCTACTGTGTCAAAACTCCAGGCCGCAGTCGAGGATTTCGCGCATAAAAGTATGCAGCTTTTTCCGAAGGCGACTGAAAGGAGCTTATGAACATGAACACGGAGGATGTAATTGAAAAGCGCAGGTTGGCGCGCATGTGCAAGCAGCAGTCCGATGACAGGCTGGTCGATTTGCACCGCAAAGCGGTTGCAGCGTTGTTTGACCAGCGGGATGGCGAGCGGGTGCGCAGGCTGGCTTTGGAGCGTGTCGAAAAATGGGACAGCGAACAGCTTTGCAATCCCCGTTACGTCAAGGCGTGGCGCATCATACTCAATATGCCCGTTGCCTCTATGTGCGAGTCCATCCTCACGAATGACCCGGAGGGTGTTTCGTTACGGCAAAATTCGCCCTTTGGCTTTCTGTTGCATGAGTCGATGCGATGAATCGTGATGACATCAAACGCCTGTTAGAAGAGGCGATGAGAATCACGAATCATCGCGATTATGTGATTATCGGCAGCCTGTCCGTGTTCGGTGCAGTTGCCCATCCACCCATCTCTATGATTGGCTCGATTGATTTGGATTTATACCCAAAGAACGATCCGGGCAGGGCATTCGAAATAGCGAATAAGTTGGGGTTGGGTAGCGATTTTGAGCAAACCTATGGTTACTACGCTGATGCGGTTTCCCCTATGTTGCCCACTTTACCGGAAGGCTGGGAGCAGCGCCTGATTCGCGTCGCTTTCGATTCCGGCGTGGCGGCATGGTTTCTTGAGCCAAATGATGCCGCTATTTCGAAGTATGTGCGTAGTGAACCACGGGATCGCGAGTGGATACACGCCGGTTTGCAAGCAAATATTTTGTCTATTCCAACCATTGAATACCGCTTCCGAGAAACGATCATGGAAGCTGAGGAGCGGCAACGGGCGAAGCTGGCTATTGAAGAGGATAAAAAATGGCTGGGGTTATCCGAATAGGAGTATTCCGCATCGCCGGAATAACGCGCATATGCTATTTCCCGACCTGATCCGCCTCACTACCTCCAGTTTCCTGTCTTACCGGATGCGCAGCTTCCTCACCGGGCTGGGCATAGCCATCGGCATCACTGCGGTGATCCTGCTGACATCCATCGGCGAAGGGCTGCACCAGTTCATGCTTTCCGAGTTTTCGCAGTTCGGCACCAACATCATCAGCGTGCAGCCCGGCAAGACGCAGACGCAGGGCGGTAACGTCGGCATTTTCGGCTCGGTCAGGCCGTTGACGCTGGAGGATGCCGATGCCTTGCGCCGCCTGCCTTATGTGGAGCATGTTGTTCCCGGCCTGGTGGGTAATGCCGAGGTGCGCGCCAATGGCAGAACCCGGCGCACCATGGTGCTGGGCGAGGGGCGCGATTTCGGCCATGCGTTCACCATGAAGGTGCAGAGCGGCAGTTTCTGGACCGATGCAGACGACGAACAGGCGCGCGCGCAGACTGTGATCGGCTGGAAGATCCGGCAGGAACTGTTTGGCGGAATGAACCCGCTTGGGCAGTATCTGCGCATCGGGGGGCAGCGTTATCGCGTCATCGGCGTGATGGAATCGAAAGGGCAGATCCTTGGCATGGATATGGACGATGCGGTATTCATCCCGGCGGCGCGGGCGATGGAACTGTTCAATCGCCCCGGCTTGATGGAGATTAACGTCAGTTACCGCGCCGATGTCGATGCGAACACGGTCATCCGCATTCTCACCGGGCGTCTCAAGGAACAGCATGGGCGCGAAGATTTTACGCTTATCTCGCAGGAGCAGGCGCTGGAAGTGCTGAGCTCGGTGCTGAATATCCTCACCTTCGCCGTCGGCGCACTGGGCGGCATCTCGCTGCTGGTCGGCGCAGTGGGGATACTCACCATTATGACCATGGCCGTCACCGAGCGCACCGCCGAGATCGGCCTATTGCGCGCGCTGGGCGCGCAAGAGCGGCAGGTGCTGACGCTGTTTCTGGGCGAGGCGATGCTTTTGTCCGCGCTGGGCGGACTGGCCGGGCTGGCATTGGGTGTCGGAATCGCGCAGGGATTGCACCTGCTGTTTCCGGCGCTGCCGGTGCATACGCCCTGGCTGTTTGCTTTGGTCGCGGAACTGACAGCAATCAGCATCGGCCTCGCGGCGGGGGTCACGCCTGCGATGCGCGCGGCGCGGCTCGATCCGGTGGAGGCGTTGCATGCTGAATGATCCGGGATATTTCACTCTCCACTTGGGGGAAAGGGGTAGGGGAGAGGGGGTGGTAACCCGCTGCGACATCTTCTGCAACGTCATCGACAATTACGGCGACATTGGCGTGTGCTGGCGGATGGCGCGGCAGTTGGCAAATGAACACGGCCTGGCGGTCAGGTTGTGGGTGGATGATTTGAACAGTCTGGCCAAGCTGTGTCCGGAAGCCGATGCCACGCTGGAGTGCCAGCATAGGCGCGGTGTGGAGGTGTGCCTGTGGAGCAAAAACTTTCTCGACGAACAGCCCGCCGATCTGGTGATCGAAGCATTTGCCTGCAGGTTGCCGCCAAGTTACATTGAGGCGATGGCGGCTCAAGCGCATAAACCCGTCTGGGTCAACCTCGAATATCTGTCTGCCGAAGATTGGGTCGAGGGTTGCCACAAGCTGCCTTCGCCGCATCCGGCCCTGCCGTTGACCAAATATTTCTTTTTCCCGGGGTTCACCAGACAGACCGGCGGTTTGTTGCTGGAGCGCGGCCTCCTCGATCGTCGCGACGCGTTCCAGAATGATGCCGCGCAGCAGCAGGCGTTCTGGCGTTACATCGGTATGGAAATTCCGGCAGCGGAAACATTGAAGGTCTCGCTGTTTGCGTATGAGAATGCCGCGCTTGCCGGGTTGTTCGATGTGTGGGCGTCCGGCGTCCAGCCGGTGCTATGCCTGGTGCCGGAAGGGCGCATCCTGCCGCAGGCCGGCCAATATTTCGGCGATGCCGCTCCGCGCGCGGGCAAGGCTTTTTCGCGCGGCAAGCTGCAAGTGCGCGTGCTGCCGTTCGTCGAACAGGAGCGTTACGATGAACTCTTGTGGGCGTGCGATGTCAATTTCGTCCGTGGCGAGGATTCGTTCGTGCGGGCGATTTGGGCAGGCAAGCCATTCATCTGGCAGATATACCCGCAGCATGACGCGGTGCACTTGAAAAAGCTCGAAGCCTTCCTGATCTTGTACAACGAGCAACCAGACGATTTCGCAAGCCTGGCGGTTCAGGGTTTGTGGAAAGCCTGGAACATGGAAAGCGGGGCAGGGCAGGTCTGGCCTGCCTTCGTTATGTCACGCGGCGAGCTGAACCAGCGTGCACGGCACTGGGCGCGGCATTTGGCCGAAAACAATCTGGCGTTGAATCTACTGGATTTTTCCAAAGAAATCGGTAGAATGCGCGCCTTGAAAATTGAAGGGCAGTAAACATGAAAACAGCACAAGAAGTTCGCGCAGGTAATGTCATTCTGGTTGGCGCCGATCCTATGGTCGTGCTCAAGGCGGAATACAGCCGATCAGGACGCAACGGCTCGGTGGTCAAGATGAAGATGAAGAATCTGCTGACCGATTCCGCCAAGGAAACCGTGTATAGCGCCGACGACAAGTTCGAGCAGATCATCCTGGACCGCAAGGAAGTGACTTACTCATACTTCGCCGACCCGATGTACGTGTTCATGGACGGCGAATACAACCAGTACGAGATAGAATCCGAAAGCATGGGCGATGCGATCAACTACATCGAAGACGGCATGCCGTGCGAGGTGGTGTTCTACAACGAGAAGGCGATCTCGGTCGAGTTGCCCAATACCATCGTGCGCGAAGTCGTTTACACCGAACCCGCAGTACGCGGCGACACTTCAGGCAAGGTGATGAAGCCGGCCAAGATCAACACCGGCTTTGAATTGCCCGTGGCGGCGTTCATCGAGATCGGCGACAAGATCGAGATCGACACCCGCACCAACGAGTTCAAGAAACGCGCTTAATCATCCGCTGCATGAAGCAACAGAAAGGCCAACCCTCCGGTTGGCCTTTTTATATTGGACACCTCTATTAATCCAAACTCCGTTGCGATACGGCGTTGCTCAAGAAATTTTAACGCTTACATATCAAACATATGCGGCGC
>JANLIB010000297.1 GCA_024653675.1 Gallionella sp. | reverse complement strand
AAAGAAATTTTAGCGCGCCGCATATGTTTGATATGCAAGCGTTAAAATTTCTTGAGCAACGCCGTATCGCGACGGAGTTTGGATTAATAGAGGTGCCCTGATGATGAAAGGAACAAAATGAGCACCGTACATATCCCGGCCGGACTCGATAAATCAGAAAGCAGGTTGGTCGAACTCGATGGCGAACTGATCCTGCCGCCGTCCGCAAAAGGAGTGGTGCTGTTCGCCCACGGCAGCGGCAGCAGCCGCTTCAGCCCGCGCAACACCTATGTCGCCGAAGTGCTGCAGCAACGCGGCATCGGCACGCTGCTGTTCGATCTTCTGACGCGCGAAGAAGATCAGGATTACGCCACGCGCTTCGACATCGGGCTGCTCACGCAACGCCTGCTCGCAGCGACCGCATGGCTGCAATCAGACCCGAAGACACAAGCCCTGAGCCTGGGCTATTTCGGCGCCAGCACCGGCGCGGCGGCAGCGTTACAGGCGGCGGCAAAGATGGAGAAGAAGATTTCGGCAGTGGTATCGCGCGGCGGACGCCCGGACCTCGCCGGAGCAGTCGCCCTGGGCCGCGTGACCGCGCCGACCCTGCTGATCGTCGGCGGCGCGGACTACGGCGTGATCGAGCTGAACCAGCAGGCGGATGCGCTGATGAATTGCGAGAAGAGACTTATCCTGATACCCGGCGCGACCCATTTATTCGAAGAACCCGGCACGCTGCAACAAGCGGCGCATGCTGCAGCGGACTGGTTCGCGCAACATCTGTAATTGGGTGTGATGTAGGGGCGCGATTAATCGCGCCCAGATTCGCATCGCGTTATGCAAAAGGGCGCGATTAATCGCGCCCCTACGTAGCGTTCTCGATTGAGCGCAGGGAACATCGAAAAGCCATGCCACGAATCCAGAGCTTTCCGCCGGTCGCAGATGCAACGGCGACTATCCTGATCCTCGGCAGCATGCCCGGGAAGGAATCGCTGCGCGCCGGCCAATACTATGCGCATCCCCGCAACGCCTTCTGGAGCATCATGGGTGAACTGGCCGGCGCATCACCCGCTTTGCCTTACGAAGAACGAACCCTGAAACTGAAGTCCGCCGGTATCGCGCTGTGGGATGTGCTCGCCTCGTGCACGCGCCACAGCAGCATGGATGCCGATATCAAAGTTGATTCGATTTGCGCCAACAACTTCGCTGCATTTTTTACAGCACATCCGCACATCACCCATGTTTTTTTCAACGGCAGCATGGCCGAGCAATGCTTCCACAGGCATGTGCGGCCTTTGCTTGACCCTCTGCTCGAACAACGCTCTCTGCACTGTCGGCGCCTGCCCTCGACCAGCCCGGCACACGCATCAATGGATTACAAGCAGAAGCTGAAAGCATGGAAGGTGATTCTGCAATACTGTCAGACACGTCAGCCGGATGAGCCGGCAAAAGACCGGTTCTCGCTGCCCGCTCGCGCCGGACACTATTGAGCTTTCCATAATTTGCGACAAATATATTATTGAACGACGACATGCGGACACTCCCCTCTCCCGCTTGCGGGAGAGGGGCTCCAAGTCAGGGTAAATTTGTTCAACGATGACTGATTTTTTGAACCTCGTGTAATCAAAAGTAGTAGGGTGGATAAGCGCAGCGCATCCGCCATGCCATCTCAAAAAGGTGGATGCGCTGCGCTTATCCACCCTACATTTTTTGCCGAGAACAAATTTACCCTGGGCTCCAAGTGCATTAGGGTGAACTCTGTAATGAATTATGAAATACTCAATAGCCATGCCAACCATACTCCGAGCCATCCAGGCCGACATCACTACCCTCAAGGTCGATGCGATCGTCAACGCCGCCAATTCTTTGCTGTTGGGCGGAGGCGGCGTGGACGGGGCGATTCATCGCGCTGCCGGGCCGGAGTTGCTGCAGGAATGCCGTAAACTGCGCGGCTGCAAGGTAGGCGAAGCGAAGCTCACCAGGGGCTATCGCCTGCCGGCCAGATTCGTGATACACACCGTGGGGCCGGTCTGGCATGGCGGCAGCAAAGGCGAACCGGCGCTGCTGGCTTCCTGCTACCGCAACTCGCTGCAAGTTGCGAACGACAACGGGTTGCACAGCATCGCCTTTCCCGGCATCAGCACCGGCGTCTACGGTTATCCGGTGGAGCTGGCGGCACAGGTCGCAGTTGAAGCGGTCAGTTCGTCGCTGACCAATCTGGCCTCTATCAGCGATGTGATCTTCTGCTGCTTTTCCGCCGCCGATCTATCTGTCTATCAAAGGCTCATCGATGCCAGTCCATAACGCCGACATCACCGCCATCTTCACCGAGATCGCCGACCTGCTGGAAATTCAGGGGGCGAATCCGTTCCGCATCCGCGCCTACCGCAACGCCGCACGCATCCTGGGCGACCTGCCGCAGGAGGCGCGCGTATTGGTGGAGCGCGGCGATGACCTGACCCGGTTGCCCGGCATCGGCGCCGATCTCGCCGCCAAGATCGAGGAGATCATCACCGGCGGACATTGCAGCCTGCTGGATCGCTTGCACCGCGAACTGCCGCCCGCGATCACCGAACTGCTGAAGATTCCCGGCCTGGGGCCGAAGCGGGTCAAGGCGCTGTACCACGACCTCGACGTGCAGACCGTCGAGCAATTGCATCGCGCCGCGCAGGATGGCCGCATCCGCGCGCTGCACGGCTTCGGAGAAAAAACCGAGCAGAACATTTTGCAGGCCGTGGAAGCCCATGCCAGCCAGAGCCGCCGCTTCAAGCTCGCCACGGCGGCGCAGTATGCCGAAACGCTGCGCGCCTTTCTGCAGGCGATCCCCGGCGTGCAGCAGGTGGTCGTGGCCGGCAGCTTCCGGCGCATGCGCGAGACCGTCGGCGATCTGGATATTCTCGTGACTGCGATGCCGGACAGCCCGGTGATGCAGCGTTTCACCGCCTATGACGAAGTAGCCGAAATATTTTCTGCGGGCGAAACGCGCGCCAGCGTCCTGCTCAAATGCGGCATGCAGGTCGATCTGCGCGTCGTGGCGCAGCAAAGTTATGGCGCGGCATTGCATTACTTCACCGGCTCCAAGGCGCACAACATCGCGATCCGCCGCATCGCGCAGCAGCTCGGCCTCAAGGTCAACGAATACGGCGTGTTCCGTGGCGCGCAGCGCATCGCCGGGGACAGCGAGGAATCGGTGTACCGCGCCGTCGGCCTGCCTTACATCTCGCCGGAGTTGCGCGAGGATCGCGGCGAGATCGAAGCGGCGCGCGGCGGGCGATTACCAGAGTTAGTTAAACTGCCCGACCTCAAAGGCGACCTGCATGCGCACACCAAAGCCAGCGACGGCCACGACAGCCTGCGCGACATGGCGCTGGCAGCCAGGGCGCTGGGGCTGGAGTACCTGGCCATCACCGATCATTCGCGCCATCTCACCATCGCGCACGGCCTCGATCCGCTGCAACTGGCGCGCCAGTGCGACGAGATCGACCGTCTCAATACACAACTGGACGGCATCACGCTGCTCAAGGGCATCGAGGTGGACATCCTCGAAGACGGCAGCCTCGACCTGCCGGATACCGTGCTGGCGCGGCTCGACCTGGTGGTGGGCGCAGTGCACAGCCGCTTCGACCTGTCGCGCGCCAGACAGACCGAGCGCATCCTGCGCGCGATGGATCACCCGCACTTCACGCTGCTCGCGCACCCGAGCGGACGCCTGATCGAAAAGCGCGAGCCCTACGACGTGGATATGCTGCGCATCATCCGCCATGCAAAACAGCGCGGCTGCTTCCTCGAACTGAACGCCAATCCGGAACGCCTCGACCTGCTCGACAGCCACTGCCAGAGCGCGAAGGAGGAAGGCGTTCTGGTCAGCATAGACTCGGACGCGCACAGCACCTTCGATTTCGCCAATCTTAAATATGGAATCGGACAGGCGCGGCGCGGCTGGCTGGAAAAATCCGACGTGCTCAATACGCGTTCGTTAACTGCGCTGCGCAAGCTGATCAAGCGCACGATGTGATGAACACCTCTGAAAATTCGTCACACCGGCGGAGGCCGGTGTCCAGCGACGTAGGGCGGGTCGCACCCGCCGTAACCCACCGGATGCCGGGCAACCACGGCGGGTGTGACCCGCCCTACGCCAGATTTTCTTCCCTTTGAGGGATTGAAGGACGGAGTTTGAATTAATAGAGGCGCCCTTTATACCAACCAAACCAAAGCCAACGCAGCCCATCCAAGCCTGCCGCAGTTATCAGCTCAGATGCTTGCGCGCCGGCTTCGGGTGCTCCGGCACATGGTGTCCCGATATTTGGTAGGCGCGGCGATAAGCGAGCAAAGTTTTCTGGGCATTGCCCAGCATGCTGCCAGGCGGATAATTCCCCGCTTCGTCCGCGCAGCCGAACGGGCATCCGGTCAGCAGTTCCACCCCCGTGCTGACGTGATCCAAGGTATAGATGTGGAACAAACCTTTGGCGACCGCCTCCACGACCTTGCGTTCCAGCATCAGGTGGCGGCGGTTGCGATCGGGGATCAGCACGCCGTGGCTGCCGTCCAGACCGGCCTTTTCGCAGATGCGGAAATAACCCTCGATCTTTTCGTTGACCCCGCCCACCGGCAACACCTCGCCATGCTGGTTGAGCGCGCCGGTGACCGCGATGCCCTGCTTGAGCGGCAGACCCGACAGCGACGAGAGCAACGCATAAAGTTCGGCTATCGAAGCAGAGTCTCCTTCGACGCCGTGGTATTCCTGCTCGAACACGATCGATGCATTCAGAGCGAGCGGCGAATTGTGGACGAACAGCGCGGACAGATAGCTTTGCAGGATCAGCACGCCCTTGTCGTGGATAGGCCCCGACATCTCCACTTCGCGCTCGATGTTGAGCAGGCCATCCTCTCCGGCAAAGGTGCGAGCAGAGACACGCACCGGAAAACCGAAACGGTAATCACCCAGATCCACCTGGGTCAAACCGTTGAGTTGCCCGGTTTTCTCGCCGTGCAATGTGATCAGCACATCTCCTTCGGCGATCGATTCCTGCAGGCGCTGGTCCGGGTAATCGTGGCGCAGAGTGCGCGCAGCGAGTGCCGCCTCGACATCCCGTGCTTCAACTACTGGTTCTTCGACAACTGGCGCCTCGGCCAAACGACCGGCACGCGCACGGCACAGCGCCGCGCTTTCCATCACCAGCGCCTCGGCGTGGGCGAAGATCGCGCTCTGGCGCGATTGATCGTCCACCTCTCTGTGTCCGTCCTCAAGCAGGCGCGCGACTGCGGCGGCGGAAAAATGCGGCAGCCCCAGATCGCGGCAGGTGTGTGCGACGAAGATAGCCGAGGTGCGACGCGTCTCGTCGCTGGACAAGAAGCTTTCGGCAAAGTCAACCTTGACGCGAAAGCGGCGCGCGAACTCCGGGTCCTCTTCCTGAAATTCGTAATACTGCTCGCGCGACCCGATCATGATGATCTTGACATCGACATCCACCGCTTCGGGTTCGAGCGAAACAGCCGCGATCGGCGCGAACGCGGTGCCTGGCTCTTCGATCTTCAATCTGCCGCTGCGCAGAAAACGCCGCAGCTTCTCCCAAACCAGACCGTCGGCCAGCAGGTCACGCAGATGCAGCATCAGAAAGCCGCCGTGCGCCCGGTGCAGGCTGCCGGCGCGTATCCGCGAAAAATTGGTCACCAGCACATCGTTTTCGGACTGGTATTCGATGCTGCCAAACAGCGAGCGGAACAATGGGTTATCCTCGATGATCACCGGCGCACCGCTCAGGCCGTCATTGTCCACGACCAGATTGACCCGGTAGCGCGACAGCAAGGCGCTCAATGCCTCGCGCCTGATCTCGTCGTCGGCGTCGGCAACCTTGAACAGCTCAAGATTGTCGAGCACGTCCTGCACCACCCGTTCCAGATAGTCGCCGAGCTTGACGGAGTCCTTGATCTGCTTCTTCAACCCGATGCGGATATCCTGCAATTCGCGATCCAGCAGCGGCTTCACGACCTGGCGCCGCAGTGCAGCCAGCGCCTCATTCATGACCCGCTCCATCGGCCGGGTCTTCTCGAAGTAACGGCTGATTTCCGCGCGCAGTTCCTGTTCGTACCGCTCGATCTCGGCGCGGCGTTCCTTCGGCAACGCCAGCACTTCGTCTTCGGTGTAGGCGCGCCCTTTTTTTCCCAGCAAGGTGAAAAGTATGTGTCCGGTTTCGCGGTGCATCGTAAAATTGCGGGCTTCGGCAAATGCCTCAAGCTCGACGTAGGCATTGGCTTCTTCTGCCTTGTAAGTCTTCTCAATGCGCTCGCTCTCGACCTTGAAATCCTGGCTGTCCAGCCGCTGCTGGATTTCCGTTTGCAGGGATTTCGTCATCCGCGCTAACAGTTGCCTCAGCAGGCGCCCCTGTCCGGCAGGCAGGCGCAGCGCACGCGGACGCTCCGGCGCATCGAAGTTGTGCAGGTAGCACAAGTCCGGCGGAGCCAGCCGGCTTGCCGCCGCAGCCTGCATCGCGTGACGCAGCAGCGACGAGCGTCCGCTGCCGACCTCACCCAGCACGAACAGGTTATAGTCGGGCTGGTCCATCCCCAGACCAAAGCGGGCAGCCTCTTCTGCGCGCGCCTGCCCGATCCATGGCAGCGGATATTCCAGCAATTCGGAAGTATCGGCGTAGCCCAGCGTATCAGCAGAGATGGTGAGGCGAAGATCGGCTGGAGTAAGGTTTTGGACAGGCATTGTTTGTACCGCCAGGAAACAGAGGGTGTTTCAATTGTAACCATTAATCCGGTCGCATAGCGCCAACTTTCGATCGTTTCGGCAGCAGCTGGCGCCACCCCGCGCTGGAGTGATACTGTGAGCGGCATGTTGGCGAGGCCTGCCACGCAGATTCTTGCGACTTAGCTGCAACTCACCTTTCAGGTGAGCCATTTGCAGGTTTCAACTGCATTTTTTAGGTAGGATGCGATATGAATGCAACTGCCCGCTGGGAGCATTTCCCTCATGATGCCGATGTCGGCGTGCGCGGGCTGGGCGCGACGCTGGAGCAGGCATTCGAGCAGTCCGCGCTGGCGCTGACGGCGGTGATCACCGATCCGGCGGATGTGGCGGCAAAGGAGATGCTGCAACTGTCCTGCATCGCGCCCGATGCCGAGTTGCTGCTGGTGGACTGGCTCAACGTGTTGATCTACGAGATGGTCACGCGCAACATGCTGTTCAGCCGCTTCGAGGTGCATGTGGAAGATGGTCGTCTCACTGCGAAAGTGTGGGGTGAAGCGCTGGACGTGGCACGCCATCACCCTGCGGTCGAAATAAAAGGCGCGACCTATACGGCGCTGAAGGTGGCACAGCAACCGGGCGGCGGCTGGCTCGCGCAGTGTGTCGTGGACGTGTAGTTCGTAGGTTGGGTTAGCAGTTTCACCGCGTAACCCAACATCATTAAAAAGGCTGTTGGGTTACGCGGTGAAACTGCTAACCCAACCTACGGGAGGATGGCATCTTAATTTTTGGCTCCGGCTTGCCCGGCTTAGAATAGCGAAGAAACCCATGGACCCCGCACTGTTCGAACGCAAATCTGAATTCGAGTGGCATATCAGGCCGTTCGGAAACATGCTTGTGCCGGGCGTGATCTTCGCCAGCGAGACGCTGCTGCGTGAGATGGACGCCAAGGTCTATGAGCAGGTCACCAATGTCGCGATGCTGCCTGGCATCGTCGAGGCATCCTGGGCGATGCCGGACGCGCACTGGGGTTATGGTTTCCCGATCGGCGGCGTGGCGGCATTCGATGCCGATGCGGGCGGCGTGGTGTCGGCGGGCGGCGTGGGTTTCGACATCTCCTGCGGGGTGCGCACCCTGCACACCGGCCTACACATGGCGGACATCGAGGCGGTGAAAGCGCGGCTCGCGGATGCGCTGTATCACACGATACCCGCAGGCATGGGCAGCACTGGCGCGATCCGGCTGGATGCCGGGGAAATGGATGCGATGCTGCGCGGCGGCGCGCGCTGGGCGGTGGAACGCGGCTTCGGCACAACAGCCGATCTGGAGCGCATCGAAGAGGGCGGCTGCATGCATGGCGCCGACCCGTCGCAGGTTTCCGATCAGGCCAAGAAGCGCCAGCGCGACGAGATGGGCACGCTGGGTTCCGGCAACCATTATCTGGAGATCCAGCACGTGACCGGCGTGTATGCGCCGGAGATCGCCGCAGCCTTCGGCATCAAGGGGGGCGATATCGTGGTCAGCATCCATTGCGGCTCGCGCGGGCTCGGCCACCAGATCGGCACCGAATTCCTGAAACGCATGGTGATGGCCGCCGCAGGCTATGGCATTCAACTGCCCGACCGCGAGCTGGCCTGCGCGCCAATCAATTCGCCGCTCGGGCAGGATTATCTCGGCGCGATGCGCGCGGCGATCAATTGCGCATTGGCCAATCGCCAGATACTCACCCACCTGACGCGCCAGGTGTTTTCACAGATACTTCCGCAGGCGCGGCTGCCGCTGCTGTATGACGTGTCGCACAACACCTGCAAGGTGGAGGAACACCAGGTCGGCGGCCGCACGAAAAAACTCTATGTGCATCGCAAGGGCGCCACGCGCGCATTCGGTCCGGGGCATCCCGATCTTCCTGCCGTGCTGCGTGATGCCGGCCAGCCGGTGCTGATCGGCGGCAGCATGGGTACGTCCTCCTACATTCTGGCCGGGACGGAACAGGGCATGCGGCTCGCCTTCGGTTCCGCATGTCACGGCGCAGGACGAGCGATGAGCCGCCATCAGGCGCTGCGCAACTGGAACGGCCGGCACGTGGTCGACGATCTGGCCGGGCACGGCATCCTGATCCGCAGCCCTTCGATGCGCGGGGTTGCCGAAGAGGCGCCGGGAGCTTATAAAGATGTCAGCGCCGTGGTGGATGCTGCCGATCACGCCGGTCTGGCGCGCAAGGTAGCGCGGGTGGTGCCGGTGATTTGCATCAAAGGGTAGGGTGAGCAAAGAGTAGCGTGCCAAATTAGCCAAGTCATCATTGGTTAATGTTGGGAACATTACGCTTATTGATCCGGCAAACAAACACTATGAACCTCGTCATTCCGGACTTGATCCGGAATCCAGCAGAAACAAATATCGGCGCGCCTTGCGCGCCACTGGATA
>JANLIB010000295.1 GCA_024653675.1 Gallionella sp. | reverse complement strand
CGGCGCTCCCGGTTGAGTCGGGCGATCAACCTATTCTGCGTAATTACAATATTGATCTGGCAAGCAGCATAAGTTCCACATCAGTTTGAATCGCACCCGTCAACCAGCAAGCAAACTGTCGAGCCATAGCTTCCAGCGCCGGTATTTTTCCGGCAGTGCAGGGGCATTGTCAGCTATTGAGACTCGCTGACTGTCCCTGTGTTTTTTTCTGCGACCTGCCGGCAACATCCCGGCAGCAAGTTGCGCAATGCCCTGCAGACTGGAATCAGCCTGCGACAAACGGTACACATCATAGGGCACGCACTGGGCGATGCCGTGCCACAGGCATGTCAATCCGGATAATCCGCCCGAAAGATAGACGCGTTCGATGGCAGACTCGCGGTGAAAGTCTTCCAGTATCCTCGCCACCCGGAATATCACGGCTTCCAGCAACAAGGCGGCGATGCGGCGTTGCGACAAATGTTCGACCGGCTGCGAAAACCGGATGCCCAGATCGTTCCTGAAATAAGGTGCGCCGATTCCGCTGGGCTCCGCGAGGCAATAGATATCGTCCGCTGCCAGATCTTCGAACCGGCATTCGCTCACCGGATAAGGAGCGAGCGCGGCAGCGACAGAGTTGAGCGTGCCTTCGACTGCGAAATGGGCATGCTGCGCGCTGTCCTGATATACCAGCGTTTGCAGATAGCCATCTTCCCTGGCGTCCGTCTTTGCCAGATAGCGCACGACAAAGCAGCCGGTGCCGAGATTGGCCAGTGCTTCTGCGCCGTCCTCGCTGACACCGGCTATCAGCGCGGCAGACTGGTCGCCGGCGCTGGCTTGCAGGATCAGGCCATTATCGAGCCGCAGGTTTATTCCTTCGGAAGCTCTGATCTCAGGCAGGATATGCGCAGGTATGCCGAACAGATCGCAGAGTGCGGGCGACCATTGCTGCTGCCGGATGTGCATCAGCAGCGTGCGCGCCGCCATGGACGCATCGGTCATAAAACATTTTCCGCCGCTCCAGCGCCAGATCAGGAAAGTATCCAGCGTGCCTGCCCGCAACTCGCCGCGTTCGAGACGCGCGCGCCATGACGGATTTTCCTGCAACACGATGCGCAGCTTGGGCGCGAAATAATAAGGCGTCAGCGGCAAGCCGGTATGAGCGCGGATAAATTTCTCGTGCGCCCGTAAAGCATCACAACTGGCCGCGCCGCGATTGTCCTGCCATGAGATCAGCGGAGTGAGCGGCTGGCCGGTGGCTTGATCCCAGATCAAAAAAGAAGAGCGCTGGCTGCACAGCCCCAGCGATGTGCAATCGCCCGCTTGTGCGACGCATTCGCCAAGCACGTCCTCGGCAATCGCCGCATAGGCCAGCGCATCGCTTTCATAGCGTCCATCATGGCCGGCGACATCCGGCGCGGGGCGTGCAACGATGTGGCTGAGCATACCGTCCCGGTCGAGCAAGCCGGCCTTGATCGACGTGGTGCCTAGATCCAGCGCGATGGATGCGATCAATTTAAATTCACCATTTGGATGATCCTGAAAACCTCGGTTCAATCCGCAGATTACACAGATTAACGCAGATTTTCAAAGCGTTGCTGACGAGCATCGCATCACCTGAAAGGTTATGCGACTATCCGGAATTACCTGTTGTTTAATCGGCGGAAATCTGCGTAATCTGCGGACAACGAAGTTTTATAAGTTAATTCATCCCGTGTCGTGCTTTTCGTGTTTTTCGCGGACTGACTGCTTTTTCCGGTTCATTACAATAGCGGGGCGGGATGGCCTTGCATAGTCATACCATTCCACTAACCCATCAAAAAACGATGGATAAGTAGCTGGTTAAATCGCGCCCCTGCATGCTTTCAATTCCCGGTTTATCGCGGCTTCATCCCAGCCCATCACCGGCGCAACGGTTTCGGCGATACAACGCAGCGCGTCATCGGTAAGCTTTGCCAGAATCAACAACGGCATGCGGCGGCGCAAAAGATCGTCCATGTGAACGGCCATTTCGTTGCGCGCGCAGAACAATAGATCCGCGTAGATGAAAGGCAGGGTTGGCACGATGAGTTCGCCCTGTCGGGAATCGCCTTCCACGCTGCGCAACACCTCCCCTGCCCGTTTGCCGTGGCGGCGCATCAGCCACTTCGCAATTTCCGGAGCTATGCCGAGTTGTGTTGCCTGCACATGGACAACAGCAGACCACTCGGAAAAATCCCGCTCCGGCACCCACGGAAACGGGCGGTTTTTTGTGGCGCATGGGGTGGTTGCGCCAATGGCTGCGCATACCGCATCGACGATCTGTGATGCGTCTTCGCGCGCCGAAGTGAGTTTTCCGCCGATGGAATGATGTACTCCATTAACAGACGATTTCAATTCCCAGTCGCGGCTGACAGATGATGGCGAGGCTTTATCGCTGCGCTTCATGACGCGCACACCGGCATAACTCCCCAGCACATCTTTTTCCGCCCACGCAGTTTTGAGATAGTGATTGGCTTCAGACAGAAGATAGGCGATGTCTTCCGGCTCGGCGGAGACATGATCAAGCCCGCCCTTGTAATCGGTATCGGTCGTGCCTAACAGCGTCATGCCATACCAGGGAATCATGAAAAACACCCGGCCATCCGATCTTGCGGTCAACAACAAGGCCTCATCGCGCAACACGGCAGGCATAACCAGGTGTATGCCCTTGGTCAGCCTGCACCAGTTTCGTCCGGTGTCCGATGCAGCGATCCACTGGCCGGTGGTATTGACAATCTGTCCGGCACGAATCAGCGCGTCAGTGTCGGTGAGTTGATCCCGGACCATAGCGCCATAAACCAATCCCTTCGCTTCTTTCAATTCGGTCAGCCTGCAATAATTCACGCACACCGCGCCCGCTGCCATCGCGCCCGCGATCAATTCCAGCACCAGCCGCGCGTCATCGGTCTGCGCATCGCCATAGGTGAAACCGCCTTTCAGCCCCTCGTCATCGAGCGCGGGAAAACGTCCGGCAAAGTCTTTGCTGTCGAAGCGGTGATGCGCAGTGTCCGAACCTGGCCTGCCCGCGAGCAGATCATACAGCGTCAAACCGGCCTTCAATTTCAGCGTGCCGATGCGGCTATCCTTGTAGACGGGAACACCGAAGCGCAGCGGCCAGACGCGATGCGGTGCCATGTCCAGCAGCATCTGCCGTTCCGCCAGCGCTTTTCTGACCAGCTTGAAATCGTAAGTCTCAAGGTAACGCAAGCCGCCGTGGATCAGTTTGCTGGAAGCGGAAGATGTCGCATTTGCCCAGTCGCCCTGCTCCACGATGGCGACGCTCAAGCCGCGCAACGCCGCGTCATAAGCAGTCCACGCGCCATAGATACCGCCACCGCAGACCAGCAGATCGAACTGGCGGCCTGTCAGCAATGAAAAATCGCGTTTCACTTATCCCTCATCCGCAATGCCTTCTGCGGCACATCGCTGATCAGGATATCCACGCCCGCTTCCAGCGCCTTGCCGATCTCCTTGTCTGTATTGCAAGTGTAAACGGCGATGGTTTTATGATGAGCGCGCAGCAACGAGACCATCTCGCCATCGAGCGATTCTATCGGCAGGCATAACCCGCGCAGGAACGGATGCGCCGCCAGAACCTGTCCGGCTTCATCCAGCGTCTGCTCCGGCTCGAAGTTGTAAATCAGCGGAAAACCCGGCGCAATCTGCTGGGCATAGATCAGGCTGTCGAGATTGAATGAGGAAACCATGATGGCATCGTCATGCACACCGCCGGCCATCGCCAGGGTCTGCCGCACCTTGATCTCGTGGCGGGCGGTTTGCTCCCAGTCGCGGTTCTTGATTTCGAGCACCAGGCGGCAACGCTTGCGATACAAATCCAGGAACGCCTGCAAGGTCATGATGCCTTCCTTGCCGACAGCAGAAAAATGCCCGGCAAAATTCATCTCCTGCAACCGGGCATAATCGTAATCGTCTATGTGTTTGCCAGGCAGGCCGAGCTTGCCGAGGAACCGGTCGTGCCAGAGCACGGCAACTTCATCACGGCTGAGTTGCACATCCGTTTCCATGCCGTCGATGGGATATTCCAGCGCCTTGTCGAATGCGCTGCGGGTGTTTTCCGGCGCCTCCTTGTTGGCGCCGCGGTGGGCGAATATCAGGGATCGGTTAACGCGATTCATGTCCGGATTGTACCGAATTCGCCGGAGAAACTAACTTCCCTCAACCTATTGATCCGGCAAACAAACACTATGAACCTCGTCATTCCGGACTTGATCCGGAATCCAGCAGAAACAAATATCGGCGCGCCTTGCGCGCCACTGGATA